>NC_018748.1:959631-1279508 GCF_000263195.1 Emticicia oligotrophica DSM 17448
TGGTACGTGAACGGCTAGGATAGTTGCACCAGGCAAGCCTTCACCTTTAGCGTCAGTAACTAAACCGCTAATAGAAGAGGTCGTTACTTGGGCGAAGCTTTGAAAAGCAAATAACATTACTGTAAGAAGACCGAACGCTCCTCGCAAAGCGAGACGTGGCCCGAAAGTAAATTTTCGCATCATGTTTTTTTTGGAGTTAGAAATGTTTGAAGTAAAAATCATTAAGTGGTTTTTAATTTTCGGTACAAAGGTCTTAAAATTTTTCTCTAAAAAAAACAAGCACCTACCCTTTTTATTTTGATAAGTGCTTGAATTACAAGTTTTTATAAGATTTTTAATGAAAAATATTAGTATTGTTCAATTTTTTCGAGTTAAGAAATTGTTATGCATACCTAATATTTTTATGAACCCATAATCTTATGCCCCATTTTATCTCTTTTTGTTTCAAGATAATGCTGATTATGAGGATTTGGCTTTATCTCTATAGGAATAGTATTGATGATTTCTAAGCCATAACCTATCAAGCCCGCTCTTTTTCTAGGGTTATTTGAAATTAGCTTAATTTTTGACAAGCCTAAATCACGGAGAATTTGGGCCCCAACTCCATAATCACGTTCATCCATTTTAAACCCTAATTCCAAATTCGCCTCTACTGTATCACGCCCCATTTCTTGCAACTTATAGGCTTTTAGCTTATTCAATAAGCCAATGCCACGCCCTTCTTGATTCATATATAATATTACACCTTTGCCTTCTTTTTCGACCATTTCCATGGCAGCATGAAGTTGTGGGCCACAGTCGCAGCGGCAGGAACCAAATATATCACCTGTTACACATGAAGAGTGTACACGAACCATTACTTCTTCGTTTTCATCCCAAGTTCCTTTGATTAATGCTAAGTGTAATTGGTCATTATCTAGCTGACGAAATGCTACCATATCAAAACTTCCCCATTCTGTTGGCATATTAACTCCGATTTCTCGCTTAATCAGAGATTCTTTTTCCAAACGATACTCTATAAGGTCTTTAATCGAAACCAACTTAAGGTTAAACTTCTTGGCGATTTCAAATAATTGTGGTAAACGGGCCATCGTACCATCTTCATTCAAAATTTCGATTAACACACCCGCAGGCTGTAAACCAGCCAAAACCGCCAAATCAATAGCCGCTTCGGTATGACCAGAGCGACGTAAAACACCACCTTCAGCAGCTCTAAGTGGGAAAATATGTCCGGGACGTCCTAAATCTTCGGGTTTGGTATTTTTATCTACCAACGCTTGAATCGTTTTGGCTCGGTCGCTAGCCGAAATACCTGTGGTACAACCATTGCCCAATAAATCTACAGATACCGTAAACGCTGTTTCATGTTGTGCAGTATTTTTGCCAACCATCATATCTAATTCCAGCTCTTCACAACGTTGTCTTGTCAGTGGAGTGCACATCAAACCTCTACCTTCTTTTACCATAAAATTGACCATTTCGGGCGTAGTTTTTTCAGCTGCACATATAAAATCGCCTTCATTTTCTCGGTCTTCATCATCAACTACAATAATAATCTCACCATTACGAATGGCTTCAATTGCGTCTTCTATTCGGTCTAATTTCATTTATTTATCTTTATAATTGATTTTATTGTAGAACAGTTACACTCACTAAATCGTTTGTAAAGGTAGTATATTTTATGCAAATCCTCTTTGTAGATAAACATTGGTTTTAGTTTTTCACAAAATCTTTGCCCTCGCTAAACTAATTAACCCTCGTCTTTTGTAGAACAAAAATAATTATCAACTCACATTTTCTTATTTCTCAGAAAAAGGAAACGCTATTGTAAATATAGTTCCACCACCTAACTCAGACTCAACTTCTACTCGGGCATGGTGCGATTGCAGAATTGTTAGGGTTGCAGCCAAACCCAATCCTAAACCATTTGTCTTGAGCGTAAAATAGGGTTCGAATAGTCGATTAAGATTCTCTTGACTTATTCCTACGCCATTATCTTGAATAATGACATGGAAATACTCTTGATGGGCAACCGTTGAAATTGTCAGCACACCTTTCTCAGCCTCCATTGCCTCAATCGCATTAATTATGAGGTTTAAGAAAGCTATTTTTATTTTCGATTGGTCGAGATAAAGCCTACAATCTTTGCTGAAATGCTTAATTAAATTGATTTTTTTGAGGTTAATTCGGTCAAGGGCTTCGCTCAATGCACGCTCAATTAGCTCAACAACTGAAACTTCGCTTAAAACAGTCTCTTGAGGTTTGAAAGACTCTAAAAGCTCTGTGATAAGCGTATTTATTCGACGACTATTTCGCCTAATAATATCCGTAAAAAGTTTTAACTCTTCATCCGTTAGTTCGGGTTCAAGTTGGTCAAGCGAAAGATGAATATTGGTCAGAGGGTTTCGAACTTCATGTGCTAATGTACGGGCCAAGCGTGCAGTAGAAGCCGATTTTTCAGCCAACAGACGGTCGCGTTCGAGTTTTTTTCTTGAAGTAATATCTTGAATAACAATCAAAAAGTAACTATTGCCTTCGCTATCATTTTGCTTACTTCCACTCAAAGAACAAAGTACTCTTTCTCCATTTTTGTTAACTAACCAAATATCAAAATTATCTATGGAGTTGTTCAATTCAAGTACCTGTTTGAAGCGTTTATAAGCATCTTCTTCTGCAAAGAAATTTTTGAAAATTATCTTTACTTCATGAGTATCCTCAAATCCTAATAGTTCACAGGCAGTTTTATTTTGGTAAAAAATTACCCCATCAGACGACTTTAATATAATCGCCTCTTTCATGTGCTCAAAGATGCTTTTTAAGCGAGTTTCATTTTCACGTAAACGCTTCACCACATCAGCTCTTTCGAGAGCATATCTGATACACCGGTCTAATTTCTCAGCATCTAAATCGGTTTTTACTAAATAATCCATGGCCCCTAATCGCATGGCCTCGTTATCTACCTGATTATCTCCCTTTCCCGTGAATAAAATAATAGGAGCAGTAACCCCCATTTCAGTTGCTTCTTTTAGGAGTTCAATCCCTGTTCTTGCCCCCAATAAAAAATCAAAAAAACACAAATCGAATTTGATTTGTGATAGTCTTTTAACTCCTTCACCAAATGAACTTGCCCAAATAATATCAAATTGTTTTGAGGGAATCTCCTTTAAATATTCAGATGTTAAATAGAAGTCATCTTCATCATCATCAACAATTAAAAGCTTAACTTTTTCAGTGTTCATTTTTTTGCTTTTTGGGGAAGTTGAACAATATCGAGCCAATAATGACCTAGTGTTTTGGCAATTTCAATAAATTCATCAATAGATACTGGCTTTGTAATAAAGCTATTTATGCCCAATTCGTAGGTTTTTAATACATCTTGTTCGGCTTTCGAGGTTGTGAGAGCTACAACGGGGATTGTCTTCAATGCTGTATCTGACTTGATTTCCTTCAATGCTTCTCTTCCATCCATTTTAGGCATATTTAAGTCAAGAAGTATTAGTGATGGACTAGGGCAATTTTCAATATTGGCATATTTGTTTCGTTGTTTCAAATAGTCGAGTAACTCAAGACCGTCATTTACAAAGCGGATATCGACCAATAATTTACTTTCTTCAAAAGCTTCACGAATGAATAATTGGTCATCTTCATCATCATCTGCTACTAAAATCACCAGTTTTTTCTTGTTACTCCCCATTTCAATTTTACGATTTCGTTGTTGGTAAATAAAAAATAAAAGTTGCTCCTATCCCCTCTTCACCTTTGGCCATAATATAACCCTGATAAGCTTCTACAATCTTACGACAAATGGCAAGTCCCAAGCCAGTACCAGCATATTCTGCACGCCCATGAAGCCTTTGGAAAATAGCAAATATTTGCTCAGTATATTTCGGTTCAAAACCGATTCCATTATCACTGATGACAAACTCATAGTACTCTAGCGTTGGTTTGAGTTGAGTTAATTTGAGTATTTCTGTCTTTGATAATTTTCGTACACTAATTTGTACTACTGGCGAAACATTTGGTTTACGAAATTTTAATGCATTATCAATAAGATTCTGGAATAATTGCTGCATCTGAACTTGTTGAGCTTCAACAATGGGCAGGTCTCCTACAATAATTTTTGCATTTTCGTTTTGAATTTTTATTTCAAGGTCGTCAATTACTTGTTTAACCACTTCATTCAATGCAATTTTTTTCGGAGTTTCCACTCCCCTCGAAGCACGTGAGTATGTCAATAAGTCGTCTATCAGCGTATTCATCCTTTGAGCAGCATTAATCATCCGTTCTATGAAAAAGCTACCCTCTTCTCCTACAATTTCTTTATATTTTCTTTCAAGTCGCTCCCCAAAAGCTTTTATTTTCCGAAGAGGTTCTTGTAAATCATGAGAGGCTACGTAGGCGAACTGCTCAAGTTCTTGGTTACTACGATTGAGGGCTACCACCTGACGTTCGAGTTCTCGACGATATGTTTCAATTTCTGTCAAATCGGCCGTTACACCCACTGCTCGTAACAATCTTCCATTTTCATTATATTGAATTCTAGCCCTAAGTAGAATATTTTTCAGTGTACCTTTAGCATCTATAATTCGGTGTTCTATTTCATAAAAAGGTCTCTTTTCAACCAATACTTGTCGGGTATATTCTCGAATTCGCACTTCATCATCCGGGTGTACGAAGTTATCATAGAAATCAAGTCCAACTCTTCCCGATGGATACTTTTGTGAATCTAATTCAAGAAGTTTAAATAATCCTTCTGACCAGCTAAAATATGATTCATTAATATTGCACTCCCAGCTTCCAAACTTAAAAATTGACTCGGCTTCCTCCATTTGCGTATGCTGCCGCTGAAGCTGTATCATATAATCATTTCGCTCCTTTTCAGCAGTGAAACTAAGCGTATTATCAATGACAGTACCCATTATAATTGTTGTGCCCTTCGATACAAATAGATGCATACGAAGTATTACATATTTAGTATTGCCTACAGCATCAATAATTGTATGAGCATATTCAGAATATGGTTTTCTTTCATTAATGTTAGTATTCACCTCTCTCTCTAAAGTTTCTCTCTCCTCAAGGGGCACAAAACTTAAATAATAACCATAAGGTACTTTGCCATCAGGGAAACGATTTTTCGGAATACTCAATATTTCAAAAAGTCCATCTGTCCAGCTTACATAATCACTTCCTGCTTCCATTTCCCATGACCCATATTGAAATGCCCGCTCAGAATCTTGAATATATTGTTGTTTAAACTGCAAAATCTCTTCTCTGATTATCTGCTCCGTAATATCTTCTGCTATGAGCATCACGTAGTGATTCTTACCTTCAGCATTTTGTTCAATTAAATTTGCTGTGTTTTTCAGAGTTCTCACCTCACCATTTTTATGGAGGAAAGCCATCATAAATTCAAGATTATCACCAAATTTTAGCTCATTAAATTGCCTTGAAATATCCACTGCAAATGCAGCTTTATTGGTATGCACCATGATAGGCCCAAGCGAGTTTCCCATCTCTACTATTTCTTCCTTAGAGTAGCCTAAAATATCGGTAATACGGTCACTAATAAAAACTAAGGTTTTTTTCTCCAAATCAAGCACGTAAATAAGTTGGGGCAATATTTTGACCAAACTTTCTACCTTTTTTCCAATCAACGATAGCCCAAAACTACTGCTCATTTTTAGATTGTCCATGCTTGATTAGTTGTTGAGGTTTATTTGTTTCATTTTATTGTAAAGTGTCTTGCGGTCAATACCTAACACTTCAGCGGCTTTGGTTTTATTGAATTTTACTTGTTTCAAAACAGTTAGAATGATTTCATATTCTGCATCAAGAGCTGTTGATTTTAAATCTATTTTTGTAGGTAATGATTGTTTATTCGGGACACTCACTACAGGCTGAACGGGCGTTTGATAACGTGGCTGCTCTTGCATAGGAGCACTACTATTCGTAAGCTGAGATTCGTCAAAAAGCAGACGATTATGATTAATTAGTTCAAAAGGCAAGGTACTTATTTCTATGATATCTGATTCTGAAAGCAAAGTTGCACGGCGGATGACGTTTCGCATTTCACGTAAGTTCCCTGGCCAAGGGTATTGCTGAAAAGCTTTCATGACTTCCTGTGAAAAACCCTTGACATTTTTACCAAGTTCTTCATTAGTTTTTTCTAAAAAGAATTGAGCGAAATTGAGTAAATCTTCTTTTCGTTCTCTAATTGGCGGCACATCAATACTAAATTCGTTGAATCGGTAGTATAAATCTTCTCGAAACTTACCTTTCCTTGCTGCCTCAATTAGACGTTCATTTGAAGCTACAATTAAACGAACATCTACTGCCATCTCCTTATTTCCACCTAAACGGCGTACTTTTCGTTCTTGCACAACACGCAATAACGACACCTGAATATCGTAAGGTAGATTACCCACCTCATCTAAAAAAAGTGTACCTCCATCAGCCATTTCAAAGTGCCCAATCTTTTGATTTAAAGCACCAGTAAACGCTCCTTTTTCATGCCCAAAAAGTTCGCTTGCCGCTAAATCTTTTGAAATTGCCCCACAATCCATTGCCACAAATGGCCCAGAGGCACGTTTGCTACGTTTGTGTATTTCAAGGGCAATCGCCTCTTTTCCTGAACCACTTTCGCCATAAATCAAAACACTATAATTAGTTGGAGCAACTAAATCTACTTGCTTATATAAGTGCATAGATTCTGGTCCTTCTCCAAAAATATAATCACCTTTTTTTTCTTTTTTTGTCTTCGTAGGACTTTCAACTGAACTGGCAGCAGACTCTGCTATATGTACATAATGCACGGGCTGACTAAGTGCCTTTTTGATAGTAAGTAAGATTTCGTCGGGAAAAAGAGGCTTTGTAATATAATCATAGGCCCCTTGCTTCATGACATTTATGGCGATTTTAATATCTGAATACCCAGTTATGATAAGTACTGGAACATGTGGTAGCTTTTCTTTAATTTTCAATAAAATAGTAGCACCATCCATATCGCCCAACCTAAAATCAGTCAAAACCAAATCTGGAGTAAAAGTTTCTAAAGTACCCAATCCAGAAGTACCATCGTGAGCGATTGCCACATCATAACCATTTTTACTAAGAAATCGGCGTAATAGTAAGCAAATATCGGTGTCGTCGTCAATAATTAAGATGCGTTGTGCCATGGTGCTAAATTTAGTTTATATAAAATAGGTAATTACAATACTCGACGTAAGTTTGCTGGTAAAATACCCAAAATTTCACGGTATTTTGCAACTGTTCGGCGAGCAATTTGGTAACCACGCTTTGATAACAACTCTGTTAGTTGAAAATCATTGAACGGTTTATTTTTATCTTCATTCAAAATAAGTTCCTCTAAAACCAACTGAATCTGTCGGTTTGAAACCTCTTCACCATCATGCGTTTTTACCCCCTCTGTAAATATATCTTTCAGATGAATAATTCCAAATGGTGTTTGGGCGTATTTGCCACTTGTTACTCTCGAAACAGTTGAAATATCCATTTTTATTTGCTCAGCAATATCCTGCAAAATCATTGGTTTAAGCAAGCGAATATTTCCAGTAGAAAAGAAATCTCGTTGAATTTTCACGATTGCTTTGATTGTTTTCAACATAGTATTTTCTCTTTGCTGAATTGCTTCAATAAGCCAATTTGCGGCATTAATTTTAGCATTTAAGTAGCTATTGACCTCCTTTGAGCCACCTACCAAAGAATCAGTGTAAGATTTATTAATACTCAATGCTGGAATACCTCGGCTATTTAATGATACATCGACACTTTCGCCTTCAACCATTACAATATAATCAGGAATTACATTGTCTTTAACCAACAACGAAGAATTTACCTGCCCACCTACTACTGGTTGTGGATTTAGGCTAGCAATTAGAGCAACCGCTTCTTTGATTTCATCGGAGCTAAACGCACAAACCTTTTTCAGTTTATCATAATTGTGCGTGGCCAATTCTTCGAAGTGTTCCTTCACAATTATTTGTGCAATAGCGGCAATTGGATGTGTATTTCTTTCTAACTGTACTAATAAGCACTCCTGCAAGCCCTTAGTTCCTAAGCCTAAAGGCTGTATTTTACGCAAAATATCTACTAAATAGGCTACTTCTGACTCATCAACAAAAGTCCCGCTCGAAAACGATACATCGTCTGTCAAGGCATCAAGTTCAACTTGTAAATAGCCCTCATCGGTTAGTGAATCAACAATATAGTCAGCTAAAAAACGTTGGCGGTCGGTTTCAATAAATAAATAAAATTGTTCTTTCACCTCATCTCTCCAACTAACGCTTTCGGTAAGTATTGGTATAAGGAAACTTTCATCTTCTGAATAATTACTAACACGCGTACGATAATCGGGTATGTTATCATCACTAAACTCATCCCAATCCATGTAATCTTGTGTACGG
Organism: Emticicia oligotrophica DSM 17448; assembly: GCF_000263195.1. Lineage (GTDB taxonomy): Bacteria > Bacteroidota > Bacteroidia > Cytophagales > Spirosomataceae > Emticicia > Emticicia oligotrophica. The sequence goes on from NC_018748.1 coordinate 968,055, forward strand.
TCTTCTGTATTATTCAGTAAATTATCTTCTAGGTATTCATCAGCTTGACTTCCTTCTTCTAATACAGGGTTTTCCTCCAATTCATTTTTTATGTACTGCTCAAGTTCGAGGGCATTCAATTGAAAAAAATTCAGTAATTGAATCTGTGTGGGTGAAATCTTGAGTGTCTGTTTGTGTGATTGGACTAAATTAAGCATAGGAATACTTTTTTAGGAATTACAGTTTTCAAGATATATAAAAAAATATACCCATAAAGACCTGCTTAGGAGCTAAAAACGTTCATATTTACAAAAAAATTATAACGTACAATGACAATATACCTAAAAAGTTGGGTTTTATACGCTTTCAAAATATGATTGAAAGATAAATATATTTATCAATTGAGTAACACTATCTCAAAATGAAGAATTTTTTCTACAATTTATTGGGCAAAATTTTCCCCAAAAGTCTGTCATTATTTACTCTCCCCAAAGCTCTTATCAGTTTTGTGCTTTCAATTATCATTAGTATTACCCTCTTAAGTATTTTGATTCTAGTGACCTACGATAACTTACAGGAAATGGGAAAACGCACAACCGATGTAGCACATACCTATCAAGTAAGATTTAAAAACAAGGAAGTAATCAAACTCTTAGTTGATGCAGAAACAGGACAAAGAGGGTACTTATTAACCAGCAACGAAGATTTTCTTCAACCATATCAAAGTAGCGTCGCGGTACTTGACTCTACAATTATAAACCTTAGCTCATTATTGAATGATAACAAAACACAATTAAGCCGAATTGATTCCATCCGAAATTTAGCATTACTAAGATTAAAGGCAATGGATACAAATATTCAACGTATTCAGAAAGGTCAAACAATTGATACCCTAAAGCTTTATTTAGGAAAATATTACATGAGTAAAATTAGGGATTTAAGTGAAAAAATAGACAAAGACGAAGAGGAAGTTCTGAGGAATCGAAGTATTCTTCAAAAAAATAGCGATAAACAAATGTCTTATTATTTATTAAGTTTATCGGGAGTAGCCTTGGCATTTTTAGGTATATTCTTTCGCTTATTATACATCGAACTTAAACAACGTATTGCTTTCCAAACAGCTCTAGAAAATAAATTGGCCGAGGTAGAACATACCAATGCCGAACTTGAGCAATTTGCTTATATTACTTCGCATGATTTACAGGAGCCGTTACGTAAAATAAGAGCATTTGGAGAACGTCTGTACACACGCCAAAATAATGAACTCAGTGAGGAAGCTAAAAATAATATTCAAAAAATAAATCAGTCAGCAATACGAATGCAACAGTTAATCAATGATTTACTAAGCTTTTCTAGAATAGCCAACATAAAAGATTATGCCTTCGATGATATTGATTTAAATACTATTTTAAGTGATGCAAAAGAAGATTTTTCGGAATCAATTCTACAAAAAAAAGCCATTATTTATAATCAAAATCTACCAACAGTAAAAGGCATTCGCATACAATTAGTTCAACTATTCAATAATCTCATTTCTAACGCACTCAAATATAGCAAATCGGGTATCAACCCAATCATTGAAATTCGATATCGACAAGTTTTAGGCAAGGATATCACCCAAATAAATGTGGGCGAAGCACAGCAAGAAAAAGTTTATCATAAAATTACGTTTATGGATAATGGCATTGGCTTCGAGGAAAAGTATCGCGAAAAGATTTTTACTATTTTCCAGCGTTTGCACAATAAAAACGAATACGAAGGAACGGGAATTGGCTTAGCAATTTGTCGTAGAATTTTAACTAATCATAATGGATATATAGTGGCAGAAGTAAAAAACGATTATGTAGGTGCAATATTTCATGTATATTTGCCCTATTAATGCTTCCAAACTAATAATGAATCGAAACGCCTCTATTTTAATCTGTGATGATGACGAAGACGACTTGTACCTAGTCAAGTCAATACTAAATGATACAAAATTCGGTAAGCAAACCATTTATCTTAATAATGGTGCCGATTTGCTTGAATACCTACACAGCCATACAAAAGAAACTTCTATTGGCTTGATTTTACTTGACTTAAACATGCCCAAAGTTGATGGAAGAGAAATACTAAAAATAATTAAAACGAATCCTGAGTTTAGAAAAATTCCAGTAATAATCCTAACGACCTCAAACTCTCCTCAAGATATTGATAAATGCTATGAATTGGGAGCAAACTGTTATATGACCAAACCTTCATCTTACGAAGGATTGGATGATGCTATTAAAACCCTCAGCAAATTTTGGTTAGAACTAAGTCATTTACCCATAAAAAAATAAAGGCGAAGTTCAATCATTTCTAAAAATCAACTATAAAGTCATTGTTAAGCTTTCCCATACAATTTTAAAAGTATGAATGTTAGTCTTTATCAAAAAACAGGTGTGGCATGATTTTTTGGTTTAAATAAACGATGTTTCTATAATAGACATCTATATTATTTCTAAATAAATAATTGTTTATCTGACATGAGATAAATAATTAGAAATAACCAACATTAAATGACTATTTCTATATAAAAGCACTACAGAAATGAACAAGGATGGCATTAAAAAACACTATCCGAAGGCCTTGATTATAGATGATGAATTAGACACTTGTCTGCTGCTTGGAATGCTTCTTAAAAAATTTGGTATTCCTTCCTTAAAAGTACATTCATTGGCCGAAGGGTATGAAATGATAACTACAGAAAAACCAGAGTTGATTTTTTTGGATAATAATCTACCTGATGGAACTGGCATTGAACGAATTACCTCATTTAGGAAACAGTTACCAAATTCAAAATTGGTAATGATTACAGCTATTAGTTCGCTTCGAGAGCAAGCTTTAACATTAGGTGTCGATGGTTTTATCGAAAAACCGTTAGATATTAAGAAAATAGAGAATGTATTAAGGTAATCTTTATTTTCTTGTAATTGCTATTTTTCATGAATAATGTACCATACTCCCCCAATGATAATTTCTGGGAAAGCTCAGGCAGAAATTTTGATAATGACATGATTTAATTCTACTCTTTTACTTGCTACTTTCAGCAGCTAATTATTTAATCAAAAAATCATTTTACCTTCTATTAGTATATTTTGAATATTTTCCTTTCTAATGGATTTTCAAATATCCACTAATAACTTAGCCAATCATCTACCAACACACTTAATAGCTATTATTCTATTCTGAAAAACAAAAAAAGCTACGCAAACGCATAGCTTTTTCCCACTTTTACCTATTATATATACTTAAAAACAACCACTTACTCTTCTGTCTAATCTTCTATTTTTTCTTGCATGGCATCAATCTTACCATTGAGCTCTTTTTTAAACTGTTTCCAATCGCGTTTAATATCTTTACCGATTTCGGACATATCGTTATCTAATTCTTGCAAATTCTCATTCAGCTTATTTCGCTTTTTTTCTAACTTAATTTTTTCTTTATTAGAAGCTTTTTCAATTTTTGCATCCAACTCTTCTAAGTCTTTCTTAATCTTATTACGCTTTTCTTCGATTTTTATTTTAAGCTCTTTTCGAGAGGCCTCTACTGCTTCGGTGGTTTCGTTGGCGGCATCTTTTACTGCCGTTGCCGTATTATCGGTTGCTTTTTCTATTTTTTCTTGTGCATCTTGTAAATCATCAGCAACTTCGTGTTTTTCACTGTGAGAACAGCTTGCCAACGTAAAAACTCCAATTGCATAAGCAAAGGCAATAACTTTAATTGATTTGTTCATTGTCTTTTGTTTTAGGTTTAGTACTAATTTTTTTAATTTTTAGTGCCTAAGTACAAATGGTGCTACCATAAAAGCGAAAATTTTGTACCACACTTAATATTCTATAATGATGAGTAATTTAGGGAAATATTTTCTACACTTAGACCATAAAATACCCCAATTACCTATGCTTAATAATAAAACTTCCACATTTCACACTTAAAATAAGTCAATCCCAGATAACGTTATCAAGATAGCATCACACATTCATCAAGACTGAAAGCCTTTTATGCAGAAAAAAAATTTACTAATTCTATTTTTACTTTTTTCATTACTTGAAACGGCATTTGCTCAGAAAAGTCACACCATTAGTGGTTTTATTCGAGAAAAAGGTAGTAAAGAGCAGTTGATTGGAGTAAATATTTATATTCCCAATTCAAATATTGGCACTACCTCCAACACTTATGGTTTCTACTCACTTACTATCCCTGCCCGCGATTCACTCACCTTAGTTTTTTCGTTTGTGGGTTATCACCAGGTTATCAAAAAATTATGTTTTCGAAAAGATATTGAACAAAATATTGAACTCGAATCAGCCAATCAACTCGCTGAAGTCACAGTTTCGGCCAAACGCCAAGAAGACCGTGTAAGTGATAGCCCGCAAATGAGTGTGATTGAATTGCCCATTAATCAAATAAAAAAAATTCCGACACTACTCGGAGAAAAAGATGTTTTAAAGGTTTTGCAACTCATGCCCGGCGTGCAAAAAGGTTCAGAGGGTCAAGCAGGTATTTATGTTCGTGGGGGTGGCCCCGACCAAAATCTTATTATTCTTGATGATGCAGTGGTTTATAATGCGAATCACCTTTTTGGATTTTTCTCGACTTTCAATGGCGATGCACTCAAAAGCGTTGAACTTACGAAGGCGGGCTTTCCTGCTCGATTTGGCGGAAGGCTTTCATCGGTCATTGAACTCAATATGAAAGATGGCAATAAAGAAAAACTAGAAGGTGAAGGAGGAATTGGCTTAATTTCTTCCAGATTAGTGCTCGATGGCCCTATTCGATTGAAAAAAAATGCTCCTGCAAAAGCTTCGTTTTTGGTTTCTGGGCGTCGAACCTACTTAGATGCTATTACCCGTCCGATTTTAGCGGCTCGTCAAGCTGGAAGCGATGAAACACAAACAGGCGGTTATTTTTTTCAAGATTTCAATGCCAAACTCAACTACGAAATTAGCAACAAAGACAAAGTATATTTAAGCGGATATTTCGGAAAAGATAAATTCAATGCCATTGGAAAAACGCCTACTAGCTCAAATGAAGGAGGAATAAATTGGGGTAACTATACCACTACATTCAGATGGAATCATCTCTTCAGTCAGAAACTTTTTAGCAATACTTCCTTGATTTTAAGTAATTATCAATTCAATATTGAGGCTAAAGAATCAAGTATTAATACAACTACAAATGTCACACGGAATTATCAGTTAGCATACCAATCGGGTATTCGGGATTATTCCTTTAAATACGATTTCGACTTTTTCCCGAACCAATTTCACGCCATTAAATTTGGTTTACAATCAATTTTCCACCGATTTACACCAAGTGCAATTATCTTAAGAGATACTCAACGACAACTAAGCGAAAACAGAGCAACGCCTATCAATACAATTGAGTCGGGAGTGTATATTGAAGATGTTTGGCAACCTATTAGTAAACTAAAATTCAATGTAGGGCTAAGAATTAGCCATTACAAAACCGATTCAACTTACTATCTCCGACCTGAGCCACGGGTGGCAATGGCCTATAAAATCAATAAAGATTTGGCTCTAAAGGCATCATTCGCCCAAATGAACCAATACATTCATTTGCTTTCAAATACAGGCCTTGGTTTACCAACCGATTTGTGGGTGCCCGCCACCAATCGAATTGCTCCACAAAACTCCAAACAATGGGCAATCGGCCTTGCACAAGACCTTGATAAACAAGGCTTAACACTTACGCTTGAGAGCTATTATAAACGAATGGATAACATTGTGAGCTACAAGGAAGGAGCCAGTTTTCTGAGTTTAAATTCGCCAAATGGGGCCGCACAGGAAGATTGGCAATCAAAAATTATTGATGGAAATGGTTATTCTTATGGTGTTGAGTTTTTGGTACAAAAAAAGGTTGGTCGTTTTTCGGGTTGGGTTGGATACACTTGGTCGAAAACACGTTGGAAATTTGCAGAACTAAATTTTGGACAAGCATTTTACCCAAGATATGACCGCCGACACGATGCTTCGGTAGTAGGGATTTATGAACTTAGTAAAAGAATTACATTGTCGGCCACGTGGGTTTATGGTACGGGCAATGCCCTTACGATTCCGGTGGCTGAATATGTTGGTTATTATTCTACGGTTTCTCAAAACAATGGCACAATCAACTGGCGTTCTTTTCGGGTAAATGAATATGGCGAAAAAAATAGTTTTCGAGCAGAGCCTTATCACCGTTTAGATGTAGGCTTACAATTTCACAAGAAAATGCGTCGCCACGAAAGAACTTGGGACTTTAGTTTTTATAATGTATATAATCGAAAGAATCCATTCTTTTACATAGTTGGCTCGAACCTCCAAAACAACAGTCTTTTCGGTGGTATTCCTACTAGAGGTGAAGGAGAAAAATTGGTACTCAAACGCTATTCGCTTTTTCCTTTTATCCCATCATTTAGTTATAATTTCAAATTCTGAATTGCTTGATTCATGAAAAATATATTACTTAAATTTATCCTCGTACTATCAAGCTTACACTTTTGGGCTTGTGAAACCATTGTTGATGATATTCCACTAAGTCGATTCCCAGAGATAAAAGAAAAATTAGTTATGAACTCTTTTATTTCGCCCCAAGATACAGTTATTTATGTTCGACTAACACTATCTTCTCCCCTATTTGGAGCATATAAGCCTCTGGTTTTCAATAACTTTAATACTTCAGATACAACTACCCAAAATATAGATGCTTTAGTTGCTGATGCTACTGTCACGATTAGTAATGGCAATCAAACTGCCACAATTCCTTATAATAAAACTAATTATTTATACGCTCTACCTACTACTATTTTCAAAATTGAAGCGGGTAAAACCTATACGCTTAAAGCCATCACTAAAAACCATCGAGTAGAAGCAAGCACCACCATTCCACTACAGAAAGTACCAATTGAATCATTCGAAACTAATCCAACTTCTCGACTAGCCAACTTTCAATCGGCACAGTTAGGCCCACAAACCGATACAGTAAAGGGTGTAGAATTTGTATTTCGCTGGAAAGATTTACCTAATCAAAAAAACTACTATAAAATTGGGGGGTATTTAGATTACTATTATGAAGTACCTACTATTCGGAGTAATCGGCTTACTTATCTAACCCGTAGAAGTATTACAGTAGCTAATCTATCTGACCAGCGAGCATATTTCAATGACGCTAATGAAGATGGTAGTCTGATGGTAACCTTAAAAAGTGCAGTTTATAGAAGTTTAGGGCTTTCAGCTATTTCTTTCAATGGCAAAACCTACCGTAATAGGCCTTCTCCTTTAGGTGCAAAACTAATACTCGAATTAGGCAACCTCAGCAAAGAATTTTATGATTACCACACAACACTATTTAGGTCGAATGATGTAGAAGATAATCCATTTGCGGAAGCCGTACCAGTTTATACCAACGTAAAAAATGGTTTGGGGTGTTTTGCGGGTTATAATCGTACGCAGTTATTTATCACATTAGAGTAAAATCAATGCATATTTTCGTTAATTTCGAGCTTCCTATTCAACAAAAAAATTATGCTTATTATTGACGCCCATTTGGATATTGCGATGAACGCCATTGAGTGGAATCGTGACTATCGAAAATCTGTTTTTGAAATTCGTGAACGAGAAAAAGGCTTGACCGATAAACCCGACCGAGGAAATGGCGTGGTTTCATTGCCCGAACTCCGCAAGGGAAATATTGGCTTAGTTGTAGCTACCCAAATTGCCCGATACGTTGCTCCAGAAAGTAAACTTCCGGGATATAACTCACCCGAAATTGCGTGGGGAATTACCCAAGCTCAATTATCATGGTATAAGGCTATGGAGGATTTGGGCGAGATGGTTCAAATCAATAATCTTAGGGCCTTAGAAAGTCATCTACAACTTTGGCAAGATGAAAGTATTTCGAATGAAACAAAGCCAGTAGGCTACATTTTAAGCCTCGAAGGAGCAGATTCTCTCATTAATATATCTTATTTAGAAAAAGCCTATGCTTATGGGCTTCGTGCTTGTGGCCCTGCTCATTATGGACCCGGAAGATACGCTCCCGGTACAACTATGTCAGGCGGATTAACTAAAATGGGGCGTGAGTTAGTCAAGGAAATGGACAATCTGAATATGATTCTCGATGTAACGCACCTAACTGATGAAGGTTTTACGGAAGCTTTAGAATTATTTAAAGGAAATGTTTGGGCGAGTCACCACAACTGTCGCTCATTGGTTGATTATCAACGACAGCTTACAGATGAACAAATAAAGATTTTGATTGAACGCGGAGCTGTAATTGGAGGGGTACTTGATGCTTGGATGCTTGTTCCTAACTGGACTCGCGGCAAAGATACACCACAAGAAAGAGGGGTTACGCTCGAAAAATTGATTGATAACTACGACCATATTTGTCAGATTGCGGGCAATGCCAATCATATTGCCATTGGGAGTGATTTAGATGGATGTTTTGGTACTGAGCAAACGCCAACCGACCTTCAAACCATTGCTGATTTGCAGAAATTACAAGGATTACTCGCCAAAAGAGGTTATTCTGAGCAAGATATCGAAAATGTTTTTCATGGAAATTGGCTAAGATTTTTGAGGAAGGCTTGGGCATAAATTACTTACCGTAAAATAAATAGTTTACTGAATCAAACAGAATTATTTATAATTTATTGACTCATTAGTAAATATCGTAACTCAAACCTAAAACTTAGCATTATTTATGAAAAAAACATTCTTTTCAATTCTTGTACTCTGCTCTATTGCATCGGCAAGTTTCGCTCAATCTTTTATTCCAGCATTTGACCGTTTTTCGGGTAAAGAAATTGCCTATATCTATTTAGCCAATGGAACTAAATTAGAAGGAACGATTGATGACATTAATCGCAAAAAAGGCTTGATTGAAGAAATTACGATTATACCCACAGGCGAAAAAAAGAAACGTAAAATTGAGCCAAAAGAGATAAAAACGATGTATCTACCAGCTAGTGGCTACAATAAACTCGTAAACTCAATGGACCAAGCATTCGATGCACAAAAATGGAAAAATAATGATGTCAATATGGAAATTATCAATAAAGGATATGCCTATTTTGAGAATGTAAAAGTTAAAGTCAAGAAAGATACTGAAGAACTTTTGATGCAAATGGTAAATCCTGCATTTTCGAGTAAGATTAAGGTTTTTCATGACCCACTTGCCCAAGAAAGTATGAGTTTTGGGTATGCTGGTATAACAATGGCTGGCGGCGATGACAAATCCTATTACGTACAAGTTGGCAATGGAGTGGCAGAAAAATTGAAGAAAAAAGAATATGATGACGCCTATTTGATACTCTACAAGGATTGTCCTGTATTATTGGCTAAACTTAAAAACGACCATCGTTGGACCAACTTCGATAAACACTTGGTAGAATATACAACTTCATGTAAATAAGTGGAAGTATAACTTACATTTATACAAAATCTTTATTTATGACGAGCCTTTCATCGGGTTCGTCTTTTTTTATCTTTTCGCTATTAAAATTTGATGTTTTATTAGTAGATTTGGTTTCAATATTCAACCTAAATTATTAATCTATCAAAATGCAAGATAAATCAACAAGCAGAAGAAGTTTTATTAAAAGTTCTGCAATTGCAGCCGGTGGCTTTTTTATCGTACCACGTCATGTTCTTGGAAAAGGCTTCATCGCTCCAAGCGATAAACTAAACATCGCATCGATTGGTGCTGGCGGTAAAGGTGCTTCTGACATCGCAAACGCTTACAACAATGGAATCAATAATGTCGTAGCACTTTGTGATGTAGACTTTGCTCGTGCAAAGGGAAGCGTCGATAAGTTTCCAAATGCTAAGCGTTACCAAGATTTTAGAGTAATGCTCGAAGAAATGAAAGGCGATATTGACGCCGTAACGATTTCGACACCTGACCATCAGCACGCTGTAGCGGCCATGGCTTGTATGCAAATGGGTAAGCACGTATATGTGCAAAAACCTCTTACACACGATATTTATGAAGCTCGTAAACTTACCGAAGCGGCTCGCCAGTACAAAGTTGTTACGCAAATGGGAAATCAGGGATCATCGAACCCTACCCAAAAAGTAATGATGGATTGGCTCGATAAAGGGCTTATCGGTAAAGTAAGCGAAGTACATATTTGGACAAATCGCCCTGTATGGCCACAAGGAAACCCACTACCAACTGATAAACCACCTTTGATTGAATCAATGGATGCTAAAGGTTGGGATTTGTTTATCGGAACGGCTCAATATGTTGATTACCACCCACTTTATCACCCATTCAAATGGCGTGGATGGTGGAATTTCGGTACAGGTGCTTTGGGCGATATGGGTTGCCACTTAATCGACCCTGCTTTCAGAGTTTTAGGTTTAGGCTACCCAACAGAAGTAGAGTGTAGCGTTGGACAAGTATTCTTGAAAGATTGGCAAGCAGAATATAACCCAGAAGGATGCCCGCCATCATCAAGCGTACAAATTAAATTCCCAGCTACTAAGCGTAATAATTCGCCAGTAACGATGTATTGGACAGATGGCGGTATTCGTCCGTTCCACCCAGAATGGATTCCAGCCAACGAGCCATTAGCTGAGGCTGATAGCTCTAATGGTGTAATCATGATTGGAACTAAAGGAATCATGACTTGCGGTACGTATGGAAATACACCAAAAATCTATTTGAAAAACGGCGAAAAAATTGAAATGCCTGCTCCAGACCCGAACTTCAAACCATTACCAGAACACGGACACCAAGCATCTTGGGCAGAAGCTTGTAAAACTGGCTTTAATAGCAAAGAGCACAAAGCACTTACTTCATCTTTCGATTATTCTGGTCCATTAACAGAAACTGTCTTGATGGGTAACTTAGCTATCCGTAGCTATATGCTCCGCAAATCGAATGGTAAGAATGGATTTAATTATGACGGCCGTAAGAAGCTACTTTGGGATGGCACAAATATGAAGATTACTAACTTCGACGAAGCAAACCAATTTGTACAACGTCAGTACCGTCCAGGTTGGAAACTCGTTTAAGTTTCTGAATTTTGAGTTCTGGGTTTCTACAACTCAGAACTCATAACTCAAAATCGCACTGAAGACCCCATCACAACTTTTTTAGTGTTTCAAAATCACCTATTTTGGTCAAATACATATAATCTAGCAATACTGCATTAGTATTATTAATAAGTTTATGACCTTCTACAAATGGTACTACATGGGTGGTAATTCTCTCAAATTCATAATCTGTACCCATTTCTTTATTATTCATCGCAGCAATTTCCTCTCCTGTCATTTCAATTTCGCAAGCATACAAATAAACTGCTTCATCGCTTGTTCCTGTTGCAGGAAAAGTCCTCTTCCCATTCATTAAATCCATTAATTGGTCTTCCGAAATCTCTAATCCTGTTTCTTCTCTCACTTCTTGAACCGCAATTTCAAGTGGCGTTTTAGTACCATCAACCATGCCAGCTGGGTGTTCATACGTAAAACCACCTTCAGCTATTCGGCGTTGTTTAACTAAAAGCAAAAACTTCTCGCGAGTTTCTTTATTAATCAAACAAATAAGTACACAAACTACTTCACCTTTTAAAAAGCAAATGGGTGGAATCTTATCTCCTTCTGGCGTTTCAGCATCGAGCATTAATAAAGAAAATAATACTTCTCCATTATAGCGGCGACGAGTAAAATGTTCATCCACTTTATTGATTTTCAAACCATTAGCTATCAGATTTTTCTTCCAAAGCTTAAATTTATGTGCGTCTTCTAGTTGTTCTTGCATCTGTTTTTGAGAAATTCTAATGAAAATTTTAAAACAAAAATAGTAGATATAGGTTAGAAATTCGTAGAAAATAAATTCAAGAGGCTTGTTTCTCGACAGATTTTCGCCAATTTTGCCACTAAATTGAATGAAAGTCAAGTGAAAGAATATACTAAAAACCAACTCGCCCTACGCAACGGACAAGATAAAGAAGAAATCTGGGTAGCTTATAAAGGGCAAATCTACGACGTGGGTAGTTCGAGGCTATGGAAAAATGGCAAACATTATGAACATTGGGCTGGGCAGGACCTCACCGAAGAATTGGTCGATGCACCTCACAATGAAGCTGTTTTTGAAAAGTTTAAGATAATAGGGAAATTGGTTTAAGTAAAAATATTATGCCTATAATGAATCTTAGCTATCGTTTGTAAAATTTGTGGAAGCACGTTCAGAAGTCCTTTCAATATTTACTCAATTTCCCAAAATTAAAGTACTAATAATCAACTATTTAATCATTATTAAATCGTTACATGAAACTCGTAGAATCAATTATATTATTTGCAAGTTTGGCTTTTATGGCCATGTTTATCGACCAAGCACTTTATAAACACGTGCCACTAAGAGATAGCTATTTCTTTTTGATGTTTTCGGTGGCGGGCTTTTTCTATTATACCTACCGCCGTGGGCTTAGAATTATGAAAGAAAAACAAGAACAAGAAGCCAAAGGCAACGAAAAACCAAAGAAAATAGAAGATAGATTAAAGAAAAAATAATTGAATTATACAGAAAACTTTGCAGTAAAAAAAACGCTAGTTTTAGCTAAAAAGATAATGTAATCTGTGAAAATCAGCGAAAATAGGTATGTGTTATCAGCGGTTTAAAAATTGTGACAATATCTCTATATTTCCGAAAAATAATACATTCATCGGCATGACTTTCTAACGAATTTTTGAAATCATGCTGATACATTTTAAGTCCATATCAATAATAGCAAAGGCAACCAAAATACCATTTCGCCGAGCCAACGATAATTATCATTTACCGCAATTTTATTTCGAAAAACAAAAATCAAAGTGGTACAAAAAGCCATTAGGATTTCTACTTGAAAAACCTTTTCCATAAAACCAATTTCTGCAAAAAACAAACTGGTCATTGTAAAAACAAATACGCCAAATATCAGATAAGTACAATTTTTCTTGCCAAGTTTTTTGGCTAAATTTTTGGTATTGGGCAAATCATTAAGTTCAAAAAAGGAAAACACTAAGATACTTTGGTGAACCAACAAAAAGAAATTAAAAGCGGCAATAAACTCATCAGCTTCTAGTTCGAGTTTTGTTGACAAAGCTCCTCCCGAAACACAAACACAATAAATGGCGGCCGTAAAAATCTCTTTAAAATACTGATAATCAGAAGAAATATTATTTTTTTGGAGAATGTAGAAATAAAGAAATAAAACTCCAACTAAAGTAACACCAAAATAAACAACTGCCTTTGGCAGAAAAAACACCATCAGAGTGGCTATCAAAAAAAGAATAATAATGGTTATTTGCAAATAATATTGATGCTCATAATGGAATTTGTGTCTTGCATCTTCAGGTTCAGATTTTAGGTTATCCAATAAGCGGTCAAGTATATAAATAATCCAAGTACAAATACCCAAAATAACCAAAGATGGAATATTGACCACACCTTTTCCATCGGGCATTTTCCAGAACATCCAACTACATACAACAGCTCCCACTACTACATCAAGACTTAAATAATGAAGCGTTTTTAATAGACTATATTTACTGTTTGAAAGCATATTTTTACATAAGCTCTGTGGATTTTTACCATTTAAAAGATAATCTCATCTCCAACCGAAATTTTACCAGTTTCAACTACCAATAAATTCTGTCCAAACAAGATTTTATTATTAACGTTGCGGTATTGTGTTAGCGTGCGTAAAGGTTCTTTTCCTTTTTCTGCCGTTTCTGGATTAATGGTTGTAAGCACACATCTTGCACAAGGTTTTACACCAACCAATTGGGCACTTCCCACGTGAAAGTATTTCCAAGAATCTTCTATATGTGCTTCGCCACCCGTAAACACAAGATTTGGCCTGAAACGCTTCATCGTAATTGGTTCTTCTAACTTACCGTTGAGTTCATCGAGGCTGCTTTGTCCAATAAGCAAAATCGGATACCCATCTGCAAAACTAGTATGTTCTTTTTGGGTAATCGAATATTTCGGGTCAGTCAATCGCACAGAATCATTTGGCTGATAAAACAATGCACATTTTTTGTCTAAAACAGTAGTAAACCAAGCATCTACCTCATCGCTCACACGAATGCCACGCACGATATCATCCCAAATCGTAATCACTTGCTGTTCAGCTGTTTGTGGTTCGAAAGGCACAGATAATGGAGCAATTTGCTTCACGCGATGTGAAACAACTAAACCATCTGAAGTCAACTGCACATCAATCAATGCCATTTGTTCATTTTGGCGTTGTGTAATAAACACATTATTTTCATCGGCCAATACCCAACGGCGGTCATGCTGAAAACCCCGCTCTTCAACTTGTGCTTCTTGAAGACTAATTCCTCCCAATGATTTGATAGGATAAATTGTAATTTCGGAAACGATAAATGCCATATAATTTCTATTAATACTACTTCTATTTTTAAACAAATATTAATCTCAACTCACAAAATTCATCCTACATTCGTTTTCAACCACAGCTAAATAAGGCATTTCTACCTCTATTATTTATGACTTTCTTTTTTACACAACAATTCTTTAAAAAAATCGTTTGATTGAATAGGTTAAACTCCTAAATTGAGTCGAAATAACAGATTTTTTTTCTCAAAACCCTTAATCTATATCTTTAATCTAAAGCAGATGAAAAGAATACTTCATATCATTGCCCTTTTAGTGTTTGCAAATTCGGTTTTCGGGCAAATTCAGTTGTATAAACGAGGGCTTTCGAGTTTCGATAAAGGCCAGTATGATTTGGCCATTAAAGATTTAACGAAAGTAGTAAATATTGATGAAAGCGAAAAAGCCAATCTTTACCATAAGATTGCCGAATCATATCGTCTATCAAATCGTTGGGTAGAAGCAGTGCCGTTTTACCAAAAAGCTTTTGAAGCGAAACTTACCAATCCTGAGGCACATTTTCACTACGCTTTTGCCCTGAAAGCTGCGGGTAACTATGATTTAGCTTTGAAAGAATTACAGCAATTTATCGACTCAAAAAGTACGATAAAGGCCTACAACGAAAAAGCTTATCGTGAAGTCAATACGCTCAAAACTATTGATGATATCAAGAAAAAACAAAGTGTAGTAGAATTTAAAAATCTTTCTCAACTCAATACAAAGGGGTCTGAATTTGCTCCAATGGTTTTGGGAGATGAACTGATTTTCACCGCTTCACGCAAAAACAAAATTTACTCAAATGGCTTGCCGTATGTTGGACTTTACAAAGTGAAAATCGACAAGTCTATTGCTGAAATGGGTAAAATTGAAAAGTTCAGCGACGCAATTTTTGATGAAGAACGCAATGAGGGTACGCCAACTTTCTCTCCAGATGGCAAAACAATGATTTATTCTCGTGGAAATACAGGCAAACGCAAAGACCTTTCGCCTGATATGGATTTGTATATCTCACGCTACGTAGACGGAAGTGGTTGGACTGAACCACGCTATGTAAGTGCCTCAGATTCTGCCAGTTGGGATGGAACCCCAGCTTTTTCTCGTGATGGAAAAACAATATATTTTTCTTCTAACCGTCCAGGGGGCTTTGGTGGATTAGATATTTATCGGGTCAATATGGATGCTTCGGGTCGTTTCGGAAATCCTGTGAATCTAGGAAAAGAAATCAATACCGCTGGCGATGAAATGTTTCCCTATGTTTCAGAAGATGGAAAGCTTTATTTTGCCTCTGATGGCCACCCAGGTTTAGGTAAACTTGACCTTTTCTTAGCCGTACGTGCAGGTGGAAAAATTACAGTTGAAAATATGGGTATTCCATACAATTCAAACATGGATGATTTCGGCTTAGTGATGAGTAAACGTGGTGATGTATTTTTCTCATCCAATCGTGCAGGTGGCTCAGGAGATGATGATATATATTTTTACGAAGCTCCTAAAAAAACCGAATTGGCTGAAAATGATGACCCATCGAAAAATCCTTTACTAGCTCCGAAAAAGGGAAATCCTGATAGTACGGCCAAGGCTTTAGAAATCAAGACTGTTAACTATTACCTAGTTGGTACAATTACCACCAAAAATAACAATACTTTCGTCCCACTCGACTCTGCGAGAGTACGCGTAGTTGATACCGAAAACGACGAGGTAATTATAGAAACTTCTACGGGTAACGACGGTAAATTTGGCCCAGTAAAACTCAAGGTTGATGGCAATTATTTAGTGATGTCGAAAAAACAAAACTACTTGACCAATCGTGAAGAATTTTCGATGTCAGGCCGCGAGATACCACAGTCTTTATTGAAAAAAGCTGTTACCGATACCACATTCTATACTTCACTTAATCTGGAAAAAGTATTTGTGGGAGTTACATTCCGTTTAGATAATATTTATTATGATTTAGATAAATGGGATATTCGCCCCGATGCAGCTATCGAACTTGATAAATTAGTGCAAGTACTTGTTGATAACCCACAAATTAAGATTGAGCTTGGTTCGCATACTGACTCACGTGCCACGGAGATTTATAACCTTCGTTTATCTCAAAAACGTGCAGAATCGGCCATTAATTACATCGTCTCGAAAGGTATTTCCCGTGAACGCCTTACGGCCAAAGGTTATGGAGAGAGTGAGTTAATTATTAAAAACGCTAAAACAGAAGAAGAGCACCAAACCAATCGTAGAACTGAATTTAAGGTTCTTGAAATTGAATAAAATAATTTTCAAAATTTCATTAAAACCAAAATTGCTATTAAAGCGTTTATACATACAAGCGTGTCAAGCCCAAGCCTGACACGCTTTTTTAATCAAAATCATTTCAAAAAGCTATGAAGAAAACATTCTTGACCAGCCTTTCGTTGGGTATTTTTATTTTGGTTTTAGCCTGTAGCACTACAACCAAAACCAAGCAAACAATTGTTGAAGATAAAACAGTTTACGGCCCTACCGTAAAAGCATATTTCGCATCGGGTTGTTTTTGGTGCGTTGAGGCTATTTTTGAGAGCCTTAAAGGAGTTAAAGAAGCTACCTCGGGTTATAGTGGTGGACACACGAAAAACCCTACTTATGAAGATGTAAATACTGAATTGACAGGCCACGCAGAGTCGGTAGAAGTAATTTATGACCCCCAAATTATTTCTTATGAAACCTTATTAAAAGTTTATTTTGCTTCGCAAGACCCCACACAAGTGAAAGGACAAGGGCCTGACCACGGAGATTCGTATCGTTCGATTATTTTTTATCAGAATGAAACAGAAAAGACTTTAGCCGAAAATTATAAAAAACAACTCAACGAATCGGGCAAATACAAAAAGCCAATCGCTGTTGAAATTGTACCTTTTAAAATTTTCTGGAAAGCCGAAGATTATCACCAAGATTACGAGCGAAATCATCCTGAAAATCCTTACGTACAGAATGTTTCGATTCCAAGAATCAATCGCATGAAAGCTCAATTTCCTGAATTATTAAAAAAAGGTCATTAATGACCCATAGAGGAAGTTGCAAAAGACGTTATTCGCTAAGTTTATTAATTTATTTTCTAACCTCACGATGATTATAGATTCTTTTATGAAAATATAATTCTTAGCAATAACATTTCTGAAGCAACTTCCTTTACTTTATTCTACCCCAAAAATCTCTAAATGTATCTATCCACTTCAGAGTTATTGATTCCCCTTTTTCTTCATAAATAAACTGATTAAATAAAATATTATATTTTCAAAATATATTGAAAATATTTTTAATTCAATATTTATGGTTTTATTAAAATTTCCAAACAAATCAAATATTATTGAATAATTAACAAATATTTCAAAATTCTAAAAATTAAAAATTTGGCAAAACACCTTTATATTTTTAATCATTTTTTAATTTTTTAAACAAAAACAGTAATTATTCAAATAATCTATTATAACAATTAAAGAAATTTGTATTATTTTAGGATAAACCACTTTTTTTTCAACTTGTAATTACTACATTTGAAATAAACAAAACCTAAACTAACAAACTTCTCTATTAATCCTCATGAGGATACTGCTGTCTATACTGTGGTTTACAACAAACATATTGATTTTCAATGTGTTAGCTCCGCTGCATGGAAGTAGAGAAAATACCCACAATGAGTTCAATCTAAGCTTCTTAAGTCAATCTTCGGCTAATCATTCTTCAAATAAAAACGCTAAAGATTTTTCTCTGCCCGAAAAAGTTGAAGAGAACCTAGAAGAAGACACCGATAATGAATCTGATATTAAGTGTTTAACTTGTGAACTAGGTTATAATCCTTCCTATTACTCAATTCTTTTTGAATTGAATTCATGGATTATAAAAAGTATTTCACCACGAAATTATAGCATTTCTAGCCTAATTCTGGCAAAATTTATCCTTCATCAAAATATTAGGCTCTGATAAACAGCTAAACACTCCATTTGTTTCTTTGAACTAGCTCTAGATTAAAAAAATTTAATCTCTTTTTAAAACTCCTTTCAGAAGCTAAACCTTCATTTGTACATAAAGATATTTTGAAGGAAAACTTTTCAAAAGAAGTTTAACATCCTCTTTTTTACCGTTCACTATTATATTACATGAAAAACAAGCATTCAACTGAATCAGCCAGATTCGATGAACATGAGCTTTTGCACGAACTGAAGCACTTCTTACCTGCACAAGCTCCGCTTAAAGACTTTGTTCATCATAACACGCTCCACGCCTTTCAAGACACTAAATTTTATGATGCTATACGTAGAGCATCGAAATTATTTGGTTATAAAACTTCTCTTTCATTGGAAGAGTATCGTGCCTTATTTGAACAAGAAAAAATAAATCCTGACATTTTAGAAAGAGCCATTATTCAAAAAAAGGGTAAAAAAGACTTAGAAGAATGGAAATCTAAAGCATTGTATGGTAAATACGATCAGACAACCTCGCCTCGTATTGGTCTTCTACGTGCTAACTGGAAAAAGAGATATTACATTGACCTCGACCTGCTTGTTCATCCTTTATTATTTCGTATTCTTTGTAGTTATCTCGACCAAGGTATAGCTATTTGGAGTTTTCCTGATACACGTAAGGGCTTTTTAGCTTCTTTAAGAGAAATCGAGCAAAATACTTTTAGTAGCTTTTTCAAAACTCCTCGTGCCAAAAAACTTTTGCTTGATGGTACTTGCACGATGGAAGATTTATTAAAAATAGTTGTGGGCGACTCTTCGCTCTACAATTTATATATATTCGACCAACAATTTGCCCATCAGGGTTGGTCAGGTATTGTTTCAGCAATTGAAGATTTACCTCAAACCCTGTTAGACCGCAAGAATATTTCATTAAAAGAGCTGATTATTTTTGAGTTACTACTGGAAATAGATGCTCTTGACGAGAAATTTGGCGAAAACTGGATTTCATTAAGCAACCGCTCCGCTGATTTTGTTACCGACTTTTTCGGCGAAGTACCAGCCACTGAATTAAGCGACCTGTTAAACATTTGGCAAGACGCTTTTGAATGGACTTACTATGACCAAGTTTTGGCGGGTATGCAAGTAGCCGAAACCGAAATTCCACACCATCATGCAAAACAATCATCATTTCAAGCTGTTTTTTGTATTGATGACCGTGAATGTTCAATCAGAAGATATGTTGAGCACCTCGATGAGCACTGTAGAACATACGGAACGGCTGGTTTTTTTGGCGTAGAATTTTTCTATAAACCCGTTCATGCAAATTCATCTACCAAACAGTGTCCGGCACCTGTAACACCTCAATATTTAATCAAAGAGGTAGTAGAAAACTCAAAAGCTGTACAAAATAGCGATATACATTTCGAAAAACACACCCATTCTCTAGTAATGGGGTGGCTTATTTCTCATACTTTAGGCTTTTGGTCGGGTTTGAAATTGTTCCTCAATGTCTTTCGTCCATCCGAAAATGCGGCAGCGGTTTCTTCGTTCAAGCACATGCACCCTACTTCGAAATTAACCATTGAAAACCAGAGCCTAGATGACCGTGAAGATGGACTTCAAATAGGTTTTACGGTTGAAGAAATGGCTTTAAGAGTGGGTAATTTGCTTAATAGTATTGGTCTAGTAAAAGATTTTGCTCCAATCGTTTATGTGGTGGGTCACGGTGCAAGTAGTGTCAATAATACGCACTATGCAGGCTATGATTGTGGTGCATGCTCGGGCCGACCTGGTTCGATTAATGCCCGCGTGATTAGCTTCATGGCCAATCATGCTGGAGTTCGCGAAATGCTTCGTAAACAAGGTATTGATATTCCTTCGACCACACAATTTGTGGGAGCTTTACATGATACAACTCGTGATGAAATTGAATTTTATGATACTGATATTTTAATTGAGGAAAATCAACCAAAACATAAAAACAATCATACACTTTTTGTAAAAGCTCTTGATTTTAACGCTAAAGAACGCTCAAGAAGATTTGAATCAATCGATACTAAGTTAAGTCCAGAAGAAGTTCATGAGAGAATCAGACGTCGTGCGGTTTCATTATTCGAACCACGTCCCGAACTCAACCATGCTACTAATGCCCTCTGTATTGTAGGTCGTAGAGATTTATCTGAAAGCTTATTCCTTGACCGCCGTTCGTTCATGAACTCTTTTGATTTCAGAGTTGACCCAGAAGGGAAGTTTTTAGTAAACATCCTGAATGCAGTAGCTCCGGTATGCGGAGGTATAAATCTTGAATATTATTTTTCAAGAGTAGATAATCAAAAACTTGGTGCTGGCTCTAAACTACCTCATAATGTTATGGGTCTATTTGGGGTAGCCAATGGCATTGACGGAGACCTTCGTCCTGGTTTGCCAAGTCAAATGATTGAAGTCCATGACCCCATACGTTTACTCGTTATCGTTGAGCACTTCACTGATATAGTTTTATCAGCTATCCAAAAATCAGCTCAAACTTACGAATGGTTTTTCAATGAGTGGATTCACCTTGTTGTTGTTCACCCTATCACAAAAGAACTTTCGTATTTCAAAGATGGTGAATTTGAGCCATATATTCCGATTAAGCAAAAGCTTAAGAAAATTGAAAACGTTGAACCTTTAGTTGAATCAAATCAAGATAATTTCCCAGTTTATTTAATCAAGTAAAAAATGACTCAGATACTTCAATTATTCATCTTTATACCTTTTTTAGGCTTTATTATTAGCTTGCTAATTCCAGCTAAAAAAGAAAATACGATGTCGTGGGTAGCCTTCTCTACCGCAGGTCTGAATCTTTTATTTTTGATTGGATTTGTGGGTTATTGGTTATTCAATGGTCATCCGATATTAAATCTAAAAGAAGTTGTACTCTTTAAATCCAAAGAGTATGAATTCCTACTTGATTTGTGCTTCGATAAAATTACGGTTGTGTATTTATTAGTTGGTGCGTTTCTAACCTTTCTCGTAACCATTTATAGCCGTTATTATCTACACCGTGAAAGTGGCTATAAGCGATTCTTCAACACCATTTTATTCTTTTATCTAGGTTATAACATCACCATTTTATCAGGAAATTTTGAAACCCTTTTTGTTGGTTGGGAAATTTTGGGTGTTTGCTCATTCTTATTAATTGCATTTTACCGTGATAGATATTTGCCAGTAAAAAATGCCATCAAAGTATTTTCAGTATATCGAATTGGCGATGTGGGTTTAATTTTAGCGATGTGGGCAAGCCACCATTTATGGCACGAAAACATCACTTTCTTAAAGTTACTCAACTATGAGTTAGTACACGAACATTTAACCGAACATAGCTACATTGGCGTTTTTATTTCGCTAATGATTTTATTGGCGGCAGCAGCTAAATCGGCTCAATTGCCATTTTCTTCTTGGCTTCCAAGAGCAATGGAAGGGCCGACACCATCAAGTGCCATTTTCTATGGTTCGTTATCGGTACATTTAGGAGCATTTTTATTGATGCGTACTTATCCATTCTGGGAATTTCAAACCTCAGTTAGGGTACTAATTGCACTTTTAGGTCTTTCAACGGCTCTGATTGCTTCACCCATCGCTCGTGTTCAATCATCAGTTAAAAGTCAGATTGCTTATGGTTCAATTGCCCAAATTGGCTTAATTTTCATTGAAATTGCTTTAGGGTTGAATACCTTCGCATTATTCCATTTTGCTGGCAATGCCTTCTTACGTACTTACCAACTTTTAGTTTCACCATCAGTAGTAAGTTATAAAATCCGTGAGCAGTTCTATAACTACGTGCCACGTCATCATACGATTGAAGACAGTTTTCCGAAGAAACTAGAATATTCGATTTATTTGCTTAGTATCAAGGAGTGGAATCTGGACTCATTCATGAATTTAATTGTTTGGAAACCGCTCAAAAATATCGGCAGAAAGCTTGATTTTCTTACTATCAATCGCCTTTTACTCTTATTTATTCCTGCTTATTTATTCGGTTTGGGAGCGTTAATTTACTCAGGTGAAGGTGTAGAGCACCACTACCTGCCAGCCACTTTTGCACTCATTGGTTTATTGATGATTCTTAAATCTTTTTCAGAGCGTAGAAGTCCAATGATGAGCTGGTTATTATTAATCATGAACCACTTTTGGATTGCATTAGCAATTTCTTTCAATGAAAAATTAGATTCTAAAGAAGCAGTTTTCTATCTGAGTGGCGTGGTTGTTTCAGGAATTCTTGGTATTTGGGGCATACGAAAACTTCAAACCTACGAGAAGAATATTGACCTCAACCAATTTCATGGACATTCTTTTGAGCATCCAAAATTTGCTTTTATTTTCTTGATAGCTTGTTTAGGTCTTGCGGGTTTCCCGATTACGCCAACATTCATTGGTCTTGATTTAGTATTTAGTCATATTAAAGAAGACCAAATAGTTCTAGCCTATGCTGCGGCATCAAGCTATATCCTAGCTGGTATTTCGCTCATCAGACTTTATTCGCGTCTTTTCCTTGGGCCTCATGTAAAAACCTATCATGAAACAGCCTATAAATCTTCTTAACACTGAAGTTTAATTATAAAACAACCATATAGATTCTAAAATATAAATTTTTAAAAATTCAACAATGAAAAATAATTCAAAACTCACCCTGCCTAAAGATGGAATTGAAGGTTTGAAAGAAAACTTTTCAACTGATGCCGTATCGGGCTTTATTGTATTTCTTTTAGCCCTACCATTAAGTTTAGGTATTGCAAAGGCTTCAGATTTCCCGCCAATCATGGGTTTAGTAACTGCTATTATTGGTGGAATCGTTGTGAGCTTCTTCATGGGTTCTAAACTTACCATCAAAGGACCAGCAGCTGGACTAATTGTGATTGTTGCCGGAGCCGTTGCCGAATTTGGTGGAGGCGAAACAGGCTGGCATTTAGCATTGGGAGCAATGGTAGTTGCTGGTTTGGTTCAAATTTTATTTGGGGTTTTCAAACTTGGTAAATTAGCCGATTTCTTTCCACTTTCAGCTATTCATGGAATGTTAGCTGCCATTGGTTTGATAATCATTGCTAAACAAATTCCTGTATTGCTTGATGTTGACCCAGCCATGACTAAAGGCAAAGGACCTATTGCTTTATTAGGTTCTATTCCTCAGTTTATTATGCACCTCGACCCTAAAGCAACAATTATAGGTGCAATAAGCTTGGCTATTATGTTAGGCTGGCCATTCATAAAAGGACCACTCAAAAAAGTTCCAGCTCCGTTAGTCGTGTTAATTATTGCTATTCCAGCAGAGTTAATCATGGATTTCCAACATACTGAGCCTGCGTATGCTTTAGTACACATTGGTAATTTATTAGAAAACATTAAAGTAAATGTCGATTTTGGCGGAGTTGCTCAAATTGGAGTGTTTATCAAATATGTTATTATGTTTGCTTTAGTAGGGTCTTTAGAGTCACTTCTTACTGTGAAAGCAATTGATATGCTTGACCCCTATCGTCGAAAATCAGATACTAACAGAGACCTCATTGCTGTGGGTATAGGAAATACAATTTCGGCCGTTTTAGGTGGTTTACCAATGATTTCTGAAGTAGCTCGTAGCTCTTCAAATGTTAATAACGGAGCTAAAACACGTTGGGCAAATTTCTTCCACGGTTTCTTTATTTTAGCTTTCGTTTTATTAGCTTCTCATTTGATAGAATTAATCCCAAATACTGCTTTAGCAGCCATGCTAATTACAGTTGGTATAAAATTAGCACATCCTAGAGAGTTCATTCATACTTTCAAGATTGGTAGAGAACAATTAGGAATTTTCTTAGTTACTATTTTCTTTACTCTTTTCGAAGATTTATTGGTTGGTATCGCCGCTGGTATGTTGCTAAAAATTATCATTCACATGTATCATGGTGCTTCGGTAACGGCTCTTTTCAAAGCCCCTGTAGTAGTTTCATTTACCGATGATACTTATTTAGTTGAAATTGATAGAGCTGCAATTTTTACAAATTATTTGGGTATTAAGTCTAAACTTGAAGCTATTCCTCCAGGATTCAAAGTAATTGTTGATTTAAAGGGCACGAAATTGGTTGACCACTCTGTTATGGAAAACTTACACCATTTTGAACACGATTATACGCAAAGCGGTGGAACTGTTCAATTAATAGGCTTAGACAATCACGTACCGGTTTCTGAACACAGATTAGCTGCACGTGTGAATTCTGCATTAGCATAATATTGCCTAATTAGCGTTAGTCGTGAATGACTAACGCTAATCTTTCGCTTCGATAAAAATACTGTTTGAAAAATGAATGCTAGACACTTTTTGTGCTATTTTTTAATAGTGCCCATAACAACCTTTGCTCAAAAACAAATAACTTTTCATTTTCAACAGACCGTTGTTTCACAAACCAAACCCAGTATTAGTGCCCCTTATAGTGGAAATAACAGCCTAGTATCCAATAAAGAAACGCAAGCCTCTATCACGGCAACCTTTTTTACTGGTTCAAAATTATGGAAGGGAGCAGAAGGCTACTTTGATGCTGAATTATCTGGTGGAAGTGGCCTCAGTGGTGCAAAAGGAATTGCGGGCTTTACAAATGGTGAGGCCTTTAGAATTGGGGATTCTGCTCCAAAAATCTACTTAGCAAGATTTTACCTAAAGCAAACAATTCCTTTAAGCAAAGAGTATATTCTCGTTGCAGATGGAATTAATCAAGTTGCTACAAAATACCCAACCAAATATCTGAGATTCGTAGTTGGCAAGTTTTGCTTATCTGATTTTTTCGATAATAATTCTTACAGCCATGACCCTCGAACTCAATTTTTGAATTGGGCCTTAATGAGCAATGGAGCTTGGGATTATGCCGCCAACGTACGTGGCTATACCACTGGATACGTGATTGAATACGGCAGCCCCCAATTGGGAGTAAGGTTTAGTACAACGGCTGTACCCACAACAGCAAATGGCCCCGATTTGAATTATAATTTTGCTAAAAACTATTCACATTCTTTCGAAATAAATAAATCAATTGGGCAAAAAACAATCATTCGGGCTTTGGCTTACTATACCAAAACTTATATGGGCAATTATACAGAAGCAGCCCAAAGTACCGATAAAAACATTATAAATACTCGCAAGGATGGACGTACGAAAGTTGGATTTGGATTAAATGCCGAACAACAATTAAGTCCGAATTCTGGCTTATTCTTTAGAACAAGTTGGAATGATGGCCGAAACGAAACTTGGGCTTTCACCGAAATCGACCAATCAATTAGTCTTGGATTTTCGAATAATGGCACCAAATGGAAACGCCCGAATGATACTTTCGGCGTTGCAGTTGTTGCTAATGGAATCTCAAAACAACACCGAAATTACCTAAGTGAAGGAGGATATGGTTTTATGGTTGGCGATGGTAAACTCAATTATGGTTTAGAAAAAATCTTTGAAACGTATTATAATATTCACTTACACGATAAACATTTTTGGCTAGCTCCCAATTATCAATTTGTTGTGAATCCTGCCTATAATAAAGACCGAGGGCCCGTCAATGTGTTTAGTTTAAGAGCACATGCCGAATTTTAAGCCTTTTCTTTAAAAGAATTAATCATATCATTAATATTTGCTTTATTTTTCAGTAATCTTTTATAAAAATCCAATGAGAAACTTTCAAAAACTCTTATTTTTAGCAATTTTAGTTACAACTTTTTCACCTACTTTTGCTCAAATTAAAAGTCAAAACAACAATATTTGGCTACACTACGTTGGTAAAAATATGCTTAACAAAAAGCTTTCGTTTACGCTAGAAGCTACTATGCGATATGCCAACGGCTTTAGTGAAAAACAGCAATATTTCATTCGTCCTTCATTCGACTATCAGTTTACCAAGCACTTTATCGGAAGCATCGGTTTTAGTCATTATAATACTTATGTTTATGGTATCCCTGCCATAAACAAACGCCCTATTCCAGAAAATCACCCTTGGATTCAAGGTACTTTTAACCATCAATTTGGTGATTTAAAGCTAACCAATCGTTTACGTAATGAATTTCGTTTTGTAGGGATTGCCTCAAGTACGGTACCCACACCAACAAGTCAAAGCGATTATACGATTAGCGATTACAAATTCCGTGACCGTTTTCGTTACATGATTTTAGCTACATATCCACTCGTAAAGAAAGATAACAAGCCCAAATTACTCGGAATCATCGGCGACGAAGCATTCATGAATATTGGTAAATTAGGCACTGATGTTAGCAAAAATAATGTTGGAAAGACCTTCATGAACCAAAACCGTATTATTGCTGGTTTGGGGTATGTCATCAATCCTCACCACCAAATTCAGGTGTGCTATATTCAACAAAACATCTGGAACTTCCCTGATACTATTGAGGAAAGTAACCCAACTGTTCGATTATCTTACCTTACCAATCTTTCATTTGCCAAGAAATAATTGCTTTATATGTAAGCTACTAAAAAGCCCTATTCTTCATTGAACGGGGCTTTTTTTATTTGATTCTTTCAAAATCCTCAAACAATCATTGATAGATTTGTGTTAAATATAAAATTTATAAACAGTTTTATATATGATGATTTTAGCTAAGTTTTTGATTACTATAGGGACTTTTGCATTTATGGAATTTGTAGCGTGGTTTTCTCATAAGTATATCATGCACGGCTTTGGGTGGGCATGGCACGCTGACCATCATAACCACCATAAAGGCTTTTTTGAGAAAAACGATTATTATGCAGTTGTATTTAGCGTTGTCGCTTCCTCTACAATTATTTATGGCAACACTAACCCTGAGTTTTGGTATTTAACTTGGTTTGGAGCAGGTGTTACACTCTATGGTATCGCCTATGTTGTATTTCATGATATCATAGTTCATCGCCGTGTAAAAATCAAGTTCGTGGCAAAAAGTAAATACATGAAACGTATTATGAATGCTCATTATATTCATCATAAAGTACACACCAAAGAGGGTGGAGAAGCTTTTGGGTTTTTGTATGCTCCTAATAAATACGAGCCCAAAAAGAGAGATTAAAATAACCTAAACTAATATAATTCTTTTACTAACGTGACATAACTTCCCCAGAAGTTTGTCACGTTTTTTTATCTAAAAATTATTATGATACCTTACAATAACCATTCCCAATTTTTTTTCATCCACATTTAATTTTACTTTTAAGGTTAATTCATTGACTATAAGTATTTTATAATTTATGAATATTATTTACATTACCTACTTTTTTAGCACGATTTTTGTAGTATTTTGACTAATTATAGTTGATTATTATTTCATGAAAATTGCTGTTCTATTCCTATTATTTATTGGTTTTACAATTACTGGTTTTGCCCAAACTTCGACCGATATTACTGAAACTATTTACCGAAGTTTTTACAACGAAACTGTTACTATCAAACCCGAAAACCCTGATAAAGCCATTAAGCGTCGATATTGTATTTTTATAGATACAACTCAAAGTTCTATTTTTAGTAAAAATTTAGAACAAAGTATTGAATTAGATGATTATTATCAGTCAATTGTTTATCGTCATTGCAGAAACTTTAAAGCATCAAAAAAGTTAAATCAACTTTGGTCTTTTAAAGATGACTCGCTCTTTCAATCACTGCCCCAAAAATGGTTTGAAGCTCAAGAATTAAATAACAAAACCTATATTTTTTGTCCCAAAAGTATTCGTGGGCATTACTCGTTTCACCTATCAGATTCTACCATTGTGGTAACTAAAGGAGAAGGACCAGAAACACATTTTATAAAAACTGTGAAGAAATTACAGAACTCAATCATGATTGATTGTTTTCAAGGAAGTAAATTTACTATCAAGATTCTTGACACTAAAACCCAATTAGCCATTTGGAAAATCGAAGATAATATATATGAACATAGCGTTATATATCGTCTTTCCGTACCCGTGAATAGTTTCAAATATTATCACAAAATAGTGAATCATAGTATTGAAGATAAAATCCCCGATGACCTCGTATTTGATGAGATTGACTTTGAAGATATTTTATCCTTTACTGGTAAAATGAAAGCAAGATTTTAATATAAATTACTGATAATCGCTGTTGAAAGAATGCGGGCCATAATTTTTTTATGGCCTTTTCTTATAGTTTACAACTCAAATATAAACCCTCAGAGTGTTCGAATAATTTATGATTAAAATCGTAATATGGTTCTATTCTTAACGAAATATTTACTTTTTCTGACAAGCTCCAATCTTTTACCAGCCTCATTATCAACAAATTACGCCTATTTTCATAATATCCTTCGTTATTAAACTTTCGTGAACTCGACTGCATCAAATCATTACCAAACGGTGCGTTAAAGAAGCTTCCAAACCAATAACTAAAACCAACTTGATATTTCTGATTCTTCCAATAAGTATTCATGTAATAGCCCGAACCTTGCAATGGAGACTCGAAATAACCTACGTAATAATTATCCATAGTCACCGAACTTTGTCCACTAAATGCCTTCTTTAACCTTAGCCCTAAAGCAGGATTCATAAGTGTACGAACGGGTTGTAAGCTTTGAATATTTTGCCCTCCTAAATGCAATACACTAGCTTGCGTAAGAGCTTGAACCTTAAAATCTCTAATACTTATCGATGGACTGTAAAAAGACACCCCAGCCCAAATTCGCTCTTGATTCGTTCTTCCTGCAATTGTGGTTTGTTGCCAGTCGAGCCAGCCATCAAAGAATGTATCTTTCTTTTCGTATTTAGCCTGAAATCCATGTTCTAGAGGTTGATTGAGCAAACGCTCAAACGACACCAAAGGCTCTATCATTCGGTGGTTGATATTTCCTTCTATATTACCAAATAAAAAACGCCAATCCTTTTGTTTGACCTGTACAGTAAATGTTGGTTCGATTTCTTTCAGACCATTATAGCCATATTCTTTCCTAACAAATACTCCAGCCTTAATTTGTACTTTTTTATGAACTTCATAACCAATGCTTGGGTTCACATAATAGCCAATAAGTGTGTATCCATCAGCAATTTCGTTGAAGTATTCGTTGTTTTTAATATAAATTAAGGAATTTAAGTTAAATTGTACTTTTCCAATTTCAATGCCTTTAAAATTATGTTTACTTTCAAGATTGTTATTATCTACTTGTGCGTATACATGTATGTGTACACACAGCATAAAACACATACAAAAAAATAAATATTTTAAAAAACCACTCATCATCAAAAAAGACCTTTTATCATTTTTTTTGAGCATTGTATTAGATAATTGTATTACCTTTGTGATGTTCAACCACTCCACATAGGAAGTGATTTTGATGAGAGTACATAAAAAAACACAACAAGATTTATTGAAAATTTCAAAAAATTAAATTGTACTTTTTTAATACAACACAAACAAAAACACACAAAAATATATTGTTAAAAAATAGACTAAATTGAAATATAAGCAAAATTTACTTAAATAGTAAAACTTTATAGTAATAACATTAAAATCCAAATCTAAAATAAAATGGCAGCAGACAAAGAAACTAAAGGTGACGACAGAGCTAACAAATTGAAGAGTCTCCAAACTACTATGGAGAAGTTAGATAAAACGTATGGCAAAGGAACAGTCATGCGTTTGAGTGATGCAAAAGTAATGGAAGTTCCTTCTATTTCGACTGGCTCTCTTGGTCTTGACCTTGCTTTGGGTGTAGGTGGCTTCCCGAAAGCTCGTATCATTGAAATTTATGGCCCAGAGTCTTCGGGTAAAACAACACTTGCGATGCAAGCCATTGCAGAATCTCAAAAACAAGGTGGTATTGCTGCTTTCATTGATGCTGAACACGCTTTCGACCGCACTTACGCCGAAAAACTAGGCATTGATACTAAAAACTTACTTATCTCACAACCTGACTACGGTGAGCAAGCTCTTGAAATTGCCGAGCATTTGATTAGCTCAGGAGCCGTTGATATTATCGTGATTGACTCAGTAGCGGCCCTTGTTCCAAAAGCCGAACTTGAAGGCGATATGGGTGATAGCAAAATGGGCTTACAAGCACGTATGATGTCGCAGGCTATGCGTAAACTAACCGGTACAATCAACAAAACTGGTTGTTGCTGTATCTTCATCAACCAATTACGTGATAAGATTGGTGTGATGTTTGGAAGTCCAGAAACAACTACTGGTGGTAATGCCTTGAAATTCTATGCTTCGATGCGTATTGATATTCGTAGAATAGGTCAAATCAAAGATGGTGAAGATATCCTAGGTAACCGTACTCGTGTAAAAGTTGTTAAGAACAAACTAGCTCCTCCATTCAAAGTAGTAGAATTTGATATTCTTTACGGACAAGGTGTATCGAAAGCTGGAGAAATACTTGACCTTGCGGTTGACCTTGAAATTGTAAAAAAATCAGGTTCGTGGTTCTCTTACGGCACCTCAAAATTAGGCCAAGGCCGTGATGCCGTTCGTGATATGTTGAAGGATAATCCAGAATTAATGGCTGAATTAGAAGATAAAATCAAGGCTGCCGTAGCTTCTGATGCCGATGCGTTGATGGATAGTAAGCCAGGTGACCAAGATGGTATAGTAGAAGACGATACCCAAGAATAACGATGAAAAATTAGATTATAGGAAATAAGTAAACGTTAAAAAGACAGCCTTTTAGGCTGTCTTTTTTTATTACAATAAACTGATAATTTTATAATGTAGAATCAGACTTAGCTTCGGTTTTAGGCTCTGTATGATTCGGAAAAGTTTGAACTGGCACTGGGTGACTTAGAAATTCTACATCTGTAATAAAATACTTAGTATCTCCATTCCAAGGGAATTGAAAGAATTTTTCGGAATATTTTAAAGTTATACGCTCGCCAGTTTTTAAGGCTCTTTGTAATTTCGTAATCACTGAATCGGTCTTGCAAGAAAAATCAAAATAACGAGGTGTTAGCGTACCTGTTTCTCCTGAATAACCTCCTTCATTGAGTACTCCTTCGTAAGTTTTAAAAACGTAGCCACGCTCGCTTAGTTTGGAAATTGTTCCTGCTCTTTCTCCTTTTGAGTAATACCCTGCCGTAAGATAATACCCTACTGCTATCAATAATAATAGTATAATAATTAAAGTGGCTTTAAGTTTCATTTTTATTGAGTTTTTGTATTTTTAATGATACAAAAGAACGGATTTTTTAGAAAAATGCAAATAATTATGTGTTGTAAGGCTATCCTTAAGGAGCACCTCAACATATAACTTATGACAGGTTTTTTCTAAACTTGTCACAAAACCCATTCAACGAAAAACAGGATAAGTTTATTCAGAAAAAAGTTTAACTTGCTTACCCGAATTAATTCAACCTTAATATCATGCGAAAACTTATTTCTTACTCACTGATTCTATCATCACTGATAGTATTAGTTTCAGCAAAACCAAGTCACGAAAATATTCTTACAAAACCCAATATTATTTACATTATGGCCGATGATTTAGGCTATGGTGATATTGGATGTTACGGACAAAAAACATTAAAAACCCCCAATCTCGATAAAATGGCTGCTGAAGGTATTCGCTTCACCGATTTTTATTCAGGAAATACGGTTTGTGCTCCCTCGCGATATGCCTTAATGACAGGCCTACACATGGGGCACGCCTATATACGTGGTAATGGAGAATTTCCGATACGTGAAAACGAACAAGTTTTACCGAAAATCATGCAAGAAAATGGTTATACTACAGCCATGTTTGGCAAATGGGGATTAGGTCAAAGTCATAATACAGGTTCGCCAGAAAAACAAGGCTGGGACGAGTTTTTGGGTTATGCCACCCAAGGGCATGCTCACCGATTTTATACCAATAATTTATGGGCAATTCAAAATGGAAAATGTGTGAGTTATCCGATGGATTCTCTTCAACATTCTCATCCATTTATTACTGAAAAAGCCTTTGATTTTATAAAAAAAGGTCATGAAAAGCCATTTTTTCTCTACTGGGCTATTACAATGCCACACGCCGAAATGTATGCTCCTCCTGCTACTTTAAAGAAATATTTGAATTCGGATGGAAGCAGTATTTTTGAAGAGAAAAAACCATTTGTACAAATGGCCAAAGGCGGACGCTCATATCGGTCACAAGATAAACCAAATGCCAATATGGCTGCCATGATAGACCACATGGATGCAGATATTGGCCGCTTAATTGCTCTTCTCAAAGAATTAGGTTTAGATAAAAATACTTACGTTTTCTTCACTTCTGATAATGGACCCCACAATGAGGGTGGCCGAGATATGGAGTTTTTTGATAGTAATGGCTCACTCAAAGGTTTCAAAAGAGATTTGTATGAAGGAGGTATTAGAGTACCGATGATTGCTTGGGGAGCGAATATCCCCAAAGGGAAAATAACCCATGAGCCATTAGCAAACTGGGATGTATTGCCCACTTTTACTAATTTAATTCGAGCAAAAACACCTCAAAACATTGATGGTATTTCATTTGCCAATATTTTAGCTGGGAAGAAAATTAAACAAAAGCACGATTATTTGTATTGGGAATTCCATGAAAGAGGCTTCGACCAAGCAGTAAGAAAAGGTAAATGGAAACTAGTGAAACAAAAAGGAAACACTGAATTATTCGATTTGAGCACAGACCTTGCAGAAACAACAAATTTAGCAGTAAAATACCCTAAAATTGTGGCAGAAATGGAGAAAATCATGCAAACTTCAAGGGCCGATTCGGAGTTATTTCCTGTGAAGAAATAGAAATTACATAAAATTAACCCTTACATTCAAACCAATATTTGATGGGCGAATTTGCATGTAACTATTTACATCAAGCGATTGTGACAAACTATAACGATACGTAGGTTCTATCCAAACTGTTTTACCACCTTTCAATGGATATGCCAAAGCAACTGAGGCATTTAGATAATAAGCATATTCTTTATTGTTTAGGATTCTAACTGCCTCAGCTCCTCCTAAGACAAATACTTTATGTTTTTTGTCAGAAACTAAATAAGAGTTATCAAGTTTTAAGCCAACAGTATGCAAAAACTTATTTTGACTAACGGCCTCCCCTACCCCTACGAGCGTATAATTTGCGTTCGTTAAGTCAACCTCATAAACACCATTATTTACTTCATAATTCAACGATTGACGCAACCCCGCATACGAAAGTGAAGCACCAGCGGAGAACCTGCGAGTAATTGGCTGCATCATGCCTACACGAGCTTGTACACCTAAACGTTGAGCATCAAGAGCATTGAGGGTACCTACTTGCTGAATATATGTGCTAGTTTGTGGTAAAATCGTCAGAGCTTGGTAAGTTTGCAATGGCATTACACTTCCAGTAAATATCATTTTTCTACGTACACGCTCTTCTGGTTCTTCCATTGGAGTTTCAGTATTAAAAGCAATTTCACCTAATGGCAAATAAACACTTTGTTGCTTAAAATTCTTAGCATTGAGCAATTCTAAGTCAGCAACCCCTACATTATTTTGATTATACGCAACCGAAACTTCTTGATTATCAGTGTTTGAAGGCAATACTGGACTAGTATTTTGTGCAATACTACTTTCATTCTTCTCGACTTCTATGCTTGAATTTAAAGGTGTTTTACGCTTCGGAATGCGTTTAACTAACTGGATATTAGCAGATTGATTGACCAAATCAGTTTTCGATTTTAAAGCCTTATTTTTACTGATAGAGGCAATTTTTGATACATTTTCTAAAGAAATTGCTATTTCATTTGCTTCTTTGCCAATACGTGTTTTACCTTCTATTACTTTTGGCTTATTCGAAGCAATTTTGCTTTGCCCAGAAGAAGTAGCCGTTGAATTCAAACCTTTTGTTTGATTTATGGCAACTGTAGTATTTGTTGGGTTATTTCTGTAAAGTAACCATCCAAAACCTAAAAGTAGAGCAATACTCGCTGCGATTCCTACACGGAAAGCAAACGGCCAAGCAATTACACGACGTTCTTTTTCATCGGTAATAGCAGCCTTAATCGTCTCCCAAGATTCTCCTTTAGGCTCAGCTTCAAAATCTTTAAATTTAGCTCCAAGCTGTGTAGCCAACAGGATATTTTCCCAAGTTGATGTCTGCGGCTCTGCCTCGTAGTTTTTAAACTTCTCGCTCAGTGAAATTGGTGTATCTGCTGAAACAAGTCCAGCCATGATTTTATCCCAAGATTCTGACATTGGTTCGGCTTCATAATCATTGAACTTATCACTCAACAGAGATTTTTCGTTGATTGGTATAGCTGCTCTAATTTTATCCCAAGATTCGGCAGTTGGCTCTGCTTCGTAGTCATTAAACTTAGCTTTTAATTGGGTAGCTAATTGAATCTTGTACCAAGTATCATCTTGAGGTTCGGCTTCATAATTTTCAAATTTCCTACTTAAATCAGTAGCAAATTTTACTTCATCCCAAGACTCTGGCTGTGGTTCAGCCTCATAAGTGCTAAGTTTATCTTTTAAATCTAGAGCAAAACGAATCGCCTCCCAAGAATTCTCTTGAGGTTCGGCTTCGAAATTCTCAAATTTTGCAGATAAAAGTTTCCTTATGTCGTCTTGGTTTTTCACAATTTGAACCCCACTGAAGGGAGTATATTATTTTTGTTTGGCTTGCCGCCAATTTATATCTTTAATTATCTAAAGCATCACACCCATTTCTTGCAAAGTTTTACGTAAGTGTACCTTTGCACGTGAGAGCTGAGATTTGGATGTACCTTCCGAAATTTGCAAGATTTTTGCGATTTCGTTGTGTTCATACCCATCAATCAAGTACATATTCACTACCATACGGTAGCCATCGGGCAACTGATTAATCACAGCTACAATTTCTTCGTGGCTAAGCTGAGATATAACGCTAATATCGGCATCACTTTGATTTTCAATTACCTCATAATCAACGAATTGCCGCTCATTTGAATTTTGACGATAATGGTCAATAGCCGTACGAACTACTAATGATTTCACCCAATATTCAACCGACTCTGGTTTTTGCAAATCGTTGATTTTATTAAAAATCTTTATAAATGCCTCTTGAAAAATATCTTCGGCTTCCATTACTGTTCGGGCATAGCGACGACACACACCCAAAAGACGACCTTTATAGAGGTTATAAAAGGCAGCTTGGGCTCTAGGGTCATTACGCTGACAACCAAGAACTAATTCAACTTCATTTCGCATCCGAAAAGGGTTGCTGTGTTTATAGATTCAATTAAAAGGTTAGTTATGATGGTGCTTTTTTTCTCAACCCCGTCGGGCAGAAATAAAATTAGCATTAGCATCAAAATTTATATAATAATAGTCATTCCCGACTTTTATTGCTATCATATAACCAAAAAGTTTGTTTTCAACGTAGGCAATAAATCCTTTTTGAAAATTCCACCCTTTAAAATTCGCATCGAGATATTCTTTTGCTTTACTAGGAATATCCTTTGCCTCCAACGGCATCTGACTTAACAGTGGCTCAGGTAATTTCAGGATTATCTCCTTCATATTTAGCACATTACCTTTATCATCGAAGGTGTAATCATAGGTAATATTATTACTTAAAATAATTACCCAATAAGCTTTTTTATTTTTCTCATTAATAAGTGCCGTATTAATGTACTTGAAATTAGGGTACTTATTTGTAAGGAAAGTGATAATAGGGGCTGGTAAATCTTTTGGTTGAATATTTTTAACCTCAAAATCATCATTAAAACCACCAACTAACTGCTCCTTTTTGACAAATTTTTGTTCGTTATCAAACTGCAATGAATATCGCTTATCGCCATAAATAATTAAAATATTATACGTTTGAATTTCTCCATTATTCAAGAAGATAAGTCCTCTATCAAATTTCCAGCCCTTGAATTCTTTATCAAGATATGCCTTTATTTTAGATGGAATTTCATTAAAAGAAAGAGGTTTATCTTCTATCCTACCAATTGGTGGTCCATTAATTCCAAAAGAAGAAGACTTTAAAACATTACCTTTATCATCAAATAAAAAATCATACGTTGTATAATCTTTACTTATAACAACCGAGTAGCTCTTTACATCATCAAGCATGACAACGGCCGCTTTGATACATTTATAATCGCTTCCGTATTTAGTACTTAGATAATCAAGTATAACTTGTGGTAATTCATTTTTTTCAATGAAATACATTTTGGGTGGCTTTTGCCCAGCTGGCTTAGCATCTCTATCGTCGGTAACAGAGAGAATGAGTGTTCCTGTTGCATCAAAAATGAGCGTGAGTTCGTCGGCACTACTCAATTTGATTCGAACTTTATAGCCTTCAACTTGTCCCGATTTATTTATTTGCTGACAAACATCTAAATAAACCGCACCCACGAAATTAGTCGCAATATAATTTTTGACTATATCTGGCAACCCAACCTGTCCACTTTGCTTGTACATTTCAGAAATTACGCCAACATTATTGACAATGGCCGACATTCGTTCGAGTTTCAAATCAAAATCAGATTGAAAAACCCTATTTTTTTCAATAGTAGTGAAACGTACTTTGGTTGCTTCTGGATAGTTTGTCTTTATGGCATTGATTGCTGCTTTGGGAACTAACTCATCGACGTTTTGCTGTGGCTGTAAATCCGTGACGCTATCGCAGCTCCACAGGATAAGCCCAACAAAAAACATATATATATATAATTTTCTCATTGATGATTCGTTTCTAACGCTTCAGTATCAGAAAGACGCTGCCAAATAAAATTTGGTTGCATTTAGCAAACAAATATAGCTAAATATGTGATTAAAAATTGTAAGAGAGGCTCGAATAAAGCTTATATCTATCATTTAAATTAATAGAAAAGGGGTAAATCCGAAAGATTTACCCCCTTAAAGCATTTTTAAATTAAAAATCAGAAGATTAACTCCATGTTTCTAATTCAATAATTTCACCCGTAGTTTTCTTTTTCAAGATTACTTTTTTATCACCATTTGGTAAAATTTCATCTTTGATAAACCAATGGTCAGCATCATACTCGTTATAAACAGACGGTTTTTCTACACCTACTCGGCCTCTCCATTCTGGTAATTGTACTGGTTCCCAAAGCTTTGTTCTTGCCGATTTATAAGCGGCATCAATAATAGCATTTACTACATAACCATCGTAAAAAGTTTCGTTGGGCTCTTTGCCTTGTTCTAAGGCATTAAACATATCGGTAAACATATTTGTATAGCCTAACTCATGGGCTTCATCGCCAACAGGGAATTGCCAACCACTTGAACTTTCAGCTTTTTCAGCAACATAACCTCCTTCTCCTGCACCACTCGTAAACATTTCAAAACCTGTTCGTAAGAAAGAATTTATCCAAATAGTGCCTTCGGTTCCCATTACCTCATCACGCAAATCCATGCCTCCTCTGAAGGTCCATGACACTTCAAACTGACCAATTGAACCATTTTCGTACTTAACTAAACCAATGGCGTGATCTTCGGCATCAATTGGTTTTACTTGGGTATCAGCCCAACACATTACCTCAACAGGTTTAATATCTTTACCAATAAAATTTCTTGAAATTTCTATACAATGGCAACCCAAATCTAAGATTGCTCCGCCACCTGCCATGTTGATATCCCAGAACCAATCTGAATGAGGCCCAGGGTGGGTTTCACGGGATTTTGCCCATAAAATACGACCAATTGCACCAGTTTTTACAGAATTGAGCGATTTCATGAATTTTGGTGTATAGCATAAATCTTCTAAGTAACCAGCGAAAACACCTGCTTCTTCGCAGGCTTTGGTCATTCTTAGAGCCTCTTCGGCATTACGACCGAGAGGTTTTGTGCATAAAACTGCTTTTTTATGCTTTACGCAAAGATGTACGGCCTCTTCATGCAAATTATTAGGCAGGGCAATTACAACCACCTCTGTTTCTGGGTGCTGAATGGCTTCTTCCATATTTGTGAAATAAAGCGGCACAGCATAATCATTTGCAAAACGAATTGCTGTTTCTTCTCTACGAGCATAAACTACTGAAACTCTGTCTCTTCCACGTTGGCCATGTAATGAATCGGCATAAAATCGACCAATAAATCCGCCACCAAGGATACATACTTTTGCCATAGTTTTATTGAGTGTTGTTTGAGTGAATAGATGATTTTTACTAAATCTAAAGTAATGGTAAACATCAAATTGACAACATTTTACCACAGAGTTTTTACATTATTCTTTGTGTAACTCTGTGACAAATATTATCAATTAAATAGTTTTTTTAATTAATGATTAACTCCTGACAAATTTTTACTTAATAATTACTTCCTAACAAATTTAGCTTACTTTCAATTATATAAATTCTTTATTTAACTAATTATGAGTTACTCATTTCAATAGTAATTCCCTCTCCCATTTCAAGGACTTTATACTTTGTTTGATAATGTAAACAAGCTTCCACAAAAACCTGTGGATTTTCGGTATTAAACTCAAAAAGGTGATAATGGTGCGGAATAACCAATTTTGCCCCAATTTCAAGCCCTAATTTTGCTGCTTCTTCGGCACTCAGATTTCCAGCAACCCGACGTTCAGGTTTATTACCATTGATAGGTAAGAATGCAATATCTAAAGAAAAAGGCTTCAATATTTCTTCTAAGCCATCAAACCATAGTGTATCACCTGAATGATAGACCGAAAATCCACCGAATTGTACCACAAAGCCCATATATTTACATTCACCTCTTTCATTTCGCTCGACTTCATTATGAGCTGCAGGAATACCCGTGATTTTAAACCCTAAATACTCATAAGAAAGACCATCGTTTAATCCAATCGGGAAATCTAATTCACACTGAACTCTATCAGCCACAAATGCTCTATTGGCTTCGGGAATAATAAATTTAATTGCTGGGTTATTCTTAAGAATTGGGATTAAAGTTTCGGCATCAAGATGGTCAGTATGATTATGGCTTGAAGTAACGATATCAATGCAATCTAAAACTTCGGGCGAAATCACCAATTCGCTTATACGCACATGTGGTTTATCAGTATTCTGATATTTTTTACTTAGTGAATCAGACAAATATGGGTCGAAAAGTATCGTTTTCCCTTGCCATTTGATTAAAAATCCACTTTGTGCCAACCACCAAACTTTAAAGCCATTGGTATCATCGAATGACTTAATGTCGTTCAATAAATCATTATCTTTTTGCTTTGGTTGAATTAAATTCATTTTACCTCATTTGTTTAGCTGCTGCACACATATTAGCTATTTTTTGTTTGGTTGCCCAACGAGCAGTCTGCGACATTCCACAGTCGGGAGCGACAGCTAATTTTTCAGCAGGAACATATTTCAAACATTTTTCAATGCGTTCTCTGACATCCTCAACCGTTTCGATGTAATAGCTTTTTACATCAATTACCCCAACGGCTACGTCCATTTTTTCGGCAAAACGCTCTAGTAAATGCACTTCTGCAAAGTTTAGTACGGTCATTTCAGAATGAAGCTCATCTACTTTTAAATCTAAAAAATCAGGTAACATAGGTGCGATGGTTTTCTTTCCAACCGAACGCCCCTTGTAATTCCCGAAGCATAAATGCGTGGCAATTCGGGTTTTACCTACAATATTTTTCACCGTTCGATTGAAAATATCAACAAATCTTTTGGTGTCTTCTTTATAGGCATAACATGACATCGACGGTTCATCAATGCAAATTTCTTGAGCACCTGCAGCTACTAAATCTTCTAACTCTTTGGCCACTATTGGCAATAAAGCTTCGGTTATTTCCCAGCGGTCTTTATAAATTTCTCCTGCCACCATACGTCCAGAAAGTGTGTACGGGCCAGGAATGGATGCCTTTAAAATTTTATC
This sequence comes from Emticicia oligotrophica DSM 17448, assembly GCF_000263195.1. Lineage (GTDB taxonomy): Bacteria > Bacteroidota > Bacteroidia > Cytophagales > Spirosomataceae > Emticicia > Emticicia oligotrophica. Next base: position 1,008,169 of record NC_018748.1, read on the forward strand.
GGCTGGAGCCAAACGCTTCAGTCTTGTATATTCCTCAACCACACCCAAGCCTTTTGGTGCAGTAAGTGGCTCAATGATGGTATGTTTGCCACGTTGGTCATGTGCAGGTGAGCCAAACTTGCGGGTTTCTTCATGATTTGGCTGAATTCCCTTGATAAAACCATAAAAAGATAAGTTAAAATCGAGGCGAGTTTGTTCGCCATCCGTAATCACATCAAGGCCAGCCGTTACTTGGTCATGAATGGCATTCACAACCGCATCTTCAATCATCTCATTGATATCAGCAGGGCCAAATTTATCTAAATTTTCGGAGGCAAACTCAAGCCAACTCGGAAAAGGCCAAGAGCCAACTACGGTGGTTTTTATAGGAATTGGTTGCATAGTTTTTATGAGAAATGAATAATTGATTATGATTGTTTTGAAACATAGCTTTCGATACCTACTTTTTGGTACATTTTCGAAATTCGATGGGCGTGTTCATCGTAGGCAGCTTGAAAAATTTCGGTTGCTTTTTCTGCCCCAATTACTGCTCCAGCCGTAAGCACTTTTGGTGGATGCCCTGCCTGCGTGAGCAAGTTTGCCAATTCAGCTTTTATGCTATTGATAAGCATACACGAGCCAACAGTAGAACCCGGTGAAACGGGCGTTTCTAAACCATCTACATATATCATGGCATCGCCCACTGGAGCTCCAGAATCAAGTACGATGTCACAAAAATCTTGGAGTTTTTTACCATCTTGTTTTTTGCTTGTACTGGCTTCTGAATGAAGTTTTGATATAATTCCAACTGTTTTTATGCCTTTACTTTGAAAAATCTCAGCCATTTCTATCGGCACAACATTACAGCCTGATGAAGAAATAACCAAAGCCGTATCTAGCTCGTTGAGGTCGAAATTTCGTAAAATTTGTGCGGCGAGTCCTGATACATTCTCTAAAAACATCGCTTGGCGTTGACCATTAGCTCCAACCACTAGATTATGAAAGGTAAGCGATAATTCAACGATTGGATTAAACCCCGGAAATGAACCATATCTTGGCCACATTTCTTCAACCATAATTCGGCTGTGTCCACTTCCAAAAACGTGTACCATTCTTCCGACCAAAATTGATTTCGAAAACATTTCGGCAGCCCGCAAGATATTCGCTTCTTGGGTAGCCACAGTTTCGATTAAACCTTGGCATTTTCTCAGATATTCGGCAGTATAACTCATTAAAATTATAAATTGTTGATGATTATTTTTCTTGATTGAAGGCAAATGCGGCAGCTCCAATGGCTCCTGACAAATCAGCAAATTCGGCTTGCTTGATAAGCGTTGTTTTTCCTTTGGGTCTGAACTCAAAAAGCTCAATAAATGCATGTAGAGGCTCAAATAATGCACTACCTGCGGTTGTAATTCCACCAGCTAATACAATGATTTCGGGCGAAAGAGCATTAATTAATGAAGCAATCCCAATGGCTAATTTTCTAATTGAATCAAGCCAAAGCCAAGTAGCAAAAGGTTCGTTTTTATGATAAGCATTGACCAACTCATGAGTTGATTGAAATCGACCCATCGAGCGGCGAACAATCGAACAATTTCCGATAGCATATTCTAAACTACCGGGCATACCCAAAATGCTCAATTCATCATCGGTTGCATTGAGTGAAAGATGACCCAAATGCCCCGCCATTTGACTTAAACCTTGGTGTAACTGCCCATTAATCATGATTCCCCCTCCTACGCCTGTACCGAGTGTCAATAAAACGGCATTTTTGTATCCTTGCATAACGCCAAATTTTGCTTCGGCCATCAGAGCAGCGTGTGCATCATTCAAAACATAGGTTTTGATTCCAAAATATTCTTCCCAAACAAAGTTTTCTAAACCAAATAAGCGATTGGGTAAATGTGCAATACTCCGATTATCTTCATGGGCAAGACCTGGAGCCGAAAGTCCAACCATTTCAATGGGTTCTTGGTGAAAACTCCTCAAGAAATTGACCATTTCAAGGACATTCTCTCGCCATTTACCTTTAGCATCATCTTTTGTGGGAATGTAATGTTGTTTCAAGATTTTTCCATCTTCCTGCATCAATATTCCTTTGACATTTGTACCACCAAGGTCAATTCCAATTGCTACTTTCATTATTTTTCAAGTTTAACCCTTATTAAGGCTATGACTTCATTTCTATCACATTTATTTATTTTTCTAAACTCCGCCCACGGAAGCTGAGAGAAGCCAAAAACAGTAACTGAGCGAAATCGAAAACGGTAGCTGAGCGAAGTCGAAAACGGTAGCTGAGCGAAGTCGAAAACGGTAGCTGAGCGAAGTCGAAAACGGTAGCTGAGCGAAGTCGAAAACGGTAGCTGAGCGAAGTCGAAGCTAAGCCCATTTCAATACTGTCCTTCCGAAACTTCCCATCCTCCATCAACATAAAGGGTTTGGCCAGTTGCAAATTTAGAAGCATCCGACATAAAGAATACAGCAGCTCCATCAAGGTCTTCTGGTCGGCCATTTCTGCCCCCATCTAATGGCTGTTTACTTTTGACGAAGCTCATTATTTTCTCATCTTTGCTGGCTCGTTCTGACATCGGTGTTTCGACCAAGGCGGGAGCTAAAAGATTGATTCGAATATTTTGAGCAGCATAGTACGCAGCTAACGACTTGGTAAATCCTGTGACAGCCGATTTAGCCGCAGCATAGGCATGGGTAACAAAGTATTTGGGTGAAGGTGAAAAGCCCAAAACTGAACCCATATTTAAGATGCTTCCACCCTTTCCCAACTCCAAAAATTTTTGCACAGCCGCTTGATTCGACAACATCAAACTTGTCAGATTCAGGTCAAAAGTTTGACGCCACCCTTCAAGCGTTAATTCATGAAGAGGGCCATCTCCATATTTTCTACCACTGCCACCAGCTACGTGATAAAGTCCATCGAAACTCCCGAACTCATTTATACATAAATCAATGGCATTTTTGGCCGTATTTTCCTTGGTTGCATCGGCGGTTAAGGTACGAGCCCTCTCACCTAAAAGTACTTCAGCCGCAAGACAACTTTCGGGGTTTCTTCCTACAACAATTACTTTGGCACCTTCACGTACAAAAGCCTTTGCAGCTGATAATCCCAAGCCCGTTGTTCCACCAATTATTACGATAGATTTGCCCTTCAGCATTTGCAAATAAAGTATTTATTAATTTTTTTTAGTTATTAAAATACAAATTTTCAGTTGAATATTCATATATTCCACTCAAAAAGCAAAATTTTACGATACTATTTTGATTATATGTTAAAAAAGCCACTTTTACAGAAACTTCCCCTTACACTTGGTTCATCTTTTCTAATTGACAGATTTGAAAGTCCGTACTTCGAAACACCTTGGCATTATCATGAAGAAATTGAGATTGTGCTTTGTGATGGAGGTTTCGGTAAAAAATTTGTAGGCAATCACGTATCTGATTACGTAGAAGGCGATTTGGCAATTTTAGGCAAAAATTTACCTCATTGGTATCGGGCAGATGATGGCTTTTATACTCAAAAGCAAGTCACTAAACCCGCTTCAATTGTTATTCATTTTCTGGCTGATTGTTTTGGCGAATATTTCTTTGAAATTGAAGAAATGAGCGAAATAAAAAAATTACTCGAAATGGCTCAATACGGCATTGAGTTTTGGGGCGAAACTAAAGCACTTGTAAGCAAGCAAATGAAAGCTTTATTAAAAGCCGATAAAATAGAACGAATGCTGGGTTTGATAAAGATTTTACAGTTGATGTCTCAAAGCAAAGAATATCGCCTATTGTCGGGAAGTGGCATGCTGGGTTTAAGCCAAAAAGATACTGACCGCATGAATACCATTTTTGACTATGTACTTAAAAACTTCAAGAACGAAATCAATATTAGCGAAATAGCCAATAAAACTCGGTTTTCAGAAGCTGCTTTTTGTAGATACTTTAAACAACGTACCCAAAAAACTTTTGTTGAGTTTGTCAACGAAATCAGAATTGAATATGCTTGTAAACTTTTACAGGAAAACGACCTCAATGTTTTAGAAATTTGCTACGAATCCGGCTTCAAAAACTTATCAAATTTCAACCGACAATTCAGGAAATACACGAATAAAAATCCAAAATCATATCGTGAATTGGTTATGCACAAGTAAATACTCACATTATTAAATTAAATTTAATAAGTATCTTCGCAATTAATTTATCCTTTATGAAAGCCCTACTTTTAGAAGACGACCCAACATTATCAAAAGAAATACAAAGTTTTTTGTTATCAAAAGATATCGAATGTGATGTTGTTTTTGATGGGGAATTGTTTTTTCGGCAAGTTAAAAGACAAGATTACGGCATCTATCTTTTAGATATAAACGTACCGAAAATTAATGGTTTTGATGTGTGTAAACAAGTACGTGAGACCAATAAACTCACGCCTATCATTATGCTTACTGCTTATGGTGATATTCAAGATAAAACAGATGCCTTTGGTTTTGGGGCTGACGATTATTTGGTCAAACCTTTTCATTTTGAAGAACTTTTTTTAAGAATTACTTCATTACTACGCCGCAGCAATAAGCCACAAGGAACGGATAAAATTATAATCATCGACGACCTACAAATAAACACGAGCGAAATGCTGGTTCGTAGAAAAGATGAGTTAATTGACCTCACACCCAAAGAATATCAATTGCTTTTACTTTTGGCTAAAGCCAAAGGACGAACACTCTCGAAACAAAGCATTGCCGAACAAATCTGGGATGTACACTTTGATTCAAATATGAATACAATTGAGGTTTATATCAATTTTCTTCGCAAAAAAATCGACCGAAATCACGCAACAAAACTCATTCATACTCGTCCAGGATTTGGTTATTACCTAAAAATCGAAGACTAAATGACCCTCAAAAGACGCATTGCTATTAATATTGCCGTGGCCTTTTCGATTTTATTCGGCTTGGCGGCTTTTATTATTTTCTATTCATTTTCTTCGTTTAGAAGAGAAGAATTCAGGCAACGGCTGGAAGAGAAAGCCTTGACAACCGCTAAACTCTTGGTAGAGGTAAAAGAGATTGATAATCAAATACTTAAACTCGTTGACCAAAATACAATCAATAAACTCTACAACGAGAAAACATTGGTTTTTGACCAAAACTTCAAGTTACTTTATAGCAGTATTGATGACGCAACAATTAGCTGGAATGTAGAAGACCTTAAACACCTTAAACGTGAGAAATCATTCTTTCGCTCGGAAGGAGAAAAAGATGTTTTGGGTATTTATTATGATTTTGAAAAGGCAGACTACTACATTTTACTTTCAGCCGAAGATAAATATGGCATTAACAAGCTCGATTTTTTGCTTTTTACGTTGGTTGTTACCTTTTTAGCAGGAACAATTTTAGTTTGGTTTTCAACCTATTTTTTCATTGAAAGATTACTTAAACCATTGGATAATTTCCAAAAACAAATTACCAATATTTCAGTCAATCAATTAGATATTCAGTTGGAAGAAACCAAACACAACGATGAAATTAATCTTCTAACTAAAGCATTTAATATCATGTTGGCACGTATTGAAAAAGCCTTTCAAAACCAACGTGAATTTACTTCGAATGCTTCGCACGAAATTCGAACCCCATTGGCACGTATCACTTTTAAGGTACAAAATTTGCTACAAAACCCAGAGCATTCACCTGAGACAATTACTTCACTTAAAAGCATCAACGATAATGTGCATCAGCTTTCTGATTTGGTCAATTCTTTGCTTTTACTTTCAAAATTCAACAAAGAAGATGCACAAAAACGCTTCGAAAAAATACGCATTGATGAGGTAATTTTTTCGGCTAATGAGCAAATAAAGAAGTCTAATCCCCAGTTTTTTCTCAACTTCGAAATCATTGACCATGAATCTCTCGAACTTTCCATGGAGGTCTATGGTGTACGTTCATTGCTCGAAATTGTTTTTATCAATTTACTCAAAAACGCTTGTCTTTATTCAACAACGCCACAAGCCCAAATTACAATCGAACAAACTGCCCTACATCAATTACAAATCAAGATAAGTAACCAAGGAGATACCCTTAGTACAACCGAACAAGAAAAGTTATTTCAACCATTCATGCGTGGTCAGAATGCTAATAAAGCTAATGGCTCGGGTTTAGGGCTAAGACTTTCCAAACGCATTCTCGATTACCATTCGGCGAGCATTGAGTATAGCATCGAAGAACCAAACACCAATATATTTACGATTATTTTCTCCAATTAAGTTTTTTTTAATCTAATCTTAAAGGTGTTTTTAATTTGCAAGTCTGAGTTTTGCACTCCAAAAAATTCAGAACGTGTAATGTTGAAGAAACTAACCTTTTTCCTTTTACTATTTGCCAATACTCAAGCGGTATTTTCACAACAAAACCTCAGTCTCAAACAATGCGAGGAAGCATTCGTTAAAAAAAACTTACTACTGTTGGCCGAGCAATACAATATTGACATGGCCAAAGCAAGTGTCATTCAAGCCAAAATTTGGGAATTACCAGTCGCTTCAGGCGAGTTTAACGCCATAAACCCGCAAAATAAACGCGTGCTTGATATTGGAGCCAAAGGGCAAAAAGCAGTCGCAGTTCAACAGCTTATTTATTTAGGAAAGAAAAAACAAAGCGAAGTTGAATTTGCTAAATCTACCATTGGTATTGCTGAATTTCAGTTTGAGCAGCTCCTACGAAATCTTCGCTATGAGGTGCACCAAAGCTTTTATAGCATCTATTTCAACCAACAAAAAATCAATAATATCACTCGCCAAATTTCTAACATTGATACGCTTGCCAAAGGTTATGCTCTTCAAGCACAACGAGGCAATTGGCCATTGCGTGATGTTGTCCGTTTACAATCATTATCATTCAATTTGAAGAATGATTTATTGGCTGCCCAAAAAGAAATCAACGAGGAGCAGATGACGCTTAAAATACTTACTAATTATCAAGAAAATATCAATCCAGTTGTTGATGATGAGTCTCTTAGCCCCTATTTCAATGCATCAACACTGCCTCTTTCTGAGTCATTACTCAATACAGCTTTGGAGAAAAACCCTGATTATTTGAGTTTCTTGAAAATCATTGAAAGTAATGAATTGATGATAAAATGGCAGAAATCACTTGCTAAACCAGACCTTACAGTTGGGGCATCTTATGACCAACGCGGTGGGGCTTTTGGAAATCAAGTAAACTTTACCTTTGGCATTCCGATTAACTTATGGAATCGAAACAAAGGAAACATAAAAATTGCCGAAGCTGAACTTGAAAAATCGAAAAAACTACAAGAACAAAAAATAAATGAAATCCGTAGTCAACTGAGCAACGCTACCCAAACTTGGCAACAACACCGCCTTCAATACGCTCAGATCACGGCCTCTAATTCTGAAAACCTTGAAGCGGTTTACAAAGGTGTACTTCAAAATTTCCAGAAACAAAATATATCCTTACTCGAATTCACCGATTTCATGGAAAGCTACAATGAGAGTATTTCGCTACTTATCGAGCTTCGCAAACAAGTTATTTTATCGGGTGAAACCATCAGCCACATCGTTAACGTAAAATTATTTTAAGAAATGAAAAATATACTCCTACTAATTATAATCACTGGCAGTTTATTAGCGTGCAATAAGCCAGAAAAAAAACAAGAAACCCAAACTACTTTTGTTTTGAGTCCAAAAATGCTTCAAACAACTAAAACAGAGGTTGTTTCGATGCAAAATCTACGTAATGAACTGAATTTCTACGGAAAAATTACAGCCGATAACAACAAGATGATTGAAGTATATCCAGTTGTGGGTGGTAATGTGACTAAAGTATTCGTTGAACTAGGTGATTATGTAAAAAAAGGACAACTTTTGGCTACAATTCGTAGTACGGAAGTAGCCAGTTATGAGAAAGAATTAGACGATGCACGTAACGACCTATTAGTGGCAAAAAACAACTTGAAAGTTGCCCAAGAACTCTTTGAAGGCAAACTTACTGCAGAGCGTGAAGTAATTGAGGCAAAAAGTCAGCTCGAAAAAGCTAAATCACAATTGCACCGAATTGAGGAAACCTACCATATTTATAACATCAAACAAGGAGCCGTTTATGAAGTCCGCTCACCTTTGAGTGGCTTTGTTATTCAAAAAAATATCAACCAAGATATGCTCCTTCGAAACGACCGCACCGATAATATTTTCGACATTGCTGAAATTGATGATGTTTGGGCCATTGCCAATGTCAACGAAAGTGATATCAACCAAGTAAAATTAGGCATTGATGCGGCCGTAACTACGCTTAGTTACCCAGACAAAGTATTTAACGGAAAAGTTGATAAAATTTTCAATATCATCGACCCCGAAACTAAAGCGATGAAAGTACGCATCAAACTCAATAATGCTAACTACTTACTTAAGCCTGAGATGCGTGCCAATATCAAATTATCTTATACCGAAAGCCAACAAATGCTAGCTGTACCATCGGAATCGGTGATTTTTGATAAAAGCAAAAACTTCGTAATGATTTTCAAAGACCGTAATAATATCGAAACTCGTCAGGTGGAAGTTTTCCGTCAGGTAGGCAATACCTCTTACATTTCTTCGGGCTTAAAAGCAGGCGAAAAAGTAATGACCGCCAATCAGCTATTAATCTATGACGAGCTAAATGACTAACACCTTAGTCTGCAATTGAAAATATAATTATTACGCTCCTCAAAAGAGTAGTTCAAATAAATTAGGCCTAAAGCTTATGAACAAATTCATTAAAAATATTATTGCATTTTCGCTCAAAAACAAACCTTTTACCTTCTTTTGGGTAGGAATTTTGGTTATTTCGGGCTTTATTTCTTTCAAGAATATGCCCATCGAGGCATTTCCTGATGTAACCAATACACAAATCATCATCGTTACGGAATGGAACGGCCGTAGTGCCGAGGAAATCGAACGTTTTGTAACAACGCCCATCGAAATTTCGATGAATTCGGTGCAGAAAAAAACTAGCGTACGTAGTATCACGATGTTTGGTTTATCAGTCATCAAAATCATTTTTGAAGATGATGTTGAAGATTTTTTTGCTCGCCAACAAGTAAATAACTTACTCCGTAGCGTGTCACTTCCTGAGGGTGTAGAGCCCGATGTTCAGCCCCCTTATGGACCAACGGGTGAAATTTTCAGATATACCTTAAAAAGTAAATCACGTGATTCTCGCGACCTACTCACCATTCAAAACTGGGTCATTGACCGTCAACTTCGCTCCGTACCTGGAGTAGCTGATTTAGTGGCTTTTGGAGGACAGGAAAAAACTTATGAAATTAGTGTTGACCCTAATCGACTATCGAAATATGATATTACACCTCTTCAAGTTTATGAAGCGGTAAATAAAAGTAACTTAAACGTGGGTGGTGATATCATTGAAAAAAACAAACAAGCGTATGTTGTTCGTGGAATTGGTCTATTGAGCTCGATACAAGACATTGAAAATATTATTGTAGATGATGCGGGTGGAAATCCGATTTTAGTCAAAAACTTAGCTGATGTCCACGAAGCAGCGATGCCACGAGTGGGTCAAGTAGGATTGAATGATAATGATGATGTAGTGGAAGGAATTGTGGTAATGCGTAAGGGCGAAAACCCTAAAGAAGTACTCGAAAGAGTTAAAGCGAAAATAGCAGACCTCAACGAACGAATTTTGCCATCGGATGTAAAAATGGAGACATTTTATGACCGAGATAACCTCATGAACTACACCACAACGACGGTTATGCACAACATGTTTGAGGGTATTTTGTTTGTGACGGTCATCGTATTTCTATTTATGGCCGATTGGCGTACGACTATCACGGTTTCTATCATTATTCCGCTTTCATTGCTTTTTGCTTTCCTGTGCCTTAAACTTAAAGGTATGAGTGCCAATTTACTTTCTCTCGGAGCAGTTGACTTTGGAATTATCATTGATGGAGCGGTGGTAATGGTTGAAGGTATTTTTGTAACGCTCGACCACATGGCCCACAAAAAAGGCATGGAGGCCTACAATAAATTTGCTATTGGAAGTACCATCAAAAAAACAGGAACGGAGTTAGGAAAGGCCATTTTCTTCTCGAAACTAATCATTATTACAGCCTTAATGCCCATTTTTGCTTTCCAAAAAGTAGAAGGTAAAATGTTCTCTCCGTTGGCTTATACTTTAGGTTTTGCTTTATTGGGTGCTTTGTTGTTTACGCTTACTTTAGTACCTGTACTTTCACATATTTTCTTGAATAAAAACGTAAGAGAAAAGAACAATCCATTTGTAAATTTCTGGAATAAACTTGTAGAAAGAGGCTTTGCTTGGACCTTCGCCAACAAACGTCTTTCGCTTATAGTTTCAATCGCTTTTATGCTTATAACTTTCTTTTCAGCGAAGTTTTTAGGCACAGAATTCCTTCCCCAACTCAATGAAGGAGCACTTTGGGTAGAAGCTAAATTTCCGATGAGTCAGAGTTTGCAAGAAACTGTTCAAAAAACAGCCATTCTCCGCAATGAACTTCGCCAATTTCCTGAAGTAAATGGTGTTTTATCGCAAGTAGGTAGAAGCAACGATGGTACAGACCCAAGTGGTTTTTACTATGTACAAATGCAGGTAAACCTCAAACACAAAGACGAATGGAAACGTAAAATCACCATGGATGATTTGGTTCGCCAGATGGATGATTCACTTTCAAAATACCAAGGTATAGGCTATAATTATTCTCAACCTATCATTGATAATGTGGCTGAGAGTGTTGCAGGTATCAACGCCTCAAATGCCGTGAAAATTTTTGGCGATGACCTCAATGAACTTGATAAAATTGCCAACCAAGTAATCAAACAAATCGAAAAAGTAGAGGGTATCAAAGATGTGGGTATTCTTCGAAATGTGGGTCAGCCTGAAATTAGTGTGATTCTCGACCGTGAGCGAATGGCCGCCTATGGAGTAACTTTAGCCGATGCCCAAGCCGTACTCGAAATGGCTTTCGGTGGGAAAACTGCTACCCAAAAGTTTGAAGGTGAAAAGAAATTCGATGTACGTGTTCGCTATTTAAAGAATTATCGCAAAGATGAAGAAGATATGAAAAACTTAAAAGTGCCAACGATTCAAGGAGTAAAGATTCCACTCAAAGAAATTGCCACTGTTAAGAAAATTACAGGTCCAGCCTTTATTTACCGTGATAATAATAAGCGTTTTATTGGGGTAAAATTCTCAGTTCGTGACCGTGATTTAGGTAGTACAATTGCCGATGCCCAACAAAATGTCAATAAAAGCATTAAACTACCTACTGGTTACTCCATTGGTTGGACTGGCGAATTTGAAAACCAAGTACGTGCCACCAAACGTTTAGGCGAAATGGTACCAATCAGTTTAGTTGGAATCTTCGTGCTATTATTTATCATGTTTGGCAATGTAAAAGACTCGCTTTTAGTATTGGCCAATGTGCCATTTGCCATCATCGGCGGTATTATTGCATTACACGTAACTGGCATCAATTTTGGTATTTCGGGCGGTGTAGGTTTTATTGCATTATTTGGTATTTGTATCCAAAATGGGGTTATTTTAATTTCTGAATTTCATAAAAACTTAAAAGCAAGAATGACACTCGATGATGCTATTTTAGAGGCAGTGAAAGTCAGAACACGACCAGTTGTCATGACTGCCCTCATGGCCTCAATTGGTCTTTTACCAGCAGCCATTAGTACGGGAATTGGCTCAGAATCACAGAAACCATTAGCCATTGTTATCATCGGTGGGCTAGTTACTGCAACCATTCTTACGTTACTTGTTTTCCCGATTATTTTCTGGGTTTTCAACCGAGTCAAACACGGAACTATCAAATAAATTCTAAAAATTCTTGGGTCTAAGAATAGCTCAAGGATTTTTAATTTTTCCGTTAAAATATTACTAGCCATTACAACGTTTTCCATAAAAAAAACGTCATTCTTACATGCGACACTTTTTTTTCATTTATATTTAAACCATATTTGTTAAAAAACTGTCAAACCAAAGAGACTTTTCTGTAGTAACGCTATTAAATAAAAATATTCGCATGAAAAAGATTGCCATTCTATTTGTATCTTTATTTTCGCTTGCCATTACTTCATGTAAGGATAAAACTGTGCCTGTTTCTGAGAAAATTAAGAGAAGTTGGGCGGCTAATATTGTAAAAGAAGGCAGTACAACTGTATATACTAAAGGTGCAGCATCCAATACCAAGCCTGGTTATTCATCATTTACGCTTAATTTATTATTTGCTCCAAATGTAACTTTGAAAGAAGCAGATGGTAATTCTTTTACAGGACAATATGAGTTAATAGGCGATACCAAATTAGTTTTAAAGAACCTCTCTCCAGTTCCAACTGGTACGGGTGGAACCATCGAATTTACCATCAATTCAGTAACGGATACAGCTTTAGATATTACACGTACATCAGCAAGCCAAAAGACTGGTGGAACTATTAATAACTATAATTTGGTTGCACAATAAGCAGACATTGAAATATTTATATGGAAGGTGAACTGAGAAGTTCACCTTTTTTATGTAAAAAGCATTAATTTTGTGAATCTTAGGAAAATAGTCAATTTTGCATCATGGAAAGAACAGAACTCAAAACGCTTGGAGAATTTGGCTTAATTGACCGAATTAAAACAAAATTTACCAATAAAAATGCCGAAACCATTAAAGGAATCGGCGATGACGCCGCCGTAATTGACGTAGGCGATAAGTACATGTTGGTTACTACCGACATTCTTTTTGAAGGTATCCATTTCGACCTGGCTTATACACCTCTACGCCATTTAGGCTATAAAGCGGTAGCGGTAAATATCTCTGACATTGCTGCAATGAACGGCCTTGCTAAGCAAATTACGGTTACGATTGGTCTTAGTAATAGAATATCGGTAGAAGCCATCGACGAGCTTTACGAAGGAATAAAATATGCTTGTGATGATTATAACGTTGACCTTATTGGCGGTGATACCAGTTCATCGGCCTCGGGCTTTGTAATTTCTATCACGGCTACTGGTTTTGTTGATAAAGATAAAATTGTTTATAGAAATGGGGCAAAACCCAACGATATTCTATGTGTAACGGGCGATTTAGGTGCGGCTTACTTTGGTTTACAAGTATTAGAGCGGGAAAAACAAGTGTATTTGGCGAACCCAAATATGCAACCCGAACTCAATGAAAAAGAATATTTAGTGGGTAAAATTCTTAAACCAGAAGCTCGTACCGATATTGTTCATGAATTAAAAGAGGCGGGCGTTGTGCCAACTTCAATGATTGATATTTCGGACGGTTTGGCTTCGGAAATACTACATATTTGCACACAATCGAGAGTTGGTGCAATGGTATTTGAAGACAAACTACCTATTGAAGATATCACAATGCTTACCGCTACTGAGTTTAATATTAGCCCTATCACCGCTGCACTGAATGGTGGAGAAGATTATCAGCTTTTGTTTACCATTAATCAAGCAGATTTTGAGAAAATCAAAAATATCAGTGATATTCTGCCAATTGGATATATTACTGCCGATACAAAAGTTGAATTAGCACTCAATAGTGGCGGAACAGCAGCCATCAAAGCCCAAGGCTGGAATCATTTAAGCTAATTAAGAGACTGCTAAACGCCGAAACACCCTGAGAATGAAACTTCAGGGTGTTTTTTGTTTTGCACTTAATTATCTAAATATTGAACGATTTTGCATTTTCGACACCTTTTTCGCAAAAAAATATTTAATTTGTATTCCATTTTAATTTCAATCCTTATAAACAATGCAAAGACGTTCGGCAATAAAAAATCTTGCCCTAACGATTGGTAGTACACTTGTGCTCCCTTCGTGGGCAAACGCATGGACCACGGAGTCTTTCCCAATGACTTCGTTTAGCTTGACTACCTCACAAGAAACACTTTTGGCAGAAATCGTTGAAACGATTATTCCTAAAACTGACACACCCGGTGCCAAAGAATTAAACCTTCATCAGTTTACAACCACCATGGTGGCCGATTGCTACGATAAAAAAGCACAGGATATTTTTACGAAAGGTATTGAAGCGGTCAATGCTGCTTCACAAAAAACTTACTCAAAAGCATTTGCAGATTGTGATTCTAGTCAAAAACTTGAATTACTCAAAAAGATGGAAGCTTCAGAAAATGCTGATGAAAAGGCATTTATCAGATTAGTGAAAAACCTTACGATTCAAGGATATTTAACTTCTGAGTATGTGATGACCAATATTCGTCCATTCGAATTTGCTCCAGGCCATTATTATGGCTGTGTTCCTGTGAAAAAATAATATTCAAAGGAAGGCTTTATTAAAAAGCACCTCCTTAATCAACCTACTAGCAAAATGTCAAACCTAAATATAGATTCAGTTAAAGCCCAAACTTTCGATGCCATCGTTATTGGCTCTGGAATTAGTGGTGGCTGGGCAGCCAAAGAACTTACAGGCAAGGGTCTTCGCACGCTTGTACTTGAGCGTGGACGTGAAGTAAAACACGTAACCGATTACCCAACAACTATGACACAGCCCTGGCAATTTGAGCACCGCAATCAACTCAAAAAAGAGGTGCGTGATGCCAATCCAATTGTGAGTAAATGCTACGCTTTTTATGAAGGTACTGAACAATTTTTCGTGAAAGATGCAGAGCATCCTTATGTACAAGAAAAACCTTTTGACTGGATTCGTGGCTACCAAACAGGAGGTAAATCACTGCTTTGGGCTCGCCAAACCCAACGCTGGTCAGAATTTGACTTCGATGGCCCAGCCCGCGATGGTTTTGCCGTAGATTGGCCTATTCGCTACGCCGACCTTGCACCGTGGTATAGTTATGTAGAAAAATTTGCTGGAATTTCAGGAAATAAAGATGGTCTTCCAAACTTGCCTGATGGTGAGTTTCTACCTCCGCACGAAATGAACTGCGTGGAAAAACATTTTAGCCAGGAAATTGCTAAAAATTATAAAGACCGCCACGTGATTATGGGTCGTGCGGCACATCTTACACAACCAAAACAAATTCACTTTGACCAAGGTCGTGCAACTTGCCAACACCGTACGATTTGTGAGCGTGGGTGTCCATACGGTGGATATTTCAGTAGTAATGCTTCTACCCTACCTTGGGCAGCTAAAACTGGGAAAATGACCCTTCGACCAAACTCGGTTGTTCATTCGATTATTTTTGATGAGAAAAAAGGTAAGGCCAAAGGCGTGAGAGTGATAGATGCAAATACCAAAGAAATGATTGAGTATTATGCTCGTATTATCTTTGTCAATGCTGCTGCTCTTAACTCAAACCTTATTTTATTGAATTCTACTTCAAGTCGATTCCCTAATGGACTGGGCAATGACAGTGGTTTATTAGGTAAGTATGTTGCTTTTCATAATTATACCGCAACCATCAATGCTGAATATGAAGGCTATTTAGATAGCACTACCGATGGGCGTCGTCCGAACTCGCCTTATATTCCACGTTTCAGAAATGTCTTTAAACAAGAGACCGATTTCTTGCGTGGGTATGCCGCTGGTTTCAATGCAGGCCGCTACACGCACGAAGATAGAAGCGGAATGGGTACTGATTTAAAGAAAAGTTTAGCGAATCCGATTCCAAATAATGTATGGAACGTAGGCTCACACATGATGGGTGAGACTATCCCGAAGGAGTCTAATTTCGTTGCTTTAGATAAAACTTTAGTTGACCCTTGGGGTATTCCTCAACTTAGAATCTCGGTTGATTATGATGACAATGACCGTAAAATGGTGAAAGATTTCTTTGACCAATTTACAGAGATGTTTACTAAAGCGGGCTTTAAAAATATCCGAACTCATGATTCTAACCGCACACCGGGGCTTGATATTCATGAAATGGGCGGAGTTAGAATGGGTAAAGACCCTAAAACTTCCCTACTCAATAAATGGAATCAACTTCATGCTTGTAAAAATGTCTTTGTAACCGATGGTGCTTGTATGACCTCAACTTCTACACAAAACCCTTCGCTTACTTATATGGCACTTACTGCTCGTGCGGCTGATTATGCAGTAAAAGAAATGAAGAAAGGAAACCTATAATCTTTCGAAGACTACTTTAAAAAGTGTTGGCAATCGCTAACACTTTTTAATTATTCATTATTTTCAATATTTTTTGAATTTTCATTTTAAATAAAATATATTATACTTACAATCTATTTTTAATATACAATTGTTTTTATTTAAATTGTTTTATTAAAATTAATCATTTGTTCAATAAATAAAATACATTAGTATCCAAATTAATTTTGGCTTTTAGTTGAATTAGTGGCTAATTTTGTATTTTGAAATCAGATTTACCAAAGATAATGCAAAAACTCCTTTTTATCGACCGTGATGGGACTATCATAGATGAGCCGAAAACAGATTTCCAAATTGACTCACTCGAAAAACTAGAATTTCTTCCAAAAGCACTTTCTAACCTACGAAAAATTGCCGAAGAAACTGACTACAAACTCATTATGGTAACAAACCAAGATGGTTTAGGAACTGATTCGTTTCCTGAAGACACCTTTTGGCCAGCTCATAATAAAATGCTCAAAACGCTCGAAAATGAAAATATTCATTTCTCAGCTATTCATATCGACCGTAGTTTTCCGCACGAAAATCTTCCTACGCGTAAGCCTGGTACTGGTATGCTTACCGAATATTTGGAAGGTAAATACGATTTAGCGAATTCATTTGTGCTTGGTGATAGAGCTACTGATGTACAATTGGCCGTAAATTTAGGAGCAAAAGCCATTTTTATTACTGATGGATTAACCAATAATCTCATTGATGGTTTTACTCCTGAACAAAAGGAAGCAACCAAATTAGTGACGAATGATTGGGACGAAATTTATGAGTTTTTGAAATTACCAGTAAGAATTGCTTCTATCGAACGCAATACAAAAGAAACAAAAATAAAAATCGAACTAAATCTTGATGGTTCTGGAAAATCAGAGATTCATACAGGTCTTGGTTTTTTTGATCACATGCTTGATCAAGTTGCCAAGCACTCAGGAGCTGATTTAAAAATTTCAGTTGATGGAGACTTACATATCGACGAGCATCATACCATTGAAGATACAGCACTTGCTTTAGGTGAAGCATATTTGAAGGCATTGGGTGATAAAAAAGGCACTAATCGCTATGGTTTCTTATTACCAATGGATGAGGCTCTGGCACAAGTAGCCATTGATTTCTCTGGTCGCCCTTGGTTAGTTTGGGATGCCGATTTCAAGCGTGAAAAAATCGGAGAAATGCCAACCGAAATGTTTTATCATTTTTTCAAATCATTTTCTGATACTTCAAAATGTAATTTGAATATTAAATGTGAAGGACAAAACGAGCACCACAAGATTGAAGCTATTTTTAAAGCATTTGCCAAATCTATTAAAATGGCTGTGAAGCGAAATTTGAATGAAATGAATTCACTTCCGAGTACTAAGGGAGTGCTATAAATACTTCTTTTCAGTTCTCTTCGGCTTCGCTCAGGAAACTAACTGATTGCGAACTATGGCACACTTTGAACTGTGCCATAGTTCTTAATTCTTCAATCTATCAGGGTTTTCACTCACGAAAGCATCCCAACCTTTTTTCTTCGAACTATTGCCAGTGAGAGCCTTAGTTTTTCCGTGCATATAGTGGCAAACTGCCACCCCAAGAGCATCAGTAGCATCGAGGTATTGAGATTCTAATTTTACCTTTAATAAATGTTCGAGCATATAGGCTACTTGTTCTTTGGTTGCATTCCCATTGCCCGTAACCGATTGTTTTACTTTTTTAGGTAAATATTCTACGATAGGCACATCTCGCTGTAAAGCAGCAGCAATAGCCACACCCTGTGCCCTTCCAAGCTTCAGCATTGACTGCACGTTTACGCCATAAAAAGGAGCTTCGATAGCCATTTCATCGGGTAAGTATTCAGTAATCAGCTGTGTAATTCGTTCAAATATTTTCTTCAATTTCAGCTCATGTGAGTTATATTTGTCGAGTTTAATAACCCCATACTGAATTAACGTCAAGGCGTTACCATTCACAGATATGATTCCATATCCCATTACACGCGTACCGGGGTCAACTCCTAAAATGATTTTTTCTTGATTCATACATGCAAATTAACTCAAAATTCCCATATTTCAGTTCATCTAAAAACGTATGGTGGATAAAAACTGTTCTTTTGCTCATCCTCCTATTTTTACTTTATAAATTACTCAACGAAAAAATTAAACACTTCGAAGAAATCAAACAGAGTTTTGATGTTTTCAAGTCAACTCAAAATCAGTTTTTAATAGTTTTGGTTATAGCTATAACTCCCATTAACTGGGCATTTGAGGCACTCAAATGGCAAAAATTAGTCAGTAAAGTAGAAAGAATTTCTTTTTTTGAAGCTTATCGTGGGGTTTTAATTGGACTAACTTTTGCCACCGCAACCCCCATGATGATTGGCGATTATGCAGGCAAAATCTTAATGCTCAAAAGCAATAAACGCTTAGAAAGTATTGGAGCGGTGCTATTGGGTAATAGTTTACAACTTTACACTTCGCTTCTATTCGGCACAATCAGTTATTCATTATTTATTTTTTGGAGTAAGCCTTCATTTTTAATCTTCCATATCATCATAGTTTCACTCTTTTTGGTTAGTCTTACACTTGGTTTTATACTTGCACGAAACTTGCCCAATCTTAATCAGTTTCTATCTAAAAACAAGTGGTTAAGCCAATTAAAACCATACATTGGTATTTTGGAGAATTATTCAATTGCTGAAACCAAAGTTTTGCTTTTGATTGCCATTGGAAGATACCTTATATTTTCTACCCAATTCTACTTAATGTTTCATATTTTTCAAGTTGATTTATCTGCGAGCGTTTTGTGGGTGGGTATTGGCTTAATTTTTTTGGGGAAAACGGTGGCTTCGGTACTCAATTTCTTGGGTGATTTAAGTATTCGCGAGCTTACGTCTATTTATTACTTTAGTTATTTTGGGGCAAATTTGGCCGCAGTGTCATCAGCTACCTTTACTATATGGTTGGTCAATGTATTATTACCCATTATTTTTGGTATTTTCTTCATCATCAAAATTCGACTGATTCCTTAAAACAAACTATGCTTTCATCCATACTCATTATTATAAGTTTGCTTTATTGCCTCATGACCCTAACGCTGGTAGTGATTTGGGCGAAAAATAAAGCATTTAAACTTAAAACAGAAAATTCAGATTTTGAAGCAAAAGCTATTCAAGTCTCGGTGATTATACCTGTTAGAAATGAAGCCGAGAATATTGGTTATTTATTGCAAGATTTAGAGAAGCAAGTTTTGGCAAAGAATTTATTTGAAGTAATCATTGCAGATGATGATTCAAGCGATGAAACCCTCAATATTGTGCGAGACTTTCAAGCCCAAAGTTCGCTCAACTTAATCATTAATCAACTTCCACCTAAAACCAATAATACTTCTCCTAAAAAAAGAGCCATTGATTCTTCCATACAATTGGCCAAAGGAGAATTGATTACCACAACGGATGGTGATTGTAGAGTCGGAGAAAAATGGCTATCAACTATTTTAACATTTCAAGCAAAAACCGATGCCCACTTAGTGAGCAGTGCCGTCACGTTTTTACCTTCGAACCAATCTCAGCAATCTTTTATCCAATCATTTTTTACAGATATTCAAATCATTGAATTTGCCAGTTTGGTTGGTTCGGGAGCTTGTGCCATGCTTGCCCATAGACCCAACATGTGCAACGGAGCAAACCTTACTTATCGAAAAAGTATTTTTCATGAAGTAGATGGTTTTAAAGGCAATGAAAACTTGGCTTCGGGTGATGATGAATTTTTAATGCATAAAATTGCCAATAGATACCCAGACAAAGTTTTGTTTCTGAAAAGCCAAGAAACCATTGTAGAAACGCAAGCTCATTTAAGTCTAAAATCATTTTATAACCAACGTAAACGCTGGGCCAGCAAATGGCGACATTATAATAATTGGCAAACCACGGCTCTGGCTGTTTTTGTGTTTGCTGCTAATTTAGGTTTACCTCTCTCTTTGGTTGGTTGGTTATCTAATGCCATTACAGGTCCTGTTTTTTTACTTATAATTACTCTCAAACTTTTGATTGAATTTATTTTTTTAGCACTGATGCTGGGCTTTTTACGAAAAAAAGCACTAATTTGGTTAATCCCAATCGTACAAATCATTTATCCATTTTATGTTGTCTTCTTTGGACTAATTGCCCAAAAACAAAGCGACTATATATGGAAAGGCCGTCAACTCAAATAATCATTCATCAAACACCCTAAACTATGAAGTATCTCCTACCTCTACTCATTTTATCAATTACTACATTTGCCCAAGATAAAGCAGAAAAACGCTTACTCCGTAAAGCAGATAAAATTCATGCTCGGGCTTACACGGTCGATACACATGCCGATGCTCCTATTAATATGTTGGAGATGGAAGGTTTTGATGTTGGTCAAAAACATAATTATGCAGAAGATGGCACTCAAATAGATTTTCCTCGTATGAAAGAAGGCGGCATGGATGCCATGTTTTTTGCTGTTTATTTAGGGCAAGGCAAGCGAACTCCCGAAGCAAATGTCGAAGCAAAAGAAAAAGCCTTAAAGATATTTACAAAAATTCATGAGGCGGTAAAAAATAATGCCGATAAAGTGAGTTTAGTAACTACAGCCAAAGAAGGTTTTGCCGCCCATAAACAGGGAAAACTCGGAGTATTCATCGGCATGGAAAATGGCTGGCCTGTGGGCACAGATTTGAATAACCTCAAGATATATTATGATTTAGGTTTAAGATATATCACTTTGGCTCATTCGTTCAATAATGATTTAAGCGATTCTTCGGGCGACCCTAATGGTGCCGAACATGGCGGACTCAGTAAATTAGGAGAAGCTTGTGTAGCAGAAATGAACCGTTTGGGTATCATGGTGGATGTTTCTCACCTTTCTGATTCAGCTTTTTATGATGTCATGCGTGTAAGCAAAGTGCCAGTAATTGCTTCACACTCTTCGTGCCGAGCTTTGTGCGATGTCAAACGCAACATGACTGATGATATGATTAAACTCTTAGCCTCAAAAGGCGGAGTAATTCATATCAATTTTGTAGCAGATTTCTTAAAGAAACCTTCGGCCGAAGTAGCAGTCTCAATCAAAACAATTAGAATGCAAGTGCAAAAAGCAGATGCTACGCCTGAAGACAAAAAACGCCTCAATGCCGAACTCCGTCAGGTAAAGTATAAGTATCCAGAAGATATGCCGACTGTAAAAGATGTAGTTAACCATATCGACCATGTAGTAAAACTCGTAGGAGTTGACCACGTAGGCATAGGCATGGATATGGATGGAGGAAGCGATGTGATTGGCATAGAAGATGTGAGTAAAATAAAAAACGTAACAATCGAGCTTCTTCGAAGAGGCTATTCGGTTAAAGATATTAGAAAAATTTGGGGAGAAAATACGATGCGAGTATTAGCTGAATCCGAAAAATTCGCCAAGAAATAGTGCTATTTTACCTAAAAATCATTAAAATCTCACACAACTTCACTTCTTAGGTACTTTTTCAAATATTTTGACTTAAAGTAATACTATTTTATCTCCACTCAATAAAACTTGTCTATACATTCAAGAAAACGCCAAAGTTTTGTATATTTGCAAATCATATAACTATTTCGATAATTTATGTAATTAATTTTTTTCTGAATTAGATAAAAAATTAGAAATAGAAATATTTTGTAGTTTTCTATAAAATATTTAATATTGCATCAAATTGATACAATACGTAAAAATGGCTCTTAAATGATACCTATTAAGTTTATGAAGTCATTAACATCTTCATCAAAAGAATATAAAATTTTAAAGAAAAATTTGGAACAAGACAATAGACTCACTATAATTGTATCAAATACACTTAATGTGGATTTTTTTAGAGAAGTTTGACCTAATCAGAGATATATAATATATATAAGAGGAAAGACCTTAATCAATTTTTTTTCTAATTTTTAACTTAATCAAAACTATGAAACAAAACTACTTTGTTCCTATCAAAGGAGCTCTGTTTTGCGGGTTGCTATGGCTCATGTCCGTAGTTGCATTTGCTCAAAAATCCGTAAGTGGTAAAGTAAGTGATGCTAAGGGTGATGGTGTGCCAGGGGCAAGTATCACCGTAAAGGGCACAACAACGGGTACAATCAGTGATGCAACTGGTAACTTCAAAATCAATGTTCCAAATTCTGGGGGAACTTTAGTTTTCAGCTCAATTGGTTACAAAACTCAAGAAGTTAAATTAACTGGACAAGCATCAGTTAATGTAACATTAGAAGATGATGCTGCTGCTCTTGATGAAGTTGTTGTAACAGGTTACTCAATCGACAAAAGACGTGAGTCAACTGGTGCGATTTCAACTGTAAAATCTAAAGATTTAACAGCTGTACCATCAGGTAACGTTGAACAACAATTACAAGGTAGAGTATCTGGTCTTACAGTAGTAACGAACGGTCAACCTGGTACTGCCAGCCAAATCCGTGTTCGTGGTTTTGGTGCTTTCGGTGGTAACGAACCACTTTATGTTGTTGATGGTATGCCAGTATCTTCAACTGACTTCTTAAGCCCAGACGACATCGAGTCAACTACTGTATTGAAAGATGCTTCTACTGCTTCTATCTACGGTGCTCGTGCTGCGAATGGTGTGATTGTTTACACTACAAAGAAAGGTACAAAAGGTGCAAAGAAATTAAATGTTACTTATGATGGTAACTTTGGTATTACTGACCCAGGTAAAGGTCAAGCGATGATGAATCCAACTGATTTCGCTACTTGGACTTGGAATGCAAAAAGAAATTCAGGTGAGGCTTTCGGTCACCCACAATTCGGTTCAGGAGCAACTCCAGTTATTCCTGACTACCTAAGTGTAGGTGGAACTCCTGGTGTTATCGGATCAGTTGATTTAGCTGCTCAAAAATTGAAATACAACGTTGATCCAGCTGCTGGTGCAATTTACCAAGTTATTAAGGCTAATAAAGCTGGTACTGACTGGTATGGTGCTATCACTCGTCAAGCTCCATTACAAAGACACTCATTAGGCTTCAGTGGTGGTGGCGAAAACAGCCGTTTCTATGTAGGTTTCTCTCTACAAGATCAAAAAGGTATCTTGATTAGCAACGGAATGAAGCGTTATGCTTTCCGTATCAACTCTGAATTTAACGTATTGAAAAACTTACGTATCGGAGAAAACATCCAGATGACTTACTTACAAATCTTAGGTCAAACTGGTGCTGCAGGTGGTAATGGTATCGCTGCTGACGAAAACGACATCCTTCAAGCGTTCCGTATGCCATCAATCATTCCTATCTATGATGAATTCGGTGGATACGCTGGTACAGCTGCAAAAGGTTTCAACAACCCACGTAACCCAGTAGCTAACCAAAATGGTATTAAAAGAAATCGCAATTTTAATGGTTTAGCCAATGGTAACGTATATGTTGAATACGATCCAATTCCAGGTTTAACGCTACGTTCTTCAATTGCTGGTAACTACCGCAATAACTACGGATGGGGATATACTCGTTGGCAATATGAAAACTCAGAGAATAACTCGGCATTTGGTTATAACGAATTCAGTGGATATTCTTTTGGTTGGACATTTACAAACACGGCAAGCTACAAAAAAGCATTTGGCAAGCATAACATCGAGGTGTTAGCGGGTCAAGAAGCTTTAAACACTGGTGCTGGTAGAAACATGAATGCGAATGGTCTAAACCCATTCTCACAAGATGGTGACTATGTAACATTAACTACATTAGCCAACAGAAACCCACCCGCAAGTAACTTGTTTAAAGGAGTAAACTTCTACTCTTTATTTGGTAGAGCAATCTATACCTTAAACGACAAATATATCGTAACTGGTGTTATTCGTCGTGACGGTTCTTCAAGATTCGGTGTTAATAGCCGTTATGGTATCTTCCCAGCGGTATCTGCTGCATGGCGTGTATCATCTGAGTCTTTCATGAAAAACCTTCCATGGGTACAAGACTTGAAAGTACGTGGTGGTTATGGTACAATGGGTAACTCAAACAACGTTGACCCTAACAACCAATACAGTCTATATGCTGCAAACGTAGGTAACTCAGGATATGACATCAACGGTTCAAACTCAAGCATCGTAGATGGTTACTATCGTACACGTATCGGTAACCCAGATGCAAGATGGGAAACATCAGTTACTAAAAACATCGGTATCGATGGTTCATTCTTGAAAGGTAAATTAGACGTTATTTTTGACTTGTGGCAAAAAGATACAAAAGACTTATTGTACCAATTGCCAATTACAGCAACTGCTGGTTTCCAAGCTGCTGCTCCTTCAGTAAACGTTGGTCAGATGGTTAACAAAGGTATTGATATCCAAATCATCAACCGTGGTAAAATCACTTCTGACTTAGGTTATGATATCAACGTAACTGGTAGTTTCTTGAAAAATGAAATTACTAAGATTGCTGATGGTCAAACTTACTTAACAAACGTTAACCCTGGTTTCCGTGGTTTGACTCCAATTCGTAACCAATTGGGCTATGGCTTATCTTCATTCTATGGTTTCCAAGTATTAGGCTTGTTCCAATCTAAAGCTGAAGTTGATGCAGCTCCAGCTCAAGATGGTAAAGGTGTTGGCCGTTTCCGTTATGCTGACATCAATAACGATGGTAAAATCGATGCTAACGACCGTACTTATTTAGGAAGTCCAATCCCTAAATTCACTGGTGGTGTAAACTTCACATTGACATACAAAGGATTTGACTTATCTGCTTATTTGTACACATCAATTGGAAACAAAATCTTCAACGCATCTAAATGGTTTACAGATTTCTATCCTTCATTCTCAGGAGCTGCTATCTCTGAGCGTGTGAAAGAATCTTGGACTCCACAAAACACTGGTGCAAAAATTCCGATTTTCGAAACAGCATCTAACTTTAGTACAAATACTCAAGCTAACTCATTCTACGTAGAAAATGGTTCATACTTGAGATTACAAAACGTTGCGATTGGTTATAACTTCTCTAAAGCGTTATTGGATAAATTGAAATTGAGCAGAGTTCGTGTATTTGCTGCAACAAACAACTTGTTTACTATCACTAAATACGAAGGTTTAGATCCTCAAGTTGGTGGTAACGCAGATACTAACTTTGGTATCGACGTAGGTAACTACCCAATGACAAGAAGCTTTACTGCCGGTATTAACTTAGGATTCTAATTTAAACCAATTGGGAGGTCAAACTCAATAGTTTGACCTCCTTGAAAAGTAAGTTTTAACAAATTCAATTAAAAATGTCATTATCAAAATGAGAAAATATATTTTCAATAAATTAACTTTAGCAGCAGCTTGTCTTACATTGATTGGCTACTCATGTAAGGAAGATTTCCTTACAGTACTTCCGACTGGTGCGATTGCTAAAACCCAGTTGACAACTAAAAAAGGTTTAGAGGGTGCGTTAATTGCAGCTTACGGCCAAATGAGTGGATACGGTACTCGTATGGTGAACCCACAAAACTGGGTTTGGGGTAGTATCCGCGGTGGTGATGCAAACAAAGGAACTGACCCAGGTGACTTCTCTGACATCAACCCGATTCAAACGTTCCAGTATCTTTCTACACAAGGTGTAATCAACGATAACTATCGTGGTCTTTACGAAGGTGTAGCTCGTGCAAACAACGTATTGGGTTTATTGAAAGATGCTCAAGCTGACGTAAGTGCTGAAGACAAAACACGTATTTCAGCAGAAGCAAAATTCTTGAGAGCTCACTTCTACTTCCAATTGAAGAGAAACTTCAACAATACGCCTTATGTTGATGAAACTGTTGACGTAGGTAGTGGTATTGAGAAAATCAAAAATGATGTTGATTTGTGGCCAAAAATCGAAGCTGATTTCAAAGCAGCTTACGATAACCTTCCTGCAACACAAGGACAGGCTGGTCGTGCTAACAAATGGGCAGCTGCTTCTTACTTAGCAAAAACTTATATGTATCAAAAGAAATTTCCTGAAGCAAAATCTTTGTTTGATGCAATCATTGCTAATGGTGTAACTGCTAATGGTAAGAAATATGCTTTAGTTGCTAACTTTGGAGACTTATTCAAAGCAACTAACGATAATAGTTCTGAGTCAGTATTCGCATTACAAGCTGCTGCAAACACTGGTAGTGTAAACAACGCTAACGCTGATGGTGACTTGAACTGGCCTTATAACACAGGTCCTAACGGTCCTGGTAACTGCTGCGGTTTCTTCCAACCAAGCTTTGAGTTAGGTAACTCATACCGTACAAAAGATGGTTTACCATTATTAGACGGTTCATATAACGATGCTGCCAATGCATTGAAAACTGATATGGGTATTCAATCAAGCACAGCATTTACTCCAGATGCAGGTGAACTTGACCCTCGTCTTGACCACACTATCGGTCGTCGTGGTATCATGTTCTTAGACTGGCAAAAACACCCAGGATTTGACTGGATCCGTAACCAAGCTAACGGTGGACCATACTCTCCAAAGAAATATTCTTACTACAAATCTGACAAAGGTTCGTTGCAAGATAATAGCTCTTGGACTCCTGGTTACACAGCGTTAAACTATTATATCATTCGTTTCTCGGATGTATTATTGATGGCAGCTGAAGCTGAAATCGAAGTAGGTAGCTTAACAAAAGCACAAGAATACGTAAACATGGTTCGTAACCGTGCTTCAAACCCTTCGAGTTTCGTAACTCAAGATGGTGGCCCTGCTGCTAAATATGTAATCAAGCCTTACTCAGGAACTTGGACTGACAAAGCTGCTGCTCGTACTGCGGTTCGTTTCGAACGTAAATTGGAGTTAGCTATGGAAGGACACCGTTTCTACGACTTAGTACGTTGGGGTGAAGATGTTACCGCAATCAATGCTTACTTGAAGTACGAAAACAGATTCTTGCCAAATACATTGCCAAGCTCTGGATACCAAGCTAAGCACGCTTTATTGCCACTTCCACAAGCTCAAATCGACTTAGTTGGTTCTGACATTTTGAAGCAAAACCCTGGATATTAATTTTAAACAAACGTTTAAAATCAAATATTAAAATTAAGAAAACGTCATGCGAGAATACTTCTTGCATGACGTTTTTAGTTATCTTTGTTTCTAAAAGCCTCTTACATTCCCATGCAAAAATTTCCTTTTTATATTGTCATTATATTTAGCCTTTTTATCTTTTCATGTAAAGAAAAAACAGTATTTACTGAACTCAAATCAGGCGATACTGGCATTACTTTCTCTAACCGTATTGCTGAAAATGATACCCTCAATATCCTGACATTTGAGTATGTTTATAACGGTGGTGGAGTAGCCATGGGAGATTTTAATAATGATAATCTAACCGATATTTACTTCACTGGAAATACAACACCCAATAAACTATACTTAAATCGAACCCAAAAAGGGGAGAAACTAAAGTTTGAGGAAGTAACTGAGAAAGCAGGGGTAAATGGCCATAATAGGTGGTCATCAGGCGTAGCTTTAGTCGATATAAATAATGATAATTTATTAGACATCTATGTGTGTGCTACTGCTCGTAAAGCGGTTGGACAACGCACAAACTTGCTCTATGTAAACCAAGGAATTGGGAAAGATGGAATACCTACTTTCAAAGATTTAGCCCAAGAATACGGCATCGCCGATACTACTCACACAACAAATGCAGCATTTTTTGACTATGATAACGATGGAGACCTTGATTTATATTTAGTAGTAAACGAAATGGATGATACCCGTTTCCCGAATAAATATCAAGAAAAAGGAGAAATCACGAGTTCAAAACGCTCTGATAGGCTTTATAGAAACGACTTTGATAAAACTAAAAATCATGCCGTATTTACAGATGTATCTAAGGCAGCTGGCATTTTTGATGATGCTTATGGTTTAGGTATTAATATTACTGATATTAACCAAGACGGCTGGAAAGACATCTACATAACAAACGATTTTCTAACAAATGATTTGCTATACGTAAATAACCACGATGGTACATTTACTGAAAGAGCAAAAGAATACTTTAAACATACATCGTATTCAGCAATGGGTAATGATGTATCAGATATAAACAATGATGGTTTGGTTGATATAATTGCTGTTGATATGATGCCTGAAAGTAATTATCGTAAAAAGATGATGACTCCGGCTAATAGTTACGTAACTTATCAAAACAACGACCGCTTCGGTTATTTATATCAATTTCCACGCAATACCTTACAGCTCAATCAAGGTAAAAACCCAAGTACAGGTCACCCCATTTTTAGTGAAATTAGCTTTGTGGCTGGGGTTGCTCAAACTGACTGGAGTTGGACTCCAATGGTAACCGATTTTGATAATGATGGCTACCGAGATATAATTATTACCAATGGTTTTCCGAGAGATATAACTGATCAAGATTTCCTAGCTTATCGCAATGAAGTGAATGCTCTCATGGAAAAATCAATGTTATTAGAGTATGTACCTAAGGTAAAACTTAAAAACTACGCTTATAAGAATAAAGGGAAAGATGGTGCTTTCCAGTTCGATGATGTAACTGATAAATGGGGTATTACAGAGCCTACATCAGCCAATGGTGCTGCTTATGCCGATTTAGACAATGATGGTGACCTTGACTATGTAGTAAATAATATTAACGACTCAGCCTCGGTTTATTTGAATAATTCGATTCAGCTTAAGCCTCAAGAAAGTAATTATTTAAGAGTTAAATTTATAGGTAATAAAAAAAATGTAGCTGGTATCGGTGCAACAGTTGAAATAAAGTATGGAAATGGCGAAAAACAATTATACGAACATTCTCTCTATCGTGGATATTTATCAACCGTTGAACCCATTGCCCATTTTGGACTAGGAAAACATACAAAAGTTGCCCAATTAAAAGTAATTTGGGGAAATGGATATATTCAAACGCTTAATAATATCAATACTAATCAAGTCATTACACTTGAAGAAAAAAATGCAACTCCTCCACTTCCCGAAGTACAATTAGCTAAGGCAAACTTACTTTTCACAGATATTACAGACCAATTAAAAATTAATTATAAACACGAAGAGGAAGACTACATTGACTTCAATGTTCAGAAGTTAATTCCACATAAATTATCTCAATTCGGACCTTCACTTGCAGTTGGCGATGTAAATGGTGATGGAACTGAAGACGTATTTATTTCTGGTTCGTCTCACCACAAAGGTAGATTCTTATTACAGGATAAATCTGGAAGTTTTATTGTCAAAGACCTACTTGATGGCCTTGGAGATGCCGAAAAAACGGCTGAAGATATGGGTACACTTTTATTCGATGCCGATGGAGATAATGACTTAGACCTTTACATTGTAAGTGGAAGTTCGGAATTTCCTGCCAATGCCCCCGAACTCCAAGACCGCTTTTACAGAAATGATGGCAAAGGAAATTTCAAACTTGATGTGAATGCACTACCTAAATTTCTCAAGAGTGGTTCTTGCGTAAAAGCAGCTGACTACGACCATGATGGAGATTTAGACCTTTTCGTAGGCGGACGAGTTGAACCTTCGGCCTATCCAAAACCTGTATCAAGTTATATACTAAGAAATGATAAAGGAAATTTTAGTGAGGTAACGGATAAAGTTGCTCCGCAGCTAAAAAATATTGGTTTAATTTGCGATGTTACGTGGTCAGACTTTGATAATGACGGCTGGCAAGACTTAGTAATGGCAGGAGAATTTATGCCGATTACTTTCTTGAAAAATAATAAAGGTGTCTTCGGCTTCGCTCAAACGGCTAATACATCACTTGCTGATAAAATTGGTTGGTGGAATAGTATTACGTCTGGAGATTTTGACAATGACGGTGACATTGACTACATCGTTGGTAATATGGGAGTTAATACGCTCATGCATGCGTCGGCTGAGCACCCTTTTAGAATTTATGCCAATGATTTCAATAATGATGGTTTTTATGACGCTATTCCAACCGTATATTTCAAAGACTTAGAAGGCAAGCCACAGGAATTTCCATATAATACACGTGATGATTTAGCGAAGCAGTTTATCCAAACACGTCAACGTTTCCAAAACTATGCTAAGTTTTCACAAGCAACAATTAAAGAAATATTAAAACCAGAAGAACTACAAAAAGCCCTTGTTCTAAGTGCAAATTGGCTAAAAAGCAGTTATATTGAAAATAAAGGTGCTGGTAAATTTGAAATGAAAGAATTACCTCTTCAAGCTCAATTTGCACCTGTTTTTGGCATGACTACCCAAGATTTCGACCAAGACGGTAATCTTGATGTACTCTTGGCAGGAAATGATTATGGTATTGAACTAGGTACTGGCCGTAACGATGCCTTGAATGGATTGCTCTTAAAAGGAGATGGAAAAGGGAATTTCACCCCCATTTCAATCGAAAAAAGTGGCTATTGTGTAACAGGTGATGCTAAAGCCTTGGTAAAAGTGATGAGTCCAGCAGGACAACTTCGTACAATTACTTCACAAAATAAAAATTCACTTAAAGTATTCGACTATCATTTTCCAGTAAAAACAATTCCACTGCAGGCTAACGAAACTACTGCGTTGATTAAGCTTAAAAATGGACAAATACGTAGAGAAGAAATTGGTTTTGGCTCTTCGTTTTTATCTCAATCTGCTCACAATCTTATAATTAGTTCAGATATAAAAAGCGTTGAATTAATCAATACGAAAGGGAATAAGAGGATAATTAAATGATTGAATTGAAAAGTGATGCAACCTTCGTGTATCACTTTTCATTATCTTTTCAACCTCTTAAACTTCCACTTACTATGAAAACTATCATCAAATTTTTCGTTTTATTGCTCTTACCAACCTTACTTTTTTCTCAAAATGCAAGTTGGCAAGTCAGTGGAAAAATAATAGATAAAAGCAAGAAGGCTGTTCCATTTGCCAATGTATATATCAACAATACGACCATTGGCACTGTTACTGACCAAAATGGTAGTTTTTCATTGAGAATTCCTGCAAGATTTCAAAAAATCGACCTTGTTGTTTCATTTGTAGGTTACGAAACCTTAAAGAAAACCCTTTTACAATCAGAGAAAAAACTTCAAAATTTAGTTTTTACATTACAAAATGGCATTGAATTAAAAGAAGTACAGGTAGTAGCCAAACACGACAACGAGTGGCGAAGAAAATGGAAAATTTTTAATCGTGGACTTTTGGGTGAATCCGAATTCTTTAAAGATTGTAAAATCTTAAATCCAGAAGTAATTGTTTTAACTTACGATAAAAAGAAAAATGTGGTTGCCACCGCTCGTGAGCCTCTAATTATTCAGAACGATGCTTTTGGTCTAAAAATTAGATTTCAAATGGATAAGTTTGAATCGGATGGTGAAAAAACTTATTTCTCAGGACTTAAATATTTTGAGAAAATGACGCCTGCTTCGCCACAAGAACAAAAGCTTTGGGAAAGGCATAAAAAGAAATCTTACCGAGATTCATTCCGAAATTTCCTGGTGGCTTTAAAAGACAATAAAGTACAAGAAAATGGATTTGCCATTTTTAAGGTACGATTGCCCAAAACGATGTATTTTGGCAGAACAACTGTTGAACAAGAAGTGCGTGACGGAACAATACTGCCTTGCGAAGCAAAAGATATTTGTATGTTCGACCGTCAAACCGAAGAGTTTGTGATTTATTCAGATTATCCATTGATGGTATTTGTAACTAACCGTTTCAACCCAATAAAACTTTTCACCGATTACCCTTATTATTATTCGATTGTGAATTTAATAAATTTTCACGCAACTTTTGGCGAAAATGGTTGGCTTTCCAAACCCAACGGCATTCTGATTCAGGGATATTGGGGGCATGAAGGCTTTGCAAATATGTTGCCTGATGATTATTTTTCCGAAGATTTTCAGAAACGAGATAGCACACTTGCTCAAAATGATATCCGAGCTATTGCATCGACTACGCTCGAAACACAACCTGAAATACAACCTGTGGACTTACCAAGTCCTCATCTTATTGCTTCAAAAGGTTTTAAAACGGACTCAATAGCAACCAAGGAAATCTCGGTACAGGGAGTAATTTATGACTCAAATCCTACTGCCGAACTAAGCGAAGAACGAACGATTCCACAGTTAGTATCAAATGATATTAATGTAAAAATTAGTGAAAGTGATTATAACCTAACCATATTTGATTTACTACGACGAATTCCAGGCTTAATGGTTATCAATGAACAAGGGCAATATAGGATTCATTTCAGAAGTACAAACACCAATTTAGGTGGCGGCGGTGGCTCTATCACGCCCGCTCTTTTACTCGACGGCAACTTTATTGATGATGAATCAACTGTAATGAATCTGTTAAATAACTTCAGTGTACGTGATATCAAATCTTTAGGAGCAATTAAATATGGTAATAGTGCTGCTTTCGGGGCAAGGGGTGGAAATGGTACAATAGTAATTATTACCAACAAATAGTTTACAAACTGAAAGGGTGCAAATCCCCTTTCAGTTTACTGACCTACAAATCTATAAACATAGGGTGCTTTATTAGCTGCACCTGTCATTTTCTTTTCTATGCGTTCTAAAATTCCCAAGCTTAAAATCTTTCTTTGAAAATTCGAACGAACTAATTTTTCACCTAATATAGTTTCATATAATCGCTGAATTTCATTTATTGTAAACGTTTCAGGCAATAAATTAAAACCTACTAACTTTGTATCTAGGTCCGAACGCAGCGTTTCGAGGGCTTTCTGTAAAATTTGATTATGGTCAAATACCAATGATGGCACTTTATCGAGGTCGTACCATTCACAAGAATCTGATAAATCATCAGGGGCGGGATTTGCTTTAGAGAAATCAATCAAAGCGTAATAGCCTATCGAAATAAACCTATCCAGCAGAAAATGATTAGGTTTTAAAATAATTCCATTACCCTCCATAATTTTTTGGTGTGTCTGGTCGTACCTTCTATCCTTGCTTCCAAAAACATAGAACTGCTCTAAATAAATATCTCTCAAACCCGTACGTTCCTCTAAAACTCTCAATGCAGCATCGGATAAATCTTCTTCAATACTAATAAATCCTCCCGGTAATGCGTAAAAGTCAGTATTCTTAAATTTTAAAAGTAGAATTTTTAATTGATTATTAGAAAACCCAAATATCACGCAATCAATCGAAACACTGGGCAAGAGTCGTGGTTTACTTTCCAAATATTCTTTTCGGTTAATATTTTTTGTCATTAGAGTTCAGGTTTGTACAAAAATAAAGAAATATTTGTAATATTCAAAGAAAGACCATAATATTGTATCTACTTGATACAATAATTAAAAAGCAAAGGATTACAAGCTAATGAATAGTAAAGTCCTAAAAATCCTAAAAAAAAGCCTATTTGTCGAGAACTTTAGAGGATGTGCCGATTTATCAAGTTTCAGTCGATAAGTATTTGCATTTTTGTTTGTCCAATCATATTTATCTGTCTCCAATATACATGAATCTAAGTTTACCTTATTCCAAGAAAATGAAACAAATCAAAAAAGCACTACCCTGCTTGTTTGCTGCAATTACTACCTTTAGCAGCATCAATCTAATGGCTCAAAACGCACCTGACGAGAATCGCTTTACTAAAGTAGTATTGGGCGAAAAACTCGATGAACCAATGGAAATGACTTTGCTAAAAGATGGCAGAGTACTTTTTGTTGAGCGTAAAGGAGCATTGAAACAATACAATCCAGAAACTGGTGAAATCAAAACTCTGGCTACAATTCCTGTAAATACCAAATATACGAATGCCAAAGGCGTAAAACGTGAAGCCGAAGAAGGTTTGATGGGCTTAATTCATGACCCAAATTTTGAGCAAAACCACTGGATTTATATGTATTATGCCGATACCGATGTCAATCAACACGTGTTGGCTCGTTGGGAATTACGTGGAGAAGAATTAGTAGCTAGTTCTAAGAAAATCCTTTTAACTGTTCCGACTCAACGTGAAGAATGTTGCCACACTGGTGGAGGTATGGTTTTCGATAAATCTGGTAACCTTTACTTAACAGTTGGAAATAATACTTCAAACAGTGGTACGCCTGGTTATGCAAACCTTGACGAAAGAAAAGGTTGGGAATACTGGGATGACCAACGTGGGGCTGGAAATACAAATAATTTATTGGGTAAAATCCTCAGAATTAAGCCAGAAGCAGATGGTACTTACTCAATTCCCAAAGGAAATCTTTATGAAACAATGCCTAACAATGGGGATGGTTTAGTAAAGAAGGAAATCTATACAATGGGGCACCGCAACCCTTGGAGACCAACGATTGATAGCAAAACTGGTTTCTTATATTGGGGAGAAGTTGGGCCAGATGCCTCAGTTGATAGCGAACAAGGACCACGTGGTTATGATGAGTTTAACCAAGCTCGTAAAGCTGGAAATTTTGGTTGGCCGTACTTCATAGGTGATAACAAAGCGTATGCCGATTGGGATTTTGAAACTGGTAAGCCTCGCCCAGGTTCAAAATTTGACCCTGCAAACCCTGTAAATGATTCTCCGAATAATACTGGTTTAAAAAATCTTCCACCAGCACAAAAAGCATTTATTTGGTATCCTTATGGTATTTCTGAAGAATTCCCATTGGTAGGAAGTTCAGGCCGTAGTGCCACAGGTGGCCCTGTTTTCCGCAAAGCAGATTATCCAAATGCTAAACGCTTATTCCCAGATTATTACGAGGGTAAGTGGTTAATTGTAGAATTTATGCGTGGTTGGATTATGTCGGTAACTATGGATGAAAAAGGCGATTATAAATCAATGGAACGTTTCATGCCAAGTACTGATTTTGGTAGTGCAATTGATATGGATTTTGGTCCAGATGGCGACTTATATGTTTTAGAATATGGTTCGGCTTGGTTTAGAGGTAATGATAATGCACGCCTCGTAAAAGTAGAGTATAATGGTGGAAACCGTATGCCAAAAGTTGTTGCCAAAGCAGATAACCTTACAGGCTCCGCTCCTCTGAAAGTAAATCTTTCATCAAAAGGAACTGTTGACCCTGACGGAGATAAACTCAGCTACTTATGGGAAATTAAAAGTAAAGCAGGCAAAAAAGTATTCAAAACTGAAAATGCAACTGTATTACTAGATAAAGCAGGTATCTATGATGTAACTCTTACTGTGAAAGACGGAAAAGGCGAAGAAAATAGTGAATCATTGGAAATTAAAGTAGGAAATGAGCCTCCAGCAGTGGCTTTCAACATCAAAAAAGGCAATAAAACATTCTATTTCCCTAGTAAACCAATTGAATATGACGTAACGGTTTCTGATAAAGAAGATGGAAACCTTACGAATGGAAAAATCAAGCCAGAACAAGTAGCTGTTTCAATTGATTATATTCCTGTAGGTTATGATAAAATTGAAGCTTCTCAAAATCATCGTGGTGTAGATGCAGTAGCGTTTGCATCAATGGGCGAGCGTTTGATGGCTAAAAGTGACTGTAAATCTTGTCATATCGTAGATGTAAAATCAGTAGGTCCAAGCCTTAAAGATGTTGCAAACAAATATAAAGGCGATAGCAAAGCCGTTGAGTATCTTTCTAAGAAAATTATCAATGGCGGTGGTGGTGTTTGGGGCGACCACGTAATGGCTGCTCACCCGCAAGTTTCAATGGCAGAAGCTAATTTGATGGTTGACTATATCTTGAATATCAACGAACCAAAAACGGCTAAATCAATGCCTACGCAAGGTAGTTATTCAACAAAAATACCTGAAGGACAAAAATCAAACGGAACATATATTTTGCGAGCTGCTTACAAAGATAAAGGTACAAAAATGATGAAATCGTTGGCTACTGAAGATGTAGTGGTATTAAAAAGCCCAACTTTAAATCCTGAATTAGCCGATGTTTCGAAAGGTACGCAGTTAGTAATTACGCCGGGAAGATCATTCTCAATGGTAGGTGATAACTCATATATTGGTTATAAAAACATTGACCTTAATGGCATAAGCGAAATAGAACTTTCGGCACAAGCTCAAACACGTGTAGGTGCAGCGGGTGGTGTAATTGAATTACGTATTGATTCTCCAAATGGCCCATTATTAGCTTCAAGCGAAAAAATTGAGCCTCGTGAAATGCGTATGGGGCCACCACCAGCCACAACTAATAACAATGCAAATGGTGCTGCAGCTCCGGCTCAACAAGCTCCACGCCCTCAAATGACCCCAATTAAGGCAAAACTTTCAGTTCCTGCTAATGCTGGGCAACACGATGTTTACTTTGTTTTCCGCAATGAAAAAGCTAAGGAAAAACAAATCATCGTATCGCTTTCAAATATAGAGTTTAAAGCCGCTGAGTAAATTAAACCCTAAGATAAACAGTACCGAGAATTGGGCCTAAAAACCCAATTCTCATTTTCAAAAACAACCCACTCCTACCCTGCCTGTTCATACATCCTCTTTTAATTCAAAGAATTTAAAACAATCATTACTAACTTAATACAATGCAAAACAGAAGAGAATTTTTGAAAAGCTCAGGAGCTTTAGCTCTTGGCGGATTATTATTGCCAAACTTTGCTGATGCTTTTGGCGAACCACAAAAAGTAAAAAACTTTGGCGTGCAATTATTCACCACAATGTCGGTAATAGATAAAGATGTTACGGGTACACTAAAGCAAATTGCAGGTATTGGTTATAAAGAAATCGAATCAGCTTTTAGCATGAAAGGTGGTTTTTATGGCATGAAATCTAAAGAATTTGCAAAATTAGTTTCAGATTTAGGCATGAGTTGGCAAGCTCATCATGTTAGCGGAGCACCTTTCAATCGCCCAGCTCCACGTCCAGCGGCTGAAGGGGCAGCAGCACCTGCTCGCCCAGCAATGCCACCAATGAAAACTTTATTAAACAACACCCAAGAAATCGTTGATGAAGTAGCAGAAGGTGGAGCAAAGTATTTGGTTTGTGCTAGTATTCCTGTAAAAACAATGGATGAAATTAAACTCTCGCTTGAAATTCTACAGAAAGCAGGAGAAGCGGCTAAAAAAGCAGGCTTAACATTCATTTTCCACAACCATACTGCCGAATTTGAAACTGTGGAAGGCCAACGTCCATTCGATTTAATGGCCTCACAAATCAGCTCCGATTTACTTAAATTTGAACTTGACCTTGCTTGGGCAACCAAAGCAGGAGTAAATATTCCAGAATTATTCAAACAACACCCTGGCCGTTTCCCTCTTTTCCACGTAAAAGATTTGAATAAAGAAACGCAAAAACCAGTAGAGGTTGGTACGGGTTACATCGATTTCAAACCGATTTTTGCCGCTGCTAAAACGGCAGGTGTGAAACACTACTTTGTTGAGCAAGATGGAGCTCCATCTCCAGTTGATAACCTAACAACCAGCTTCAATAATTTGAAAAAAATTGTAGCTTAATTTTAGTACGACATCCCCCTGCCCCCCTTCAAAGCAGGAATTATTCCTCGAAAAGAAAAATCTATCTTTGAAGGGGCAGAGGAATGTAAAAACGAGCAAATCTCCATCTATTCACTCTATAATAATTACTAAAATGAAATCAAATCGACGTAATTTTATTCAAAAATTAGGACTTAGCACCGCTAGTTTGGGGCTTGGTTCTACTTTTTCTGCTGAAGCCAAAGGTTTTCAACCGAAAGGAAATGAAGATGAACAATTACTTTTTATCGGAGATAATATTGCTGTGGCCAACACACAATATGGTAAAGTGAGAGGATATATTTTACGTGGTATTCACACATTTTTGGGTATTCCCTATGGGGCAGACACTTCAGGTGACAACCGTTTTATGCCACCACAAAAACCCAAACCTTGGACAGAGATAAAACCAGCAGTTTGGTGGGGAAATTCGGCTCCACAAATTATGGAAAAACGCTATGCCGACCAATACGCATCGTTTGTAGACCACTGGAATTATGATGATGTGAGTGAAGACTGCCTTAGAATTAATGTCTGGACTCCTGCTCTTGATTCAAAGAAACGACCTGTAATTGTTTGGCTACATGGTGGTGGTTTTGTCAATGGAAATGGTATTGAGCAAGATGGTTATCATGGTGAAAATCTAAGTCGATTTGGTGATGTAGTTTTCTGTTCGCTCAACCATCGTTTAGGTGCATTAGGTTTCACGAACTTAGCAAAAGTTGGCGGTGATAAATTAGCAGCCTCGGGCAATGTTGGTATGCTTGATATTGTAGCTGCTCTCGAATGGGTACGCGATAATATTGCTAATTTCGGAGGAAATCCCAATAATGTAACTATCATCGGGCAATCAGGTGGCGGGGCTAAAGTTTGTACACTTACAGCAATGCCTTCGGCTAAAGGTTTATTTCATAAAGCGGTAGCTCTGAGTGGTTCTTCATTGAGTGGATTATCAAAAGAATATTCCGAAAAATTGGGCGAAATGGTGCTAAAAGAAGCAGGCTTAGGCACAAATGAAATAAGTAAATTGCAACAAATTCCGTGGAGAGAATATATTGATATTGCCAACCGAGCAACAGCCAAAATGGCCGACGAAGCTAAACGTATGAATTTAGTTCGTGGCGGTTTTGCTCCAGTTGCAGATGGTCGTTTCTTAGATGAAGGTGCTTTTTACTCAAGTAATTCACATTTCTCGGCCGATGTACCGATGATTATCTGTACGACTTTTAATGAGCAATCTCCAAGCCGAGTTGACTCATCGCTCGAAAATATTGGTATAAACGAGGTCAAAGAAAAATTAAAATCTCGTTTTGGCGAAAAAACTGGTGAAATTGTAGATGGTTATGCTAAAGCTTTCCCTGATAAAAAACCAGTTGAAATTTGGTCGATGGTTATGAGTAATCGTAAAAATGCCATTGCAACGGCAGATGCGAAATCTAAGCAAAAAGCTCCCGTTTATTTGGCTTGGTTTGGCTATCAACCACCTTTATTCGATGGCCGTATGCGAGCGTTTCACTGCGATGATATTTGTTTTTGGTTCTATAATACCGACCTTATGCTTACCCATACAGGAGGTGGTGCCAGACCAAGAAGGCTTTCAGAAAAAATGGCCAAATCTTTTGTAAATTTTGCCCGAACAGGAAATCCAAACGGTGGAGGTTTACCAAATTGGCCAAAATATTCTTCTGCAAATGGCGAAACAATGATTCTCAATGATGAATGTATCGTGAAAAATGACCCTGACCGTGAAGCAAGAAAAACTTTGAGTTAAGATAAATTAGAGTCAAGAGTCATTAAATTATTCATTACCGTCAGCTTTAGCAGACGGACAAGTAAAGTAAAATTCTTATCGGCTTTAGCCAAAATTCAACAAAAGTTTTGGATAAAGCCGATATAGTTTAGGTTAACTTTTTTCCGTCAAATAAAGCAGATGGCAATGAATTAAAAAATCAAACATAATTATTAAAAAAACTGTATTAAGCATAAAATCCTGACGATAAATCTACTATATTTGACTTTTATTCAACCTCATACTACGACACAATGAAACGTTTACTTTGG
The DNA here is from genome assembly GCF_000263195.1 of Emticicia oligotrophica DSM 17448. Lineage (GTDB taxonomy): Bacteria > Bacteroidota > Bacteroidia > Cytophagales > Spirosomataceae > Emticicia > Emticicia oligotrophica. The sequence goes on from NC_018748.1 coordinate 1,047,676, forward strand.
CTATTTTTGCTAATAGGCTCTTTTGCTGCTTATGCTCAGCAAGGAACTATCAAAGAAAGCTTAAAAATCAAAAGTGCTACACTCGGCAAAGATGTAGAATACAGCATTTATCTACCCGCAGATTACGACAAAACCAATCGCCAATATCCTGTACTTTACCTACTTCATGGCTATACAGATGACGAAACCGGCTGGACACAATTTGGGCAAGCTCCTGAAATAGCCGACCGAACTATCAATAGTGGTCAAGCTCCTCCGATGATTATCGTCATGCCCGATGCTGGCGTTTCTTGGTATATGAATAGTTTCGATGGAAAAACTAAATTTGAAGATTTTTTCATAAAAGAATTCATCCCTTATATTGAATCAAATTACAGAATCCGTGCGAAAAAAGAATTTAGAGCTGTAGCTGGTCTTTCGATGGGAGGTTTAGGAACTTTACTCTTCTCTACTAAACACCCAGATATGTTTGTGGCGGCTGCTCCGCTAAGTGCTGCAGTTTGGACAGACGAGGAAATTATAGCAACTGATAATACACGTTGGGAAAATATTTTCAGCGATTTATATGGTAAAAACCTCAAAGGGAAAGAGCGTCTCAATGAACATTATTACAAAAATGCACCTATAAAAATCGTTGAAACGGCGAATGCAGAAGATTTGAAAAAAGTAAAATTCTATATCGACTGTGGCGATGATGACTTCTTAATTAAAGGCAATATGGCTTTACACGCCATGATGATTGACAAAAAAATTCCACACGAATTTAGAGTACGCGATGGTGGCCACACTTGGTCTTACTGGCGAACGGCTTTACCCGAAGTCATGAAATTTGTGGGAGAAAATTTTCATAGATAAATCTAATCGTAAATGATTGATTAAATATTCGGATACATCATTTAACTCATACAAAACTTATAATATATGAATCGCAGAGAAGCCATACAGAGAGTAACTTACCTATTGGGAGGAGTTCTATCAGCACCATTAATGGCTGGTGCAATGGGCGAAGTGCTAAACACTGGTGAAAGTGTGGCAGTAACAGCCGACCAAACAGCTTTATTAGCCGAAGTGGCTGATATTATCATTCCAACAACTGGAACCCCGGGAGCAAAAGCAGCAGGAGTAGAGAAATTTATTGTGAGAGTGATGCGTGATTGTTATGAGAAAGCCGAGCAAGAGAAATTCTACGCAGGTTTAGCGAAGCTTGATACCGATAGCCAAGCAAAATTTGGTAAAGGTTTCATGGCTCTTAATGTAGCACAGAAAAACGAAATGGTTAAACAAAGTACTGTTGATAATAAAGCGTTTTTCTTAACAATGAAAGGGTTGACAGTAACGGGCTATTTTACATCGGAAATAGGAGCTACACAAGCATTAGAATATCTACCAATTCCGGGTAAATTCGAAGCGTGTATTCCATTAAAACCAGGTCAAAAAGCTTGGGCTTTATAATTTCATCTAAAGAACTCAGCAGAAATTTGAGTTCACCCTATCAACGTGGTGAAAACCATTCAGTAAATAACCAACTCTCAAATTAGTATTAAACAATGGCAAACTTAAATATAGATTTAATTAAAGACCAAACTTACGATGCCATCGTAATCGGCTCAGGAATTTCTGGTGGATGGGCAGCTAAAGAACTGACAGAAAAAGGCTTAAGAGTATTGATGCTCGAAAAAGGTCGCCAACTAGAGCACGTAACTGGCTACGAAAATGCCATGAAAGCACCATGGGAAAGCCAATATAATGGACGCCTCACGGTTGCCCAGAAAGAAAGCCACCCAAAACTTTCTCGTGATTATCCATACAATGAAATGACCGAGAAATATTGGATGAACGACTCTGATGCACTTTACAAAGAAGATAAACGCTTCGACTGGTTCAGACCAAATATTGTTGGTGGAAAATCAATCATGTGGGGTCGTCAATCTTATCGTTTGAGCGATATAGATTTTGAGGCAAACTTAAAAGATGGCATTGCCGTTGACTGGCCTATTCGCTATAAAGATATAGCTCCGTGGTATTCTTATGTGGAGAAATTTGTTGGTATTTCAGGTGAAAAACTAGGTTTACCTCAATTGCCAGATAGTGAATTTCTTCCGCCAATGGAAATGTATTGTGTTGAGAAAGAAGTTCGTAAGCGTTTGGAAGCTAATTTCCCAGGCCGTACCATGACTATTGGCCGTGTAGCCAATCTTTCAGAAGCACGTAAAGAACAACTCGGAGTTGGTCGTGCGGCTTGCCAGTATCGTAATAAATGTTCTTTGGGCTGCCCGTTTGGAGCATATTTTAGTACACAATCGTGTACTTTACCTCCAGCTGCTAAAACAGGTCGCTTAACACTTCGCCCTGACTCAGTAGCTAAAGAAATTTTATTTGATGAGAAAACTCAAAAAGCAACGGGTGTTCGTATCATTGACACACAAACACTTGATGTGCGTGAGTTTTATGCAAAAATTATCTTTGTTTGTGGTAGTACATTAGGTTCAACAACTTTAATGTTGAATTCAAAATCAAATCGCTTCCCTAATGGCTTTGGTAATGATTCTGGTCAACTTGGTCATAACCTTATGGACCACCACTTCCGTACGGGTGCTTCGGGTGAATGGGAAGGAGATTTAGATAAATATTATTACGGACGTCGTGCTAATGGTATTTATGTACCTCGCTACCGTAATATCGGTAACGACAAGCGTGATTATATCCGTGGTTTTGGTTATCAAGGTGGCGGTAGCCGTCAGGGCTGGCAACGCAATGTAGCTGAACTAAGCTTCGGTGCTGATTTCAAAGAAGAATTAACTAAACCGGGTGTTTGGACAATGGGCTTTGGTGGTTTTGGAGAAACACTTCCTTACTACGAAAACCGCGTTTATCTACACCCAACCGAAAAAGATAAATGGGGACTTCCACTACCTGTTTTCGATGCAGAGTTGAAAGAAAACGAGAAGAAAATGCGTATTGATATGCAAAATGATGCCATTGAAATGCTCGAAAAATCAGGTGTGAAAAATGTAAAAGGTTATGACCGTGGCTCATATTTGGGTATGGCCATTCACGAAATGGGAACTGCTCGCATGGGCCGTGACCCTAAAACTTCAGTATTGAATGGCAACAACCAAGTGTGGGGAGCGAAAAACGTATTCGTAACTGATGGCTCAGCAATGACCTCAGCTTCATGCGTAAACCCATCGCTTACTTATATGGCTCTTACAGCTCGTGCTGCTAATTTCGCAGTTAGTGAATTGAAGAAAAAGAATTTGTAATTGATAATTCGATGGTTTCTAAGGAAGTCTTCGCTTCGAGCGAAGACTTCCTTTTATTTTGGACATCATTAAATTAAACTTAAATTTGAATCAATTTAAAGGTTTTAATTCAATAATCACAGCTCATGAAGTTTTTTAAGATACTTAGCTATTTTTCATTTATTGGTTTATTATTCACACTAAGCTGCAATAAACAATCAGAAGGAGAAAAACTGGCTCAAACGTATTGTGCTTCGTGTCATCTTTTTCCAGAACCTAAGTTACTCGACAAAACCACCTGGAAAAACGGTGTTTTGCCCGTTATGGCTCAGCAGTTGGGCCTACAAATTATAAATGGCGAAGTTTATCCTAATATTCAACAAGGGGCTGATGGTAAGTTTGAAAGTCTCGCTAGTATCACTCCAGAAGAGTGGGAAAAGATTGTTGTATACTATGAAACCAACGCCCCTGAAAAACTTCCAACCCAAAATCGTGAACTAATTTCAGCTATTAATCAGCAGTTTTTGGTCAAACCAATGACTATCCCACAAAGTAGTTTCCCTTCGCTTACCTACATTAAGATAGATACTGCTAATCAACAGATTATTGCCGCCAGCGAAGCAACTTTAAGTGTATTTGATAAAACTACTAAACAGGTAGCAGCTAATAAAGTAAATGAAACTATTGTAGATATCGACTTTGGAAATAGCTTAGCACAAAAGGGAAATAGAACGGGAACTTTCACAAATATTGGAATTTTGAATCCTAACGACCTCACCAAAGGTGAAATTCATAGTTTTCTTTTAAATGAAAAAAAGGTGTTTCAATCTAATGTCAAAATTATTGAAAATTTACCTCGACCTGTTCAAAGCAATGCCGTTGATTTTGATAAAGATGGCTTAATTGACCAATTGATTTGTGGGTATGGAAATAAAAATGGAGCTTTAAGTTGGTATAAAAACTTAGGAAACAATCAATATAAAGAACAAATAATCAGGCCATTTCCGGGAGCAATCAAAGCTTATATTGATGATGTAAACAAAGATGGTTTGCCTGATATTTGGGTACTTTTTGCCCAAGCACAAGAAGGTATATTTTTATTTTCCAATAAAGGAAAGGGCTTGTTTGAAACTAAAGAAATTTTACGATTCTCACCTATTTTTGGTTCTTCATTCTTCGAGTTAGTTGACCTAAATAAGGATGGTTTTAAGGATATTATTTATACCAGTGGTGATAATGCCGACTATTCGAAAAACCAACTCAAAAACTATCATGGAGTTTATGGATTTCTGAACGATGGCAATAATAATTTCAAACAAACATTCTTTTACCCTATCAATGGAAGCTTCAAGGCAATGGCTCGTGATTTTGATAAAGATGGAGATTTAGATATTGCTACTATTGCCTATTTCCCTGACTTCAAAAATCAACCTAAAGAAGGTTTTGTCTATCTGGAAAATAAGGGGAATTTTAATTTTAAAGCGTCATCAATTAAGGAAGTAAACGCAGGAAACTGGCTTGTAATGGATGCCGCCGACATTGATGCCGACGGCGATGATGATATTGTGCTTGGAAATTTTGACCGAAATAAGCGTGGGGCAATTAATAATTCTAAAAAAGACACCTCAGTTTTACTTTTGGTCAATAAGTTAAGGTAAATTTTTCTTGCTACAAGATATAACAGAAAAACAGCCCTATTCTCAAACTAAGATTTCTTTCGCATAAGCAACACATTTAGCTACTTCTTTCACAGCATTTGAGCCTTCTGGAACATCATATTCCAACTCAACCGTTGCTGGGAATTTGTATTTCTTGGTTTTCATTAAGTTCAAAATTTCTTTGAGAGGAGTATCTCCTTTACCCCACTCCAAATTACCTTTACCATCTGCCGTACGGTCTTTGATGTGCATACTCGTAATGCGGTCGTGTTTAGCTTGGATTAAAGCCAACAACGATTCCTTCGTATTCTTCCCTCCTACTGCAATGTAGTGACCACAATCGAGATTCATCGAATTGTATGGTGATTGGCTCAATGCTTCGTCCCAGAGCGTATCAGTAGCCTGTAAGTGTGCATGATAACCAACATATACTTTGTGTTTTGAACCAAAATCACCCAAACGCTTCGTTTGTGCCGAATCTGTTGGTAATTCTAAAGTAACAGAAGTTGCTCCCAATGCTTTGGCAGCTTTCATACCATATTCAATCTCGGCATCAGTATTATTAGCACCAAAAGCGTTAGGCTTAAAAGCATAAATCGTTACACCTGCGTCATTAAACTTCTTACGAATTTCTTTAAATTTATCCATCGAAGTCGATGCCCTCCAAGCAGCCACTTGCTTGCCATATTCAGCCAATTGTGCTTTTTGCTCATCTGTCAACTGTGGACGCTGTCCTCCACGTGCTGGTGGCGAAAATTTTACAGGACTTTTCGGTTTTCCAGCAAAATCTTCAGCGGGGTCGCCCATCATTTCAATGGCACTTACATTCGCATCAATGCAAAATTGTAATAATTGGTCAATATCATGAGGCATACTTCTAAATGAATACGTAATCGCACCAATTTGAACACCCCCGAATTTTGAATTGGGTTTATCAAGCCAATTTATTTTGTTTTTGCTAAGTAGAAGTCCGAGTGTGGCCATCGGAGCAACACTTATAAAATCTCTACGAGAAAGTTGATTTTTCATTGTTTATTAAGATTTGAATAGATAGAGTTTGGATAAATTAATTTATAAAATAATACTGTAAAATTCTTTATTGGGAATAGACTCATCATTAAATTAATTCAATGAATAAAAGAACAAAGGAATGTCTTCAATTCATTAGACTGAATCAGTTTAGTATATTATTTTTATTTACGCTAAAATCGTAATTTTAAGCAATATCAGAAAAGATAATTGAAAATAAATTTCTTGATAAATCGCTGATTTTCAAAAGCTTACTTAATATCAATAAAAATTAATTTCTAGTTATTTAGTTGGGAATCCACTATTTCTTAAGACATCAAAAAACATCCTAGTTTCTTCTACTTTACTACTTCCATTAATATCAAAATACCAGAAAGTCTCCAGCTCACCTTTGTGCATAGAGCTATTCATATCGCCACTTTGAGTTTTATGACAAGCTTTTACCCAGTCGGCAACAATCATATAGCTATGTTTATTATTTTCACCAAAACCATACGAGCGGTCGAAATAGAAAACAGGGGCAGTAGATAATATTTGGGTTTCGGGATAAGCCTCTAATTGTGTAAATGAATAGGTATAATTTTTATTAAGTGAACGACCACCTAAAATTACAGGCTTTTTATCTTTCATTCGCTGCACTGCTCTTAATGCCAAAATTGAAGCTGTTTTATGATGAGCGTGCTGCTCTTCACTTGGAATCAGGCAAATCACATAATCATACTGTCCTTCCTTCAGAATTTTGTCTAACTTTCTATCACAGAAATCAATATCCCAGCGTTGTCCAGCCAAAAAGGGTAGCGGGTCGAGCTGATAATAATCATCTACTTGGTCGAAAAAATAAAAATTTCTAATCCCCATTATTTCTCCCGAACATAAGAGTTCTTTTTTTCGAAGTAAAGGAAGATACGTACGTCCAACCGTAGAATCAGTTAAGTTTTTTCCGTAGTATGATGAAGCAACCAATCCATTATAACCTCCCGAACCATCAGTAATTAAAGCCAAATCAGCAGTACCTTTCATTTCGTGAGTAATTTTAAAGATAGTCGCTGGAAACATCGTTTCATCATCTGGATGAGCAGTAACAATTAAGACCCTCGGGCCTTGCGAAATGCCCATATAACTAACCAATAGTAGGATAAATACAAGTATCTTTTTCATAGAATAGAGTAGTGAGTAAGCATTAAGGAAGGCCTAAAATAAAAACGTTCAGTAAACTAAATTACTGAACGTTTTTTGATTTTTTACTTTAAATTCGATAAAAATTCTACTACATCTCGAATCTCTCTTTTTGAAAGCAATGAGCCCATTGGAGGCATACTCGATGGCATATTTTCTCGTTTAGCAATGCGTGAAAGTGGAATTTCCAAAGGTTCGGCATCAGAAGTGGTAATAACTAACTCATGCTCAGTTTCTTTGGCTAAAATACCCGTTACTTCTTGACCATCTTTTAGTTTCAAGGAAACAGTTCCGTAACCAGGTGAGAGGCGAGCACTTGGCTCAACAAGAGCTTGTAGAAGCTGCTCACGTGTGAGTTTACTACCAATTTTGGCTAAATTTGGTCCAACAGAACCACCTTCTCCACCCAAATTATGACAACGCACACATTGGGCAGTAGAGTTATAGTTGAAAATATTTCGACCTTCATTACGGTTTCCACCAAATAATGATTCCATATATTCATCCATTGGCGAAGCCCCCGGTTTTATTGCGGCCACCTTCGCTTTTAAATCTTCTGAACCTGTAGCATCAACGGCTTCTTTCAATTCTAAAGAAACACTTGGCGAAAGTTTTTTATCGCTTAATTGTCCAATCAAATCAGATAAAATATCTTTTGTTTTATCAAGAGCTAATTTACCTAATACAATTAACATCTGCTGTTGTTCTTTTATACCGCCTTTTGTGAAAATTGTATTGACAATTGCGGGTAAGCTTTCTTTCGAAACATTATTATTATTTAATAAACTCAAAGCTACTGTTCGCACACTTTCGTTTTTATCATCCATTCCTTGCTTAATTGCTACTTCTATTTGCGAATAGTTAAGTTTATTCAACGCTGGTAAAATAGCTGCTTTTACTTTGGCATTATCAGAACTTGTATAAATACTAGCTAACTCACTATTGAAATCTGGGATATTCAATTCAGTTAATAAACCAGCCATTGCGATGATAGTTTCTGGATTTGTCTCTTTCAAGAAATTACCAATATATGGCTGAATTTTAGCTTTTACCAAAGCTCCATCACGCTCTAATTTTCCACGATATCTACCATCTACTCTATCCAAAACCGATGGGTTATTCCAAGTACCTAAAGTAGCTAAAGCTTCGGCTTTGATATTATCTTTAATATCAGTTCTTGTAGAAAAATTAATCAATAAATCAACTTCTTTGGCAGTTCCTACACGTAAAGCAGCATTGATAGCTCTGCGAAGTAAAGGCTCAGAAGTAAAACGTGTTTCGGCTAAAGTTGCCGCCAATGCAGGTAATGCCGCTGGAATAGAAAGGTCATCGTTGATACCACGAGCCGCTTCCGTAACAATATACTCGTCTTTATCATTCAAGAAGATAGCAATATTATCATTTTTCAATCTTCTCAATACCAAAACCGCCGCCGTACGAAGTGCTTTGCTTGGATTATTCGCCAAAGCTACGATTGGTTCAACTTTTCCGATACGAGAAAGAGCCAAAACACCCGCATGGCGAATGTAAACATCTTCGTCATTATTGGTTTCGAGCATCTGAATCAAGGCAGGAACAGCATCTTGGTAAGCCATGCGACCAATAGCTTCAGCAGCATAGAACTTGATTCTTGGGTTGCTACTTTTCAATAAAGCAACTAATTCGCTGCCAGCCGATGAAAGACGAATATCTCCAATAATTTTAGTCGCTTGGGCAATGATTTCTTCATCTTTATCCTTCAACAAGCCCATTAATGGCGATGCAAATGTTTTGTTCTGACGAGCCAATTGTCCCACACCCCAAATACCGTGAATACGAGCCAATTGGTTTTCACGTTGTTCAATAGCTTTTGTTAATTGAGCAAAACCCTTTTGTCCTCGATTTACTAATTCAAATTGAGCTTTTTGGCGAACACGCATATCGGCATTTGAAAGTAAACTATAAAGCATTGCTTCCGTTTGAACTCCATAATTCAACTGAATTAAGCGTTTGGTTTCTTTTCTGATAGCCTCAAAATCATTTTTATCTTTTGTTACATCTAGTTTCCAAACTCTTCCATAATTTTTAGTATCCCAACCATTAATCCAGTCGGCTGCATATAAAGCTCCATCTGGGCCAAACTGAATACCCGTTGGCAAGATTCCTCTCACCACATCTTTTTCGCCATCAAGTACAAACGATGCACCTTTTGGCTTTAAGCCAAATGACCAAATATGTGAACCTGTAGGTGTACCCACAAATTCAACCAAGAAAAACTTATTTTTCCAATCAGAACCTAAAGCAGTTCCGGGGTTATAGACCATACCCGTTGGGCCATTGTGGTAGTTCATGATTGGTGGAATGATGTAAGCAGCCTGACCGTCCCAACGAGGTTTGAATAGTTTTTCATCCATCCAAACATTAAATTTATTATTCTTTGGGTCGGTGTATTTTCCGTATTGCCAGTTCGAACGCCAACCAGCATCCGAGCCTTCTACTACGTGCACTAAACGTTCACTTTCGCCCGGGTGGTCGCCATCATTATCGGAAGAAATAAGATTGCCATACTCATCAAAAACAAATTCGTGTGTATTTCTTAAACCAGAAGCAAAAATCTCGAAATCACTACCATCGGGGTTCGAACGAGCGATAATTCCAGAGTTAGGGTGCTCAAACTTCTTACCATCGGCAGTAGTGATATTAGCTCCAATATCACCAATATTCCAATAAATACGGCCATCTGGGCCTTCGGTTACACCCGACATCCCGTGTCCGCTAAAGCCAATATGTACGCCATAACCGTGGCTGATAGATGTTTTCTTATCAAAAATACCATCACCATCAGTATCTTTTACTCGCCAAAGGTCTGGGGCAATACCAATAAACATTTCCTTACCTTTTACTAAAAGCCCTCCCGCTACGTCGGTAATTTCTTCAAAAAAATCATTTAAGACTCTCATTGACACATCAGCAATACCATCATTATTGGTATCTTCCAATCGCCACACCTCATCTTTTTCTATGGCTAAATCTTTCCAATCATGGCTACCATCTTCATTGAGGTCTTTCAACCATTCATTTTCTTTACTACGCTCAGGAGCAAAAATTTTGTGCAAAAATGCACGGCGGTCTTCAACGGTTTGTAAACCAATTGATTCGGTCATCCAATCACGGTGACCACGAATATCAAATTCAGAGTTCTTTTGTCGGTTAGTTCGAATGAGATAAACACGCCCTTGGTCATCAATTGACATAGCAACGGGGTCTGGAGCGAGTGAGTCTGAAGCCCAAAGACTCATCTGAATACCATCCGCAAGCTTAACGGCTATTTTTTCACGAATTTCTTTGGCTTTCGTAACTGCCTTTGCGGGGTCTTCTTTTATAACCAGAGGTTTTTCTTTTTTTCCATACTTGGCACATGAAATAATCAGCACTGTGGAGGCCGATGCCCAGACCAATTTACTTTTTAAAAGTTTTCGAAGAGTCATAGTTTTTTAGTTGAATACGTAAAATGGACAGCACATTCATCGAATGAACTGGAAAAATAAACAATTCTACTTAAAATGGCATCCTTGTCTCAGTTCTTTTTTAATTAACTTAGTTGGTTTTCATGTATATTATATACAATTATAAACAAATGCGTTTCGAGCAAACGATTGCACAAAACGATATTAATTTATTTAAAAACCAATTAAATATTAATTTTTTTTAATTTATAAGATACTGTTTTTTGTTTTTCTTAAAAAATATTCTTTACTTTAATGAATCAATTAAATTCTAACTGAGAAAATGAAAATAATTGAGATAATATATGTAAAAGGTTTACAATAATTTGATAAATTGCTCTATTATTTATCAGATTAACTAAACCTATTATTACCTAAACTGATATGTCTTTAACTAAACCTGATTCTATTACCGAAATGGAAATAGAATCACACGGCCGAGAGTCTGTCGTTGACATCAAAAAAAACAAGCAGAAAAAGGGTATTTTGCTTGACTTATACTTCAACAACAAAAACACAATTGCTGAGCTTTCACACTCACTTCATATTAGTATTCCCTCAATTACAGCCTTGATTGATGAATTGGTTGAAGAACAATGGATTAGCGAAACAGGCTTTGCTATTTCAAAACAAGGAAGGAGACCAGCCATTTATGGCATAAATCCAGAAAAAAACTTCATTCTCACACTTGATATAAATACCCACGATACTCGAATAGCGGTTTTAAATCTTAAAAATGAAATTATTTTTTCTCAAACTTTCGATTTAAAACTAAAAAATAATCCATCATTCTTAGAAACACTCTTTCATTTGGTTGATGATGTGATGGAGGTGAAAATCGCTAAAGGTCGAAACATTATCGGTCTGGGAGTCTCGATACCTGGCTTGGTTAATAAAAAAACAGGTATTAACTATACCTATAAGAGCCTCAACAACGATAATACTCCACTCGGAAAACTCATCGAAAATCATTTCAATTTACCTACCTTCGTTATCAACGACTCTAAAGCAACTGCATTCGGTGAATATCATTTTGGATTAGCAAAGGGTAAATCACACGTACTTTCAGTAAATGTTGACTGGGGAATTGGCTTAGGAATTGTACTTAATGGAGAAATATTCGATGGAGCTTCTGGCTTTGCCGGTGAACTTGGACACATTCAAGTAAACCCCGATGGAGTACTTTGTAGCTGTGGTAAAGTAGGTTGTTTAGACACTATCACTTCAGCCTCTTCATTACTTAAAAGTATTAAGGAGGGGCTTCGTAGTGGGCAGGTTTCGAAGTTGGGCGAATATAAAGATTCTCTTGAAAATATTAATCTTGAAATGGTCATTGATGCAGCTCAACAAGGCGATGGCTTTGCGATTGATATTATTCATAATATTGGTCTGGAGCTAGGAAAAGGCCTTTCAATAGCGGTTCATTTATTCAACCCTCAAATCATTATTATTGATGGAGTTCTTTCAAGGGCTCAAAAACTCATTGTAAATCCAATCGAGCATGCCATAAATAAGTATTGTTTAACTGATTTTAAAGAAGATTTAAGTATAGAAATTTCTCAATTAAGTGAAAATGCTAAAATTTATGGTCTCCAAGCTTATGTGGTAGAATCTATTTTAAAAAGCTAATCACCTATATTATTCAGATTAGTTACTGGTTATTGGGAGATTGGCTAATAATAAGAGAAATTTTCCAATAACCAATAACTAGTGTACAAGTACGCCAATAACCATTAACCGATAACCAAATAACCTATCGACAAACTATGCAATCAAGAAGAAACTTCTTACACTGGTCTGTTCTGAGTTTACCATTTTTATCTGCCAGCAAGGCATTGGCAAAAAAAACAGTAGCCCCACAAAAACCCATCGTAGTATCTACTTGGGATAGTGGTTTACCTGTAAATGCAGTAGCATGGAAAATTTTACGTGAGAAAAACGGCCGTGCATTAGATGCAGTAGAAGCAGGAGCAAACTCTATTGAAGATACAATTAATTGCTGCGTAGGCTTGGGAGGAAATCCAGACCGAGATGGGAAAGTAACACTTGATGCCTGTATCATGGATGAGCACGCCAATTGTGGAGCAGTAGCATATCTACAACGCATTAAACACCCAATTTCGGTAGCCCGCAAAGTAATGGAACTGACTCCTCACGTATTTTTGGTTGGCGATGGTGCTCAGCAATTTGCCTTAGCTAATGGCTTTCAGTTAGAGCCCGATAAATTATCGGCTGATGCAGAAAAAACATATAAGGAGTGGCTTAAGAAATCAGAATATAAGCCAGTAATGAATATTGAGCAACAACAAAGTAAAGGACAGAAAAAAGAAGGTCACGGCCCATTTGCTCCAAATCGCTTTGATGATGGCTCGTTCAATCATGACACAATGGGTACGATTGCCCTCGACAACGCAGGGAATCTTTCGGGTGCATGTACAACAAGTGGAATGGGTTTCAAAATGAAAGGCCGCTTAGGTGATTCACCAATCATTGGAGCTGGACTTTTTGTAGATAATGAAGTAGGTGCCGCTGTTTCGTCGGGTCAAGGAGAAGAAGTTATTCGTATCGCTGGTACGCACGTGGTGGTAGAAATGATGCGTATGGGAAAAAGTCCAGAAGAAGCATGCAAAATTGCCATTGAGCGTTTAGTGAAAATTAACCCAGAAAAAGCAAAGAATTTCCAAGTAGGATTCATTGCCATCAATAAAGCTGGTGAGTACGGTGCTTACTCCATCAACCCAGGTTTTAGTTACTCAGTTACCGCCAGCGATGCAGGTGGCAAAGTATTCATGGCAATAAGTCATTACAAGTAATTAGTCTATTTCGATAGTCGATATTATTCATTAAGATAAATCATAGAGCATCTTTCATCAAGTTTTTTTCTTGGAGAAAGGTGCTCTACATTTACTCGATAACAATAACGCTGACTTTCTCCCAACCCTTACATTATATCAATTAGTGTTTTCTTTCTTGAAAAAAACACTTTTAACTATTCAACCTCAGATGAAGAAATATTTTATTCTTACAGCTTTTTTACTTGCAAGTGTTTTTAGCAATGCTCAATATCAGGCTAATTGGCAGAGCCTCGACCAACGTCCTACTCCTGCTTGGTTTGAAGATGCCAAATTTGGCATTTTTATTCACTGGGGGCTTTATTCTGTACCTTCTTGGGCCACTAAATCAAATGCCGATGGCTTTGGAAGTGGGTATTCAGAATGGTATTGGCAGCGATTATTTGCTAAAAACCTAAAGATTCACCCAGAATTTGTGGAATTTCATAAAAAGAATTTCGGAGATAAAAATTATCAAGACTTCGTACAGAATTTTAAGGCTGAACTTTTTCAACCCAACGATTGGGCCAATATATTTGAGCAAGCAGGAGCTAAATACGTGGTATTAACCTCGAAACACCACGAAGGTTTTACCCTTTGGCCGAGCAAAGAATCTTGGAATTGGAATTCAGTAGATGTTGGCCCACACCGAGATTTAGCTGGTGATTTGATGACAGCCGTTCGAGCTAAAAACTTAAAGATGGGCTATTACTATTCTTTATATGAATGGTTTAATCCTGTCTACAAAGCCGATGTAAATACTTATGTTTCTGAACGAATGTTACCGCAGATGAAAGACCTTGTAACTCGTTATAAACCAGATATATTATGGACAGATGGCGAATGGGATTACCCTGCAAAAACATGGCGTAGCGAAGAATTTTTAGCATGGCTTTTCAATGAATCGAACGTTAAGAATGAAATCGTTGTGAACGACCGCTGGGGCAGTGATACTAAGAGTAAACACGGAAGTTTTGCCACCTCTGAATATGGCCACGGTGGCACTGATAATACTGAAACTACTGGAGGTTTTCAACGCCCTTGGGAAGAATGTAGAGGCATGGGAGAATCATTCGGATACAACCGCAATGAAAACCTTGATAGCTACCAAACTGGTGAAGCACTAGTTCACCAACTCATTGATATCGTGGCCAAAGGAGGTAATCTTTTGCTTAATATCGGGCCCGCAGCCGATGGTACAATTCCTGTAATTATGCAAGAACGTTTACACGAAATTGGCTCTTGGTTGAAAGTTAATGGCAGTGCCATTTATGGTACACGCCGATGGTCGAAAGCACCTGCTTATACCAAAGAAAGCACGCTTTATTTTACTCAAAAAGGCAAAAACCTAAATGCGATTACTCGCAAATGGGAAGAAACCATTAGCATTCAAAATGTGGCTAAACCAAGTAAAGTGACACTTTTGGGCTACAAAGGCGAGGTGAAGTTTACCTACAAAAATGGCACGCTTACTATCATGGCTCCATCGGTCAATCCGAGTAATATTCCTTGCCAATATGCTTGGACTTATGAAATAGAAAATGCCCTATAAGCTCTGCTATTCTTTACCTACAATCAAATGAAAAAAATACTAATATTTTTCACATTCCTTACATTAAACGCTCTATTAGTAGTTGCCCAAACTCCAGAAACTGGACAACAAAATAGAGCTTATTGGAGTAAGTTATTATACAAAATTTCGTATCCAGTAATACATAATTTATCCCAAGAAACACTGGTTAAAAATATGCCCATTGAAACTGGGCCGAACACTTACAAAAGAGAAATGCCTGTTTCCCATTTAGAATCTGTGGGGCGAACAGTTGCTGGCATTGCTCCTTGGTTGGCCCTTGAAGATGACAATACCGAAGAGGGTAATCTCCGCAAAACGCTTCGAGAAAAACTGTTGCAAGGGCTTCGAAATATGGTTAATCCTAAAAGCCCTGATTATCTGAACTTTAGAAAAGATATGCAACCATTAGTGGATGCCGCATTTTTAGCACAGGGTTTTCTTCGGGCAAAAAACAAACTCTGGGACCCACTCGATGATATAACAAAGAAACGTTTTGTAGAGGAATTCAAGGCCCTTAGAAATCGAAAGGCTTATTACAGCAATTGGCTCTTATTTGCTGCCACAACTGAGGCATTTCTGCTAAAAATTGGCGAAGATTACGACCCTGCACGTATCGACTACGCCCTCAAAAAGATTCCAGAATGGTATTTTGGAGATGGCATTTACGGCGATGGACCAAGTTTCGCCATGGATTATTACAACTCCTTTGTTATTCACCCCATGTTGGTTGAAGTACTAAAAGTAATGGTTGATGCTAATTTAGCGAAGAAAGAAGAATATGACTTAGCACTCAAACGTATGATTCGTTATGCCGAACACCAAGAACGTTTCATTTCTCCAGAAGGAACCTACCCTCCTATTGGCCGTTCGATTGCCTACAGAGTTGGTGCATTTCATGTGCTGGCCTTGGCTGCTTTGCAAAATAATCTTTCGCCATATATGAAACCAGCCCAAGTACGCTGTGCACTAACGAAGGTGATGAAAAATCAATTTGAAGCCGAAGGCACTTTCGATGCAAATGGTTGGCTTCAATTAGGTTTTGCAGGGCATCAAACTGAAATTGCAGAGCCTTACATTTCTACGGGTAGTTTATACCTCTGCACTTTTGGATTCTTACCTTTAGGTTTACCCGCCTCGCACCCTTTTTGGACAGATGCTCCCGCCGATTGGACTTCTAAAAAAGCATGGAGCGGACAAGCCTTCAAAAAAGATGCTCATGTGGATTAATTCTTGAAATTTTGTACCTTCATCAATTCAATAACCAAACTCTGTTAAATGCCTCTTCAACCCACCGAAATAAAACAAATTTTTCAGCAAATAAAACACCTCAAAGTGGGTGTAATTGGCGATTTTGCCGTTGATTATTATTACGAAATCAATAAACAAACTGAGGAGGTTTCGATTGAAACTGGCAAAGAAGTTCACTGGGGAAAAAAACCTAAAACATCACTCGGTGCGGCGGGGAATGTCGTACAAAATTTAGCTGCTTTGGGCATTAATGATATCCAAGTTTTTGGTTGTGTGGGCAATGATGTTTACGGGCGTGAAATGCAATATCTTTTGCAAAAGATTAATGTTGATACCGCAAACCTTAAATGCCTTTCTGAAAATTGGGATACTTGCACCTATACCAAACCCATGTCGGTCAATGGAGAAGAAAATCGACTAGATTTTGGTACACATAATGAGTTATCGGCTGAAGTTTTTGATGAAATACTACAAAATCTTGACTTAGCACTTCCAAGTCTTAACATATTGATTATCAACCAACAATTTCCTAATCCATTACTTACCCCCCAACGAATTGAACAACTAAACACCCTATTTTCTAAACATAGCAACTGTCTTTATGTAGCAGATTTACGTAGTTTTGGGCTTTCCATTAAAAATGTAATTTTAAAGGTAAATACCGAAGAATTAGCTCGTTTAGTAAGCATTGAAAATTTAGAAGAAGCAAATGAACTAGCTTGCATCGAACAAGGAAAAGCACTTTTAGCAAGTATCGGTGGCTCACTTTTGGTTACAAGGGGCGAATACGGAATTACCTATATTTCGGCGAATGAAACCCAAACTATTGAAGCATTAAAACTAAATACTGAACTTGATACTGTGGGAGCTGGCGATACCGTTGTGGCTTCATTTTCAGCGAGTCGAGGAACAGGTACAAGCATTACAAATTCACTCGAAATTGCTAATTTAGCAGCAGCTGTTACGGTACAGAAATTGCACCAAACAGGCACAGCAACTTTAGAAGAAATTTTAAATTTAATGTAAAATGAATCGCTGTTCAACGCAATAGATAATGTTTACTTGAAAATAACGGAATTATAAAGATACCTTCGCAATAAAAAAAGATGGCTCGCAGATGACGTTAGTTTTCGCTAACAATGTAGTAACATCTTTGAAATTTTGCGTCAATAAATCTGTGCTATCTGCGGTTTAAGAATTTTTTATTACATCTTTATATTTCAAAAAACTATTGACATTATAATGAGCATTTTGCATTATCAACTATACATTAATATTATTCAACCTCTTCAAATAAACTATTAAAAATGAATCCTATTCAAGCCCGAGAACTTCGAGATGAGATTGAAAATTATCTCAACAACAGCCTTTTACCTTTCTGGATTACCCGAACAGTTGATAATCAATATGGAGGTTTTCTTACCCATTTCGACCAATATGGCAATGATTCTGGAGAAGACGAGAAATCGCTCATTGCTCAATCTCGTTCGGTTTTTACTTACTCATCAGCCCACCGTGCTGGCTATGGGGGCGGTAAATTAGCAGAAATGGCTCGTCATGGCGTAGATTTCATGCTTAATAAAATGTGGGACGAAGAATACGGTGGATTCTATTGGATGATGAATCGTAAAGGTGAAGTAGTAATTGATGAGAAAATCGTTTACGGTCATAGCTTTGCTATTTACAGTTTAAGCGAATATACCCTTGCTACAGGTGACCCACGTGGACGTGAATACGCCGAAAAAGTTTTTGATTTATTACAAAAACACGTAGTAGATACCAATTATGGTGGTTATTGGGAAATGTTCCATCGAAATTGGGATTTGAAAGGCCCCGGTGCCGCAGGTGGTGACCGTAAAACCCTAGATGCTCACATGCACTTAATGGAAGCTTTCACCACTTTGTATGAATGTACTGGGCAGCAGGTACATCGCCGTAAACTTTTAGAGATTATTGAGATTCTGACTAAAAAAATCATGCACCCAAAATATGGCACGGGTATTCCACAATTTTGGGCCGATTGGTCGGTGGCTCCACAAATCAAATTTGATATTGTTTGGGGTTGGGATAGATTTACGGAAGATGGACAAAAAGCTGCTGCCGAAGATAACACCAGTTATGGCCACAATTCAGAATTTGCGTGGTTATTAATGCATGCTCTTGATATTCTGAAATTACCGTACGACCTCCACCACGAGCAGATTCAAAAATCATTTAGCCACTCAGTAGATTATGGCATCGACTGGGAATTTGGTGGAGTTTATGTAGAAGGTTCGCACGCAGGTGAAGTTTATGACCGAGAAAAAGAATTTTGGCAACAAGCCGAAATGCTCATTGGTATGCTCGATGCTTATCGCTACTTAAAAGATGAAAAATACTGGAATGCCTATGTGAATGTTCATCGATTCGTTTTTGATAAAATGATTAACCATTCATTAGGCGAATGGTGGCCACTCATGACCCGCCAAGGCGAGCCAATATGGAAACACATGAGCCATTCATGGAAAATCAATTACCACGATGTACGCTCAATGATTCAGTCGGTCGTGAGATTGAATAAGCTTTTAGAAGCTTAAAGAATTAATTGTTCTTTTGACAAATAATTTTCCAATAAAAATTCTGTAAATAAAAAAAATCAGTAGATTTGTTTGATTGTAAAAACACGACAATTCTACCAAAATATTCAATCTAAAACCTTTACAATGGAACTTTCAATTCATAATTGGATGAGGGCAGAGCCTATCGAAAAAACTATCCAACGTATTGCAGCTCTGGGCTATGAGAAAATCGAAATTCAAGGTTCTCCCGAACTCTATGATACTAAAAAAGTAGGCCAACTTCTTCGCGACCATGGTATGGGCTGCTGGGGTTCGGTAACACTCATGCTCGAAGACCGCAACCTATTGGCTAAAGATACCGCCCAACGTGCCAAATCAGTACAATATGTAAAAGATGTAGTGAGAATGGTGAAAGAACTGGATGGTTCGATGGTATCGGTTGTACCTGCTACTGTAGGCAAAATCATTCCTGACGGACGCCCTGACGAAGAGTGGCAATGGGCCGTAGAGGGCATGCAGGAAATTTACGAATATGCCGAAAGTGTAGGCATTGTATTAGGTATCGAGCCAATCAATCGTTTTGAAACTTATTTTATCAACCGTGGCGACCAAGCCCTTGCATTAGCCGAAGCAACGGGGCCTAATTGTGGTGTTTGTTTAGATACTTTCCACATGAATATCGAAGAGGATAATACTTATGATGCCATTCGTCGTGCTAAAGGACGCTTAGTGGGCTTCCACGTAGCCGATAATAACCGAATGGCTCCGGGAATGGGTACTATCAACTGGACAAAAATTATCGAAACGCTTCGCGAAATTGGCTATGATAAAGTGCTATCCGTAGAATTTTGCTCTCCGCTCGACCGTACCCCTGCGAATCCATATCCAAATTCCATTGATACGAATCCAGAGGGTTTAAGTCCAGAACAAAAGAAATTCTTAGAAGACCACGGTAGTTCGGCAGTAACCGAAGATTTTTACGCAATGCTAACACGTAAATCTATCGAGACGCTCCGACCATTAATCTAAAATAATTCAACACTTCTTGCGGAGTACCTCCGCTTTACACATTCAAAATCCTCAGATTGAGGCTCATTTATGAAAATTACAAATGTAGAAGCGTTTTGGCTTCGTTGCCCAATACCGAAAGAAAAACAACACTTTTCTGATTATGGTCTCTTGACTGATTTCGATATGACACTCGTGGTCGTTACAACTGATTCTGGCTTACAAGGCTTTGGAGAAGCAAAAGCAGCCGTAGGTTCATCGGGTGTATGTGCATCAATCGTTAGTTGTGTAGAAAACGAAATAAAGCCTTTATTAGTAGGCAAAGATGCTCGCCATATTTCACGTATTTGGGAACACGTTTATAACGGAACCCGTGACCATTACGCCCTCTCTCGTGGTAGAAAATTTCCTATTCTTGGTCGTCGTGGACTTACCATTTCTGCACTTAGTGGCGTTGACACTGCTCTTTGGGACCTCAAAGGTAAAGCACTTGGTGTGCCAGTTGTTGAGCTTTTGGGTGGTGCTTGTAGAGATAAGATGCCCGCTTATGCCAGTGGTGGTTGGGCTAAAGCCGATAAAATTGGCGAACAATTAATGGGTTATGTATCAAAAGGATTCCAAGGAGTAAAAATGCGTGTAGGAATCATGGACGAAACCGTCAACGAAAGTGTAAAACGAGTTCGTGCGGCACGCGAAGCTTTAGGCGATAATATCAAACTCATGACTGATGCCCACGGAACGTTTAGTGTACCCGAGGCGAAGCAGTTTTGTAGAGGTGTAGAAGATTGTAATCTTTATTGGTTTGAAGAGCCAATTAGCCCAGACAATCGCCATGGTACAGCCGAAGTAAGAGCATCAACAGGTATTCCGATTGCGGCAGGCGAGAGTGAATACACAGCCTTTGATGTACGTGATTTAATAGAAGTTCGTGCCTTAGATGTTGTTCAACCAGATTCGGCCATTATTGGTGGTATTACTGAGTCTATGAGAGTGGCTCAATTGGCTCATACTTACCAACTCGAATTGGCTCCGCATTGTTGGGGTTCAGCATTTTCATTTATGGCAGGTGTAAATGTAGCTTTTGCCGCACCAGCAGCCACCATTATTGAATTTTCGTTGGGAGGAAACCCAATGATGTATGAGTTGGTAAACGAAAAAATAGAAGCGATTGATGGCATGATTGAAGTTCCGAAAGCCCCTGGTTTAGGCCTCACACCAAACTGGGATTTTGTCAAGGAATTCAAGCAGAAAATATAGAATTGACCAGAACGAGCGTATGCTTATCAAGAAGTACTTTTTATTACTCTATTTAATCATGATATCTTTAGATATTTATGGTCAAATTAGTAAACATTACACATTAGTATGGATTTTTAAGGCGTTACATTTACCTTTTTTAGCCTATTATTTCTATACTTGTAGAAAATCGAAATTAGAAATTCTTGATAAGCTTATCTTATTATCTATCTTTATTGCTTTTGCTGGAAGTTGGATAGCCTATTTAATTATACATGATAATTTAGCTTTCAATATCCTAACCGCTGTTACGATTATTGAGGGACAGATTAACCTTTTTATTTTATCAAAAATATCTAAAAGAGTAAACGTTTCTAGTAAAAATGATATTTGGAGTATAAGTCTTACGCTAATTATTGCCATCGGATTTATATATCTAACATTCCCTAAATTTGCCACACTCACACAAATTTTAGTACTCATTGCCATGATTCAACTTAGTTTAATGTGTGTTTATGGATTTTTTCGAAAGGAAATTCACATACTTATTTCGGGAAGTATCGCAACGATTATCTTGTGTAATATTTTATCAGTAGTAGGCATTTTTTTAGTTAAAATCACCTATGACTATCTTTGGATTATGGGTTTATTATACCTCTCAAAGTATATGTTCGTAGAAGGAATACTCAAAAGCAAAAAGCTAATTTATTAATACTATTCATCTATTCTTTTTTAATCTATATAACTATGGCAAAGGCAATAGGCGTCAATCACGTAGCTCTAATTGTAAGCAACTTAGAAGCGGCTTGCGAGTTCTACGAACACGAGTTAGGTCTCGAACCAATCCCAGCATTTTTGTTCGACTACCCAACCGCTTTCTTTAAATTTAATGAAACCCAACAATTACATCTCACTGAATGGGACGATGTTTTTTCATTCCGCGGGCATATCTGCATCACGATTGATGACATTAATCCTGTTTTCTGGAGAATGAAAGAATTGGGTATCATTGATACTTCTCCTTGGGGTAAGGCACGTGTACTTCCGGGAGGAAATCTCCAAATGTTTGTTCGTGACCCTTCTGGTAACTTACTCGAACTTTCAAGCCCTCCGGGTTATGAATTAGACCCTAATATTTTAACCGATGAATTCTTTAAAGAAGGAATCTACGTTTCGGGTAGAAATGATTTTAGAGGCTATAAATCGAAAGATGCCACCTTATATCACAATAATTGATTTTCAAAGCAGATAAGTAAATGTGAAATTTAATAGTGGTATAGTTGAAAGCAATTCACTATCTCTTGAGAGTTAGTAAATTTTCAGTCATACATTCTGCATTTAAAATTTCATATTTACTTAGCCCTGTTTTAATGATAAAATGAAGAAAAATATCCTTTTATTAGAAACTGTGGCTGATGAAGCCTTTCAATTGCTGGTAGAAAGCACAAATATTGAAATCTTTACAGCCTACGGCGATAAACCATTATCAGAAATTGTAACTAACACCCCTATTCACGCAGTAATTACTCGTGGAAAAGGTCAGGTTAATAAGGATTTGATGGAAGCATGCCCTCAGCTTGAAGTGGCAGCTCGTTGTGGTGTTGGACTCGATAATGTTGATGTAAAAGAAGCTAGTAATCGAAAAATAAAAGTGGTTAACGCTCCTGGTTCGAATGCATCAACAGTTGCCGAACACACCATTTCTTTGATGCTCATGTTGCAGAGAAATCTATACAAAGCTATCAGTGAAGCAAAAGCAGGTAATTGGAATTGGCGAAATCAATTTGTTGGTGATGAAATTAGCGGAAAAACACTAGGCATCTTAGGTTTAGGTAATATTGGTCAAAAAGTAGCGAAAATAGCTGAGGCATTCGGAATGCGAGTCATCTACGCTAACCGAAGTATCTTGACCGTACCTTATGAACGCCTTTCTTTTGAAGAAGTCCTTCGTGAGTCAGATATTATCAGTCTTCATTTACCTTTAGTTCCAGAAACAAATCAACTTATCGATGCCAAAGCTTTTGAACACATGAAGCCAACCGCATTATTGATAAATACAGCACGTGGTGCGATTGTTGACCAATCTGCTTTACTCCAAGCACTTGATAATAAGCAGATTGCAGGATATGGAGCTGATATTCCGATGGCAACCCCTCCTAGTCCAAACGACCCACTCATTACACACCCTAATACATTGATTACACCACATGTAGGTAGCCTTACCGCTACTACTTATACCAATATGTGCGTGTCAACGGTAAAAAATGTATTAGAAATTTTGAATAATGGGAAACCTCAAATAGAAAGCATTTTCAATAGAAAAGAATTGGATATTGTCTGATTTATATCTATTTTCACTCATATAATAAAAGGCAGATTTTAATTAGTATAATGTGATTATCTGCATTTTAATATAAACAAAATCGCACACATATTATTCTACCTATTATTTACATTTACAATCGGTGGTGAAGATTTCCACCTAAAACATTCTTCATTCAACCCTATAAATATTCAAACCAATGATTCATTCACTGAAAAAATTTCGAGTACCGATTGTTGCGTCAGCATTGCTTTTTGCTGGTGCATCTTACACCCAACTAAAGCAAAACAAGGCCGCCGATAACCCTAAAGTAGATAAATTAAAACTTCAAGAAGGCTTCAAAGCCGAACATCTATATAGCCCATCAGAAGATGGTAAAGGCTCATGGGTAGCCATGACTTTCGATAACAAAGGTCGAATGATTACCTCCGACCAATATGGCTATTTATATCGCCTCACTATTCCTGCCATTAATTCGGGTAATACTAAGCCGAGCATTGAGAAACTCTCTTTAGGTCAAGATACCACTGCCATTGGAGGAGCACAAGGATTACTTTATGCTTTCAATAGTCTTTATATAGTGGTTAATAATAGACCAAGTAAAAAACTACCTCGTACGAGCGGACTATATCGCTTGCAAGATACAAACGGAGATGACCAGTTTGATAAAATTACCCTTCTTAAAGAACTTACTGGCGAAGGCGAACATGGCCCCCACAGTATTATTTTATCGCCCGACAAAAAATCTCTTTATGTTGTAGCAGGAAACTTTACTACTCCTCCAGCGATGGACTCGTATCGTTTACCTGCAGTTTGGCAAGATGATAACCTTCTACCGCTTATCAAAGACCCACGCGGACACGACGACCATCCAAAAGTACCAGCAGGTTGGATTGCAAATGTAGATTCTACGGGCAAACGTTGGGAAATGGTAGCAGCAGGATTCCGCAATCCATTTGATATTGCCTTCAATGCAGCAGGTGATTTATTTACCTATGATTCAGACATGGAATGGGATTTTGGTTTACCGTGGTATCGCCCAACTCGCATTTGTCATGTGACAAGTGGAGCAGAATTTGGTTGGAGAATTGGTACCGAGAAATGGTCACCATCATTTGCTGATAACCTTCCTGCTATTATGAATATTGGGCAAGGTTCTCCAACGAATGTTGTACACCTCAAAGACGCAAAATTTCCTGCAAAATACAAAGAGTCACTCTTAGCATTCGACTGGAGTTTTGGCATTATCCATACCATTAACCTCAAGCCATCGGGTTCGAGTTATACTGCTGAGCGTGAAGAGTTTTTATCAGGCATGCCACTTCCACTAACCGATGGAGCAATTGGTCCAGATGGTGCCCTATATTTCCTCACTGGTGGACGTCGTTTGGAGTCTGACCTTTACAGAGTCTATTACAACGGTACAGAGGCCACTAATGTAGCAACGGCAACGCCTATTAATAAAGATAATGCCCTACGTAGAAGTTTAGAAAAATTCCATGGAGCACCAAACGCTGCGGCTATTACCACCGCTTGGCCTAACCTCAAGCACCCTGACCGTTTTATTAGATATGCAGCTCGAATTGCCGTAGAGCATCAACCAGTAACAGAATGGCAAGCAAAAGCTTTGGCCGAAAAAGACCCAGTTATTCTTACGCAAGCAATGATTGCCTTGGCTCGTCATGGCAAATCTGAGCAAAAAAATAATATTCTTAATGCATTATTAGGTGTTAATTATAAAGCCTTGTCTGAAACGCAACAGCTAGATTTACTACGTGCTTATGAATTGGTTTTCTTACGTATGGGAAAACCTGATGCTGCCATGACAACCAAAGTTGTGGATGCTCTTGATGCCCACTACCCTGCCGCTAGCAATGAATTGAACCGAGGTCTAAGCAAACTTTTGGTATATTTAGAAGCTCCAAAAGCAGTGGAAAAGACGATTACTTTATTAGAAAAAAAAGATAATAGCAACGAAATTGCGGGTGGGGCAACGGCTACTTCTTCGGCTGATTTAATCATGCGAAATCCACAATATGGACTTGACATTGCCAAAATGCTTGAAAAAGTACCACCTGCTCAACAGACTTTCTATGCCATTGTTTTGACTCAAGCAAAAAACAACTGGACTCCAGATTTACAAGAACGTTATTTTAAATGGTTTAGAAATGCCTTCAATTATCGTGGCGGATTTAGCTATATTGGCTTTATTGACCGTGCAAGAAAGATGGCCTTGAAAAACGTTCCAGCCAATAAAACTGCTTATTTTGATAAACTTTCAGGAGCAGAATTATTGAGTAAATCAGGTAATGATATTGTGGAAGGAGATTATCCAAAAGGCCCAGGCAAGAACTGGAAAGTAGAAGATGCTACTAAACTTTTTGCGACAGAATTAGAAAATCGAAACTTCAAACAAGGAAAAGCCATGTATTCGGCCATTACTTGTAATCGCTGCCATAGTATGCAAGGCGAAGGTGGAAACGTGGGGCCAGACCTCACACAATTGGGTACTCGTTTCAGCAAAAAAGATATTCTTGAAGCCATCATTGACCCAAACAAGAGCGTATCTGACCAATATGCCGCTACTCAGTTTCAGCTTAAAAACGGACAAAGTATTGTTGGTAGATTAAGCAATGAAGATAAAGATAATTACTTTGTTTCTCAAAACCCATATTCACCCGATGTACTGATAAAAATTGCTAAAAAGAATGTTGCCTCAACTAAGGCCTCATCTGTTTCGATAATGTTACCGGGGCTTATCAATGCTTTAAACGAAGAAGAACTAAAAGATTTAATCGCTTATTTAGTTGCGGGGGGTCGTGAAAATCACCCAATTTTTGAAGCTAAAAAATAATCATAGGGCGAATGTGAAATTCGCCCTAATTTTAACACGCTACATGAGGGTAAAATCAAACTTATTAATTATTTTACCGCTCTAATTTAAAGTTTCGTCAGGCCTTTAGCCACAATATTCAACCAAAAACTAAAGAAACAATGAATACGAATTCATCTCGTCGTTCGGCCCTCAAAAATATCATTGGTGGAGCAGCCGTTGCCACTTCTCCGCTGACATTTAGCGAGGTATTTGCAGCCAATGAGAAAGCTCTTGGAGCCGCACTAAACGGAAAAATCAATCACTCTGCTTGTCGCTGGTGCTACAAAGATGTTCCACTCGAAGACCTCTGCAAAGCGGCCGTTGCGATGGGTATCAAATCTATCGAATTACAAGGCCCAGATGAGTGGCCAATTTTAAAGAAATACGGCCTTACTTGTGCAATGCCTTGGGGAGCAGGAAAAGGTATTAATGATGGTTTTAATGACCCTAAAAACCATGACGAACTCGTGCAAAGCTACGAAGAGATTTTCCCAAAACTAAAGGCAGCAGGCTTAGACAAAGTAATTTGTTTTTCAGGAAACCGTCGCGGAATGTCCGATGAGCAAGGCCTTGCTAATTGCGTAAAAGGGCTTAAAAGACTCATGCCATCTGCCGAAAAATATGGCATAACCATGACAATGGAGTTGCTGAATAGCAAGGTAAATCATAAAGATTATATGTGCGATACCACACCTTGGGGAGTAGCACTTTGCGATGCGGTAGGTTCTGAAAACTTCAAATTATTGTATGATATCTACCACATGCAAATCATGGAAGGAGACGTAATTGCAACCATTAAGAAATACAACAAATATTTCTCACACTATCACACTGGTGGCGTACCCGGCCGTAATGAAATTGATGATACGCAGGAATTAAACTATCCAGCAATCATGAAAGCTATTGTAGATACTGGCTATAAGGGGTTTGTTGGTCAAGAGTTTATACCAAAACGCACCGATGTTTTGGCTTCACTTAAGCAAGGTGTAACCATTTGTGATATTGCTTGATGATTTTTTCAGTGGGCAATTTTCAGTAGTTTTTACACTACCAACTAATCACTGAAAATTGCCCACTACTAACTACCGTGCTGAAAACTGTTCACTGCCGATTTTTCTACACCTTCAAGAACTTAATATTCAGTTTTTTCTCTATTGCGTTTATCATTTTTAGTTCATCACGAGTGATAAAACTAATCGAAATCCCTCGTTTACCTGCACGTGCCGTACGACCGCTTCGGTGAGTGTAATATTCTAATTGGTCGGGCAACTGGTAATGTGCTACATAAGCTAAGCCTTCTACATCAATGCCACGGGCAGCCACATCGGTAGCCACAATCATTTGCACTTTTTTATTTTTAAAAGCACGCATCACCTTTTCACGGTCTCGCTGCTCTAAATCGCCATGTAGAGCCTCAACCGAAAACTTCAGAGCAGACAATTTACGTGTTACCACCTCTACATCGGCTTTTGTTCGGCAAAAGATAATTCCCCTCGCTGCTCCTTGCGATTGTAAGAATTGCACCAAGTAATCAAATTTCTGATTGAGCGTACAAATGAAAAACTGGTGTTCAATCAAACCATTTACCACTTCTGTTTTGCTCACTTGGATAGTATGCGTATCAGGCGACATGTGCTTCATAATCAACCAACGAAGGTCATCAGGTAACGTAGCTGAAAACATCCATTTTCTACAATCTTTATGAATTTTATTCAAGATTTTATCTAAATCTTCTTTAAAGCCCATGCTTAGCATTTCGTCGGCCTCATCAAGAACCACCATTCTTACGTTTGATAAATCAACCGCTTCACGGTTCAATAAATCAATCAAACGGCCTGGGGTAGCAACCAATATTTGTGTAGGTCGTTGAAGATTTCGAATCTGAATTTCTATTTTTTCACCACCATAAACTGCTTCCGAAAAAATCTTTTCGGAGTATTTGGTCATTTTAAAAATCTGCTTGGCAATCTGCTGACAAAGCTCACGTGTAGGCGAAAGCACTAAGGCTTGAATACGTTTATCGCTAGCTTTAATTTTCTGTAAAAGCGGTACACCAAAAGCCACTGTCTTACCAGTACCCGTTTGTGCTTGCCCAATAAAATCCGTTGAATTTTTGAGCAAATAAGGAATCGCTTTTTGTTGTATTTCGGTGGGTTTCGAGATTTTCATTTCTGCCAAAGCATTGATAATATTCTCCGAAACACCTAACTGTTTGAATGTCTCCACTAAAATTGTTATTATTTAAGCCACAAAGGTACGGAATAATCGTGAATCTATTAATTACTTATTCTTTCAGCCAACAAGTCTTCTTTTTTCAATCAATTTTGTATTTTTGCTTTAACCAATATTCAACCTCATACTCTCTATGCAAGCCACCACAAAAGCTTTTATTGTGTGCTTCTTTGCACTACAACAAATATTTGCACAATCTTCACAATTACCTCTTTACCAAGAAAATAAGCAGACTGCCGATTGGCTCATTTCGAAACAAAACTTTAAGGCCGAAATCTACCAAGCTAATGGAGGGAAAGACCTTATTTTATCGAATGGTTTATTGAAACGTCAAATAAGAATTTCACCCAATGCCGCAACCGTCGATTTCAAAAATCTACATACCAACGAGCAATTTGTCCGCTCAGTACGCCCCGAAGCAAGAATCACAATTAATGGAAAAATATATAATGTCGGTGGTCTCTACGGACAAAAAGAACACGGCTATTTACTCAATGAATGGATTGAAAAATTAGAAGGTAAATCAGAAGATTTTCAATATAAAACATTCAAAGTTAATCCTCTTACCCCTCATGTAAATTTTAAATCTCGCACTTGGGCGATGAATCAAGAAAATCCGAAAGGAAAAGAATTAGAACTAATTTTTGATTCAAATTTACCCGAATTAAAAGGCATTTTAGTATCAGTGCATTATGAAATTTTTGATGATATTCCAACGATTTGCAAATGGGTAAGCGTTGAAAATAAAAGCAATAAGACACTCAAAATCAATCAGTTAGTTAATGAAATATTGGCAACACCCGAAGAAGAATCAGCCGTAGTGGGAAGTCCAGAACAAATGAAAAAACCACAACGGATTTATATCGAAAATAATTATGCTTTCAATAATGCCATGCGTTATGAGTTATCCGACCAAGCCACGCATTGGAAGGTAGATTCTAGTTATACTTCGCAAGTTAATTATAATTATCAAACTCCGTGTGTATTAGAGGTTTATCCAAGTTTTGGTGTTGGAATCGAAATTTCAGCCAATCAATCTTACAAATCTATCCGTAGTTATGAACTCCTACTCGATTCTTATGACCGAGAAAGAAACGGCCTTGCACGCCGACGAATGTATGCGAAGCTCTTTCCTTACACCACCCAAAATCCAATTTTCATGCACCTAGTTAGTACCGACCCTAAACAGGTAAAATCGGTCATTGACCAATGTGCTGAAACAGGCTATGAAATGGTCATTTTGAGTTTTGGCAGCGGTTTAAATATGGAAGATTCTAGTGCAGCAAATATCAGAAAATACAAGGAATTGGCCGATTACGCACATAATAAAGGCATATTATTGGGCGGTTATTCACTTTTTAGTAGTCGAAGAATTGACGATGAAAATGATGTAATTGACCCCAAAACTGGCTTACCCGATAAGGGTGCTTTTTTTGGAAATGCTCCATGTTTAGCCAGCCAATGGGGTATTAATTATTTAAATAACTTGAAAAAATTTATTACCGAAACTGGTTTCGACTTACTCGAACACGATGGCCCCTACCCTGGTGATGTTTGTGCTTCTACCAAACACCCCGGCCATAAAGGTCTCGAAGATTCTCAGTGGGTACAGATGGAAATGCAGAAAGGTTTTTACCGCTGGCTGAATGAGCGAGGCGTATATATTAATGCCCCCGATTGGTATTTTTTAGATGGTTCACATAAAATTGCTTTGGGTTATCGAGAAGTGAATTTTTCACTTTCTCGTGAACAACAAAAAATGTTAAACCGTCAAAATATCTTTGATGGGACTTGGGAAAAAACACCTTCAATGGGCTGGGGTTTTGTGCCACTTACGAAATATCAAGGCGGTGGTGCAGAGGCAATTTTAGAACCTTTGAGTGAACATTTAAAAGATTATGAGCAGTTAATGATGCAATATTATGGTGCTGGGGTGCAAGCCTGTTATCGAGGTCCACGCCTTTATGATACCGAGACGACCAAACAAACAGTTAAGCAAACAATTGATTGGTACAAGAAGTACCGCCCAATTCTAAACGCTGATATTATTCATCTTCGTCGCCCTGATGGTCGAGATTGGGACGGAATTATGCACGCAAACCCTTCTTTGAAAGAAAAAGGTTTCGTGATGCTCTACAATCCACTAAAAGAAAACATTAGTCGCAAAGTAAAGATTCCTGTTTATTATACAGGTCTATCTGATAAGGTTACAATACGAGAAAAAGAAGGTAAAAGCAAAATACATACAGTTAGTAGAAGTTATGAAGTGGAAGTAGATGTAAATATCCCCGCTGAAAGTTTTACATGGTTAGTTTTAGAGTAAATATGTTTTCATAAATGCTATTTACAATTCCTTGGAGGTATTTTATTATGCCTTAATATTCAATCAGTAATTATTAGTAATCTATGAGTTTCTTTTTTAACAATTTATAATAAACAAAGGATAGAGCTTTTGCAAAAGCATTTAATAACACATATTGCTCAGAAAATGTAATCAAACGTCTATGCTCTAAAATATGGGGAGTTGATAGAACTTTAACTATTAATAGAAAAGTACCCCACCAATTCAACTTTTCATCTTGTAAATGACGATATAATGAAAAATATTTAAATAGTTGCGAATTATCACTTAATTGTATTGAATCTTCCCAAGATTCAATGACTTTACTAACTATTTTATAATCTTTTTCAACATGTTTGAGCTTTTTAGAGGAGAGGTTTTCACATAGATACATTCCAAGTTCGAATGTACGTACCATCTGCATTTCAGATGCATATTTTAATAATAATTTTATATCTAAATATGAATATTTACTCCGAAAAGCTATCAAATCACAAACATCTTTAAGTCGCATCCAGCAATCTCTACCTCCATGATGATTTAAAAGTAATTTAAATATACCTTTCGGGTTTGGAACCCAGATTTTCTTTTTTCCAAAATCTTCTAATATTATATCTTTGAAAAAATCTTCAATATTTATTACATTCCCTCTATACTTTTCACTGATTGCCCAATGATAATCTATGTTTCTTACCTCATTTCTTTTTTGTTTTCTTCGCAGGCTTAATTCTCGACTTGGTATTTTTAACAAATTATCTAGAACATTTTCATTAGAAAAATCTAAATTTATTTTCTTTTCAATTTTAACCTCAAAACCCGCATTTAACAGTGCTTTTAAACCCTCTTTTGCATGTTCTTCCTTAACTATAATATCAATATCCGAACTTTCCCTAAGAGCTAAATTATGATATAGCTTTTCTGAAAAAAGAATTCCTTTGTATGGTAAAACCTCTATGTTCTTTTCCTGTAATATCGTACTGATATTTTCTAGCTCATTTTTATCTGTAAGACTACTTAGTACTTGTATCTTAACAAATTTTTCTAGTTGTTGAATATACATATTACTAAACCCAACCCTCCTACAAGCCTCATAAAATACCGGCCGAATCCGATGATAGGCAAGCATTTTTTTTATTCTTTCCCAATCTACTGATGATAAATTAATAAGGCTTGAAAAATGAAGGGTAGGCTCGTCTAATAAAACCACCTTTATCGATTCTATTAAAATCTGAAGTTCTAATGAAATTTTTAATTCTTTAATCTTCATCAATAAACATTTTGAACTACGTATTCCTCAACCTTGCAAAAGCCCGTTATCATTTCTCCATTTACAACTGTCCATGCATGTCCTTCAATTTGACCATTTAGGTTTTTCTTAAACCCTACAAAAATCTGGTAAGGAATATTGAAAAAGCTAAAAAGAATCATCGCTTGATAAGCCTGATGTCTACATACATTTTCCCAAAATATATATTTACCAACCACATTGATAGCCAAGCGAATATCCTTTATAAAGCTTTTATCAAAATCTTTTTCATTATTAACATCCTTGTAGATATTCTTAAATTTGGCAGCATGTTTGAAAAAACGGAATAATATAAAACTATAAATAGCTAAAAAACACACCACTATTATTAATAATTTTTGACGCAAAGTAAATCTAAAAAAGCTTATTATTTTTCTGAGAATCTTCATTAGATAATATACTTTTTATCTGCTAATTTCAGAAGAGCCGCATGTACTTCTCGTGCACATTTTTCTTCCGAAATGTCGTATTCATCACAAAGATTTCTGACAATCTGCTCGGTTGTCTTTCTATTCTCAATACCCTGTAAAATCTTGAAAAATGTTTCGTTTAATGATACATATTCATTACTTTCAGTATCATAAATAACGCCCTCTTCACCTAATTGAGTAAAGAGAATTTTTTCAGTGTTTAATTGGTAGTTCATTGGAAAAAATTAAATAGTTTAATTACGAAGCAACCGTAGCCAGCAAGTCAATATTGAGTTTATTTTCAATTTCTATAAATTCCATTGTTGGATTTATCCAAGTTTTTTTTTCTACTTGAATATCCATAACTTCAGAAGTCTCTTCTTGTGTTTTCATAGTATTTTATTAATGTTTAGTTTTTGTATGTATAAATTATATTACCAATAGCCAAATCTTCTCATCATTGGCTCATTGTAGTGTCTTATTTTTTCAATTTGCTCTTCGCTCAACTCTTCTTTCCAACGGCCTACTTGGCCTTTAAAAAAGAAAGTGGATGATGGATTCTGTTTCTCTATAAATCCTTTTTCCTGTTCTTTTTTTTGTAGTTTTTCAAACTGACTCTCGTTAATAGCAAATCGTATCTGTTCCTCACTCACGTCTAACCCTATTGCTTGTACGGCTGCTTTAAATGTCTCAAATGGTCTTTCTTTCATATCTTCATATCTCATGAAGTGTACCGGAAAATTGGGTCTTGTTAGCCAACTTTCTACATGCATTGACCAAGTACCTAATGGCTGATAAAATTGATTATTGGTTGAATTTTTCAAATTACCAAAATAACCTGTTGGATTAATAATATAATTTCCAATTGCTTCTTCAACTGATTTTCCGATATGATTGGCCAATGATAATGCTATATCAAGCGGATTTCTGACAAAATATATAGCTATTTTTGATGGAGTTTCAGGAATAAGCGGCTGTGCATCATTCTCTGAAAATGTAAAAGCATCATGAATTTTAATATAAACTTTTTTTTTGCTACTGTTAGATAAATGGGTAAATGCAATTCGTTGAAATTGTTCGATTTGAGTACGACTCAGATAATCGGCCTCAAGGTCTAAAGTATTTTCAACGTGATTTTTACTTGAAAATATACCATCAGTCACCATTTGGTTTAAGTCAATATTTTTTTCATTTAAAAGAGCCGTTAGAAATGACCGAAACCACGTATTGCCTGATTTAGGATAAGATGCCAACCAAACAATTTGTTTATTAACAGAAATCTCATCCATTATTCTATTGAACTAATATTTCATTTTTGCTGAATAGATTGATAATCTGCTCCTCGATTGCCTCTGCAAAACTGTCAAAAGTCGGAATAGCTGTAGGGCGAACGGCTTTCCAAGCAGGAATAGCATTAATAATGCCCGTAAGATGCTCAAATTGAATAACATGTTTTTTCATACCACTTAACCATTGCCTGCGATATATATTGTTTCCTAATTGTTGCATGGCATGGCTAAGCTTTACCCTACTGATACTTATTTCACTTCCTTCTGCGGCTAAAAACACTATTCCTGCCACTTCTACTTTGTGTGGTACGAAAGCTTTATGAAACATAAATCCATATTTACCTAACTCAATATCAGAGCGTAAGTTGAGCTTACAGGATTCATCTAAAATCTGTTGTACTTTGATTGTATTCTGCCACAAGCGGATCATCGGATAGGAAGCCTGTGCAAAACATTTTCCACCTTCAATACTCAAGACTGCCGTATCATCTGTAAAAGGAGCATACCCTTTCTGCTGGAGCATTATTGAAGTTGTAGATTTACCTGTTCTTGAAGGAGCAGCAAATAATAATACCCGATTTTCATCAACAAAAATACCAGACACATGAAATGGAATCAAATTTCGTTGAAACAAAGCGGCCGCCATACAATTCGAATAGAAAAACAATAATACTTCACTCCAGTCACCATTTAGTTTTTCAATAATAATTTCCTTTCCATCTCTTATATAATAGCGAGCAACATCTGGTACCGTGTATAAAAGTTCATTTTCGTTAAAAACAGAAAAAGGTTTTACCTCTAAGGCTGGATTTTCTAACTTGTCAGGAACCTTGCCTTCAGAAACAAATATACTTTGTTGTTCATCAAAGACATCTGTTGTCTTAATAAATGCCACTAATTCTAATGATGATACTATTGGAATACCATAAGCAAGGTATTTAAACATAGCTCTTTTTTTTGCAAATTAAGTACTTTTGATGATACTTAAAAAGTAATTTTTTTTAAAATTCATAAAAAAAAATAGAAAGTATAGCAAAATCACTTATTAAATGTAATTTTGTGAAATTACAAGATTTTATTCTGATTTTACATTTTTTTTAGGTCAATTACGAGCAAAAAAAATATAAATTAAAAGAGCTGGTAGTGTTTTAGAAGTTGTAAATAATCAATATATAAGTACTTACAAACCAAGTCCACCCTATTATAACCTTGCTATTATAAATGGTATCCGTTCGGTATCATAAATTTAATTTTCTTTTCATTAATTAATTTAATTTTTTAAATCCTATGGAAAAAAACTTAGCAAACAACACAGAACAAAGCAACGAACAAACTTCAAAAAAGCAATGGATTGAACCTGCGATGGAAAGTTTAGAGATAACTAATAATACTCTTTTCGGAGCTGATAAAGGAGAATTTGCAAGTTGATAGACTTTACTAAATTTCTCGTTGAGTTAGTTTTCAAAACGAGAAATTTAGATTTTAATAAATAATTACCCCCTACTTATCGTTTGTCTTTGATATTTTGATAAATAGTATATGCAAACTGAACTTTCAGAAATATGCAAAGAATGTGGCATGTGTTGTGACGGTACGCTATTCGGTAAAGCCCCTATTGATGAGTATGAACTAAAATTGGTTCAATATTTTGATTCCGAAAGTATTACCGAGAAAGAGGGTAAATTTTATTTTAAACATCCCTGTATTTACTTTGATAGTTGTTGTACAGTGTATGATAAGGTTCGACCTAATATTTGCACTACTTATTTCTGCTCTCCACTAAAAAAAGTACAACAAGGAGAATCGGAATTAAAAGATGCTCAAGAAATTATCAAAAAAGCCTTAAAGTATCGTTCAGAAATCCTCGTTATTGCTTCTCAAATTGAAATCTACAAAACATTTAGTATTAGTCAACTCCTTAAAGAAGTACTTCCAATTATCAATGAAAGAATTAAGCCTCATCATGAACTTTGGCTTAAATTAATTGGGTTTCAGAGTATTCTTGCTAAAATAATAGGGTCAAAATAAATATAATATGAGTTTGCTCTACGGCATTTTCGATAAAAATCTAAATAATGTGGTCCCTAAAATGGAAGAAATGTATAGGGGTATTCAGCATTTACCACATGTTAAACATCAATTTTTCGCAAAAGATTATTTTTCTACTGGGCACTTACTTACTTACAATACACCCGAATCACTTTTTGAAGTTCAACCTCAATTTTTATCCGAACAGCAAATAATTTTTACCTCGACTGGGCGGCTTGATAATCGAGAGGATTTAGCCAAACGCTTAGATTTAAAACTTCACGCACAACTAAGCGACGGTGAACTCATAAAAAAAGCCTATTTAAAGTGGGGTAAAGAAAGCCCACGTTATTTAAGAGGTGATTGGTCGTTTGTCTGCTATCATATACTTGAAGAAGAATTATTTTTGGCTCGTGACCATCATGGCTACACTTCTCTTTATTACTTTTTAGATGGAGAGCAATTTGCATTTTCATCTTCGGCGAAAGCCATTTTCGCTTTAAAAAGTTTTACGAAAGAAATTAATGTTGAGGTTTTTGTAAAAAAACTCATAATTTGGAAATTTGATGAAATCAAGGGCCAACTTTCATATAAAAACTTAAATTGCCTACCTCCTGCTCATACACTAACGTTTAAAAATGGCCAAATAAGCCTACAACGTTATTGGTTTCCTGAGAATGTTTCATTGCGGCTTTACAAAAAACCGACCTTATACGCAGAAGAATTACGTGAGATTTTTCAAGAAGCTGTACGTGTACGCTTACGAAGTTACAAGCCTGTAAGTTCCATGCTTAGTGGAGGTTTTGATTCAAGCTCAGTAACGAGCATGGCAGCCTCAATATTAGCCAAAGAAGGTAAACGACTGACTACTTTTAGTCATATACCTTTTTATAAAGAAAAAGTAGCACAAGAAAATTTCGAACACTATTTCCCAGATGAAAGCAAGAATATTTTAGCAACTGCTCAACATGCTGGCAATATAGATCCTATTCTCTTGACTTCTGAGAATATTTCTCCAATTGAGGGATTTATCAAAGCTTTTGATAATGATGATAATCTGTTTCATGCCGCATGTAATGCTTTCTGGCTAGTAGACTTATCTGCACAAGCAGCTAAAAATGGTTTTGGTACATTGTTATCTGGTGAAATGGGGAATGCAACTATTTCATATACAGGATTAGATTATTTATTACCCATCAATCATTCTGTTTATTTAAAAAATCCTATACAGCTTCTCAAAAGAATTGTTAAACCATTGCTTATTAAGCATTATCCTACGTATTATGCTTCCAAAAATAAAACTTTATTATCTTATATTGATAAGAACTATTTATCTGAAAATATTTTGAAAGAATGGCATATTATAGAAGATATAAATAACAATAACCGAAATTTTATACCTTATTTCCCTACTTCTAAAGCAGGAATGTTACGTATTTTAGACATAGGCAATAATCCTCGATGTCTAAGTGGAGCAGTAGATGGACATACTCATGGCTTTGAATATAGAGACCCTACGGGCGATGTAAATGTAATTGAATATTGCCTTTCAATACCCAACCATGCTTTTTTTGATAAAAATCTCAACACAAAAGACATCTTCAAAACTATGATGAATGGAATACTGCCAGACCAAGTACTTTTTGAGAAGAAGAAAGGGTTGCAGGCATCTGATGTTCGTCACCGAGTTTTGAATGATAAAACTCGTGTAAATGATTTATTAAGTCAATTAGAACAAAGTTCACAAGTAAAAGAACTCATAAATACGACTAAACTAAAACAAAATTGGCAACGTATACAAACTGAAGAAATTACGAATATCTTAGACATTCAAACTTTTGTAAAAGGATTGATGTTTGGGTATTTTGTATGGAAAAAGAATTAAACAAGTTACAGGAGTTATCTAATAAATTAAACACAAAAGGGCTACAAACAAAAATCATCATTAAAAGCTCCAAATAAAAAACTAAATGATTTATTTTGGGGTTATTTGTTTGCTTCATGACTCTCATAAAGCGAATTTTTTGACCAATATGGAAAAATATCTAAAAATTATTCAAGGAGCCTATTCGGGATATTTTAATTATTTTATCAATGAAATTCTCAATCCGAGTTGGCATAACTATTTTTATTGGCTGGTAGGGGCATCGTTAGCTATTTGGTTGCTCGAAATAAAATTTCCGTGGCGAAAAAACCAACCTCTTATTCGCCAGGATTTTTGGCTTGATATTTTTTATCTATTCTGGAATTACTTCTTATTTTCATTAGTGGCCTATAATGCTCTTTCAATGGTAGGAGTTGAAGCTTTTAATGATTTTCTTCGACTTTTCGGTATTACTAACATTGTGGCAATCAATGTGAGCCATCTACCATTTTGGTCTAAATTACTTATTATTTTTATTATTCGTGACTTTATGCAATGGGGCATTCATCGCCTATTACATAGAGTACCTTGGATGTGGGAATTTCATAAGGTTCATCACAGCACCGAAGAAATGGGCTTTGCCGCTCTCCTTCGTTATCACTGGATGGAAAATGTCATCTACAGAAGCCTCGAATATATTCCACTTGCGATGATTGGTGTGGGAGTGACTGACTTTTTCATTGTTCATATTTTCACGTTAGTAACGGGCCAACTTGGACATGCCAATTTAAAAATCAACCTTGGTCCATTCAGATACTTATTTAATGGCCCGCAAATGCACCTTTGGCACCATGCTAAATATTTGCCAGAAAGTCATCCTTATGGTTTTAATTATGGCATTACACTCAGTATTTGGGACTTTATTTTTGGTACAAACTACTGGCCATCAGACGATGAAAACCTTCCAGTTGGATTACCTGAAGAAGATAAATTTCCGCATGATTTTGTTGGACAAAACCTTCGTCCATTCGAAAGAATATTTTCAAAAAAATGAAGCAAATCACGTTTCATATTGTTGATGTTTTTGCTGAAGAAAAATACCAAGGTAATCAACTAGCTGTATTTGAGAACACGGGCATTTTATCAGAAGAAAAGATGCTTCAAATTGCCCGTGAAATTAATTTTCAAGAAACAACATTTATCATTTCTGATGAAAAGAAAAACGGTGGTTTTGACGTAAGAATTTTCACTCCTGAATATGAAGTGCCGTTTGCTGGGCATCCTACCTTAGGAACAGCTTATATTTTAGCAAAAAAAACACTTCAAGATAAGATTACTCTTAACCTCAAGGTCGGGCAAGTACCTGTTATTCGAGAAGCTGACTCACTTTGGTTAAAAATTTCAAATCCATTCTTTGGTAAACAATTTGATACTTCAATTGCTTCGATTTTAGGGTTAGAGCAGTCAGTCCTTGACCAAAACATGCCTATTCAATTAGTTTCAACTGGTTTGCCTTATCTCATTATTGCTGTTCGAAATTTAGAGGCAATAAAACAAGTTAAGTTTCAAGAGGAAACTGTAAAAAATTGGTTAATAAAACACCAACTCTTCAAAACGAATGCAACTGATGGTCTTACGACGGCCTTCTTTCTATATACTCGTGAAACAGAAAGCACTGATAATCAACTCCATGCAAGAATGTTTTGCTACGAAAACGACAAAGTAGTTGAGGATGCCGCGACTGGTAGTGCCAACGCTTGTTTATTAGCTTATTTACTGCAATACGAATCTGATAAAATCAACTATCGAGTAGAGCAAGGTTATGAAATGAATCGACCTTCTTTGATTAGAATTCGAGGGGAAATAAATGCCCAAAATGACTTCAACTTAGAAGTTGGCGGAAAAGTTAAAGTAGTGGCTGAAGGAAAATGGTTTGTATGAAATAAAATTCTTTCCGACTTTTGTACTAAATTTTGGCATAAATAATGCCTTAATTTTAAACATAATCATTATCGAAACATTCGAACCTATTTTTTATATACTGAAGCTATGAGCAAAGACCCAAGAGGAGGAAAAAATACATTCAGAACTAAAAATAATAAATCAACCGAAGGACCTATTTCGAAGAAAAAGAGCAGTAACTGGAAAAGTAAGCTCAAGCGATTGGTATTAAAGACACTTCTTTATTTTTTTATTATTTCTTTAGGTCTAGTAGTTGTTTACAAATTTGTTCCAATACCCGTAACCTCCACCATGATTTCTCGCAAAATGGAGGCTATTGAAGAGGGAAAAGATAGTGAAATTCACTACGATTGGGTATCTTACGATGAAATATCGAAAGAAGCACCTTTGGCAGTAGTGGCTGCTGAAGACCAACTCTTTCCAGAGCACAATGGATTCGATTTTGAGGCCATGAGCAATGCTTTTACTAAAAACCTCAAAGGCAAAAAACTGCGTGGAGCAAGTACACTTTCTCAGCAAGTTGCCAAAAACGTATTTCTATGGCAATCAAGGAGTTATATTAGAAAAGTATTTGAAGTTTACTTTACTGTTTTAATCGAACTAATTTGGGGGAAACAACGAATATTAGAAGTTTATCTCAATGTAGCAGAAATGGGAGATATGACTTTCGGTGTTGAGGAGGCTTCGCAACGCTTTTTCAATACTTCTGCCAAAAATCTTTCTCGCCAAGAAGCTGCTCGAATTGCAGCCGTTTTACCGAGTCCAAGAAAATGGTCAGCTGCTAAACCTGGGCCTTATGTCAATCGCCGTACGAATGCCATCACTCGCCAAATGCGTGCTTTGGGTGGTATTACTTATATAAGTGGTTTGAGGAGTTTCTGAGAAATTTGAATAGAAAAAACAAAAAGGATAGAGTTTGAAGACTCTATCCTTTTTGTTTTTAAAAGACTTATCACCCCCACTCCATTCTTGGGAGCGGGCTCACTTCTTGGCTCGAAAAATCTCCTTTTTGGTATTTGAAATGTGCTGCCATAGCAATCATCCCAGCATTATCTGTACAGTATTGAAAATCAGGAATATACACATTCCAGCCTTCTTTTTCACCCATCTCAAATAAAGCTTTTCTAAGTCCAGAATTAGCCGATACACCACCCGCAATAGCCACTTCTCTTATCTTCAAATCACGTGCCGCACGACGAAGCTTTTGTAATACCATTCGCACCAACGTATGCTGCACACTTGCACAAATATCATTGATATTTTCTGCCACAAAATTCGGATTCTCCTCAACTCTTTTCTTAAGAAAATACAAAATTGAAGTCTTTATCCCGCTAAACGAAAAATTATACTGGGGCATTTCTGCCAAAGGGAATTCATAAGCTAAATGATTGCCTAACTGAGCGTGTTTATCAACTAATGGCCCTCCTGGATAAGGTAAACCTAAAAGTTTGGCAGTCTTATCAAATGCTTCTCCTACGGCGTCATCTTGTGTTTCGCCGAGAATTTCCATTTTATCCACATCTTTAATTAAAACAATTTGTGTATGTCCTCCGCTTACGGTCAAACACAGAAATGGAAAAGCAGGACGAGGCTCATCAATAAAGTGTGCTAATACATGGGCTTGCATGTGATTTACCTCAATTAAAGGTATGCCTAAAGCTAAAGCCATGGCCTTCGCAAATGAGGTTCCCACCAACAATGAGCCTAAAAGCCCAGGACCACGCGTAAAAGCTATGGCATTTAGGTCTTTTTTTGTTATATTCGCAACTTGTATGGCTTTATCAACTACTCGAACAATGTGCTGCTGATGAGCTCGGGACGCCAGCTCAGGTACTACACCTCCATAAAGTTCATGAATTAGCTGTCCAGCCACAATGTTAGACTGAATTTTGCCGTTAGAAATAATAGCCGCCGACGTATCGTCGCACGATGATTCAATTGCTAAAATATTCAAGATTTACAAGTTAGATTCTGTTCTTAAAATACAAAATTAACACTATTTACAACACATTTCTCTGAATTGTGCTTAAATAAATTGCAGTTGACAGGTTGCAAACCTGTCCTACAAAAATGGGTAAAATCATTAAAATATTCACCATTACACTCATCTCTCTCATGGTTGTAGCCATGATGAGTGGCTTGTTGGTGTTTATGCCAGTACCCAAAAGTTTACTTATTCTTATCGGAATTCTAATGCTTAGTTTGGTATGGGCTTAC
Source organism: Emticicia oligotrophica DSM 17448 (assembly GCF_000263195.1). Classification (GTDB taxonomy): domain Bacteria; phylum Bacteroidota; class Bacteroidia; order Cytophagales; family Spirosomataceae; genus Emticicia; species Emticicia oligotrophica. The sequence continues at coordinate 1,089,567 of NC_018748.1, forward strand.
TATGCTAAGCGTGTTATTAGAACTTTACTCTTCCTTTTTTTGATGGGTTTTGGCTTGGTATTTTATGCCATGCAATTACCTCAGTTTCAAACCTCTACGCTGCGTAAAGCAACCGAATTATTATCAAAAAAATTAGGCTCGAAAGTTACTATAGAAAAAGCTAGATTGACTTGGTTTGATGAAATTACTCTAGAAAATATCACCATTTACGACCAAAAAAATCGTGAAATGATATTTGTGAAAGAACTTTATGTGAACTGCAAAACCAATTTTGACTTTAGCTGGGAAAAAATTCTGACTTTCGATAATAACCTTGATTACGTGATGATTCGTAATCCGAGGGTTAAACTTATTTACGAACCAGATGGAGATTTGAACATTGATAAATGGATTGCAAGAATTGAAGAGTTAACAGCCCCTACTGATACAACGAATCGCTTGAAGGGTGAGCACAATACGCCTTTTACCATTGATGAAGCCTATATTCAAGATGGCACTTTTACCTTAGCTGACCCCGAAGAAGCACGCTTCCCGAAAGAAGAGTTCGATTATAACAACTTCACTGTCAATAACATAAGAGGAAATATCAAGAATTTCTTCATTATGGGTGATACCATTACTTTGGGCTTGAAAAACATGGAAGGCGTAGAACGCCGTAGTGATTTAACAATCAAACAACTGAATACAAGTTTCTTCTATTCAAGGAAGTCAATGCGATTTGATAATTTATTTGCCAAAATCAATAATTCAACCCTTCGAAATTCGGTTCATTTTGAATATGACAGTCCACGAGACTTTAGTGACTTCAATGAAAAGGTTGTGATGATAGGCAACTTAAGAGATTGTGAGATTGATGCACAAGACCTAGGAAGATTCGCTACTGACATGTATCAATACCGAGAAAATTACCTGCTAAATGGTAATTTTCTCGGTACTGTTCACAATTTTCGGGTAAAGGATTTTAACCTAAAGTTTGGCAAGAATAGTTTTTTAGATGGTGATATAGCCTTCAAACACTTGCCTGATTTATATAAAGCAGACATGATTTTAGATTGGAAGCTCAGTCAAATAGATGCCACTGATGCCCGCCAATACGTAGGTGATTCGCTCTACAATGCTCATGTACAAAAATTTGGAGTAGTAAATTTTGCCGGAAACTTCAAAGGCGTTTACAACGATTTTGAAACAGATGCTATTTTTAAATCAGCCATGGGAAATGTTTCGGGAAAAATCAAAATGAAAATACCCGAAAATACAAAAACTTTACCTACGTATGATGGTGTAATTGCCGTTGAAAATTTTGATTTAGGTAGATTCGTAGAACAGTCTGATTATTTACAAAAATTATCGTTTGCTGGAAAAATTAAAGGTAAAGGCTTTACCATTAAAGATGCCGCACTTGATTTTGATGGCAAGGTTGACCGCATTGGTTTCAATGGCTATGATTTCAAAAATATCTATGTCGATGGAACCATGAGCCAATCGCTTTTTGATGGGAAAGTGAGCGTAAAAGATACCAATCTCACTTTTAATGTAAGTGGAAAAGTAGATTTTGCCAAAGCCCTTAATAAATTTGATATTCACGGAATTGTGCAAAATGCCAATCTTAGACCACTTGGTTACTCCAAAAATGATGTAAAGCTTCGCTCGGAAATAAACCTAAACTTTCAAGGCAATGAGCTAGATAATTGGCTTGGGGAGGCTAAATTACTCAACACTGTTTTGCAATATGATAAACGCCAATTGGGTATCGACTCTCTTTTCCTTACATCGACTTTAAGCAACGACGCACGCCGGATAAGTTTACTTTCTGAGTTTTTCAATGTAGATATATCGGGTATATTCACTCCGAGTAAGGTAATAAGTGATTTGTCTCGTCTTTCGAAAGAATATGTGCAGTATTTTTATGATAAAGAGCAAACCAGATTAAATTATTACGCTCAAAAGCCCTATGCTGATATCAACGATAAATACAAACTCGACTACTTAATAACTTTTAAGAAGCCTGAGCCCTTTTTTGCCTATTTCTATCCCGATTTATATATCTCACACGGAACTGAACTCGGTGGTAGTTTTAATGTAAGAAATACGGCTGAACTTTCGCTTTCAGGAAAAATTGATACGCTTCGCCACGGTTCGTTGGCATTTTATGGCAATGAAGTTGATTTCAATACTTCAAAAGAAGCCAATTCGCCTAAGATTTTAACTTCTCTAATTTTCAATTCGGCTACACAAAAATTAGCTGATTTGACTCCAACGGAGAAAATTGAAGTAACAGGTACGTGGGGGCAAGGAAATATCATTGAATTTGATGGAAAAATCAAGCAACAAAATAGTCCGAACAAAGCCCAAGCTTACGGAAAGCTTACATTTTTATCAGAAGGTTTAGACATTACATTCAACCCCAAAAATACCAAACTCGACCTACTTGGGAGCCAATGGATGTTAGGTAAAAATAACTTAATCAATATTCATCAAGATGAAGTTTGCTTCGAAGACGTAGCTGTTTCGAGCCATAACCAAAGTATATCGTTAAATGGTTCGTTCTCACAGGATTCTACGGTTGAATCTTACATAGAAGTTCGTAATTTTGATTTACATACACTAAAACCCCTTACTAATCTAGACCTTAAAGGTATCGTTAATGGAAAATTAACCATGCGTGATATCTATGATGATGCCATTATCACTAGCAATTTAGGCATTGATGAGCTTAATTATAAGAATATTTTGATTGGAAATATTGCCAGCGAAGCTCTTTGGGATAATCTCAGACAACGCCTTAATATCAACGGCAATATTGTTCGGCTCAACAATGAGATTTTTAGAGTTTCTGGCACATACGACCCCAAAGATGATTACAATCCTCTAAATCTAAAAGCCACTTTAAAGAAAACCAATTTAGAGATTTTCGAATCATTTGTTGATGACATTTTCTCGAAAATTGATGGCTACGCCACGGGTACGCTTACAGTTAGAGGCACAGCCAAAGACCCAATCATTAGAGGAAGTGTAGACTTTGAAAAAGGCGTTTTAAGAATCAATGAATTAAATTCGTATTTGTATTTTGATGATCAACTCAATTTCAACGAAGAAGGATTTGTAGCAGCAAAAGGCTTTAAAGTTCGTGATGCCAATGGCAACGAAGCAGACCTCGAAGGGGGTATTTTTAATGGTGGTGGTGGTAATTTCATGCTGGGAATCCATGCTTACATTAAAGATAGAGATGGTTTCAAAATCATGAATACAACTATCAAAGATAACGAAGATTTTTACGGAACTGGTATCGCCACTGGAGATTTACACATTACAGGAGACTTTGTAAATGTCAATATCACAGGTGATTTAACAAGTAAAAAAGGCACTAAAATTACGATTCCTCTTGATGGTGAAACCACCGTAAATACTGAAGAACAAGGCATTAAGTTTATTAGTCGTAATATCAATAAAGTTGAAAATACTGGTGCTAAAAAAGATACTGTTATTAGTCGAGAAGCAGGGAGTCTAAAAATGGCTTTCAATTTTACGCTCACGCCTGACGCCGAGTGTATTGTTATCTTCGACCGTACGAATCAAGACCAACTCAATGCCGTAGGCAACGGAAATATTAGTATCGTATATGATACTCGTGGTGAATTTTCAATGTCGGGGCCTTATACAATTAAAAGTGGAAAGTATGATTTTAGCTTGCAGAATATCTCAAAACTCCGCAAATTTGATATTGCTGATGGTAGTAAAATTCTGTGGAGCGGAGACCCTTATGATGCCGATATCAATATCGGAGCTAGTTATACCGCAAATATTTCACTCAACGGAATTGTAAGTAATACAACAACGAATTCGGCCGAATTAAACACCCTATACCCTGTTGTGGCTTCGATTATGCTTACTGATAAGCTAATGAAACCTACCACAAAGTTTGATATTAAGTTCAATCAACGCCGAATTCCACTTAATCTACAACCGCAAGTATTGGCGTTCGAACAACGTTTACACGATGACGAACAATTACTTAACAATAATTTCATTGGAATTACGGCATTGAATAGACTCTTCAATGATAACAGCTTCAGAGACGCCCTTGATTCTCAGCTCTTATTAGATAATGTAAGTGGTATTCTGACTAATCAATTAGGTAATATTGCTTCAAAAATTGACCCTAATTTGGAAGTAGCCGTGCAACTCGGAAAAGGCAATTTGAATAATCTTCGCCAAAGTTTGATAAACAATACGCAGTTAAATTTCTCCTACAAATTTGGCAATAACGTAAAAGTAAGCCTCAACAACACGATTCTTCAAAACGATGGTCAAACAACCAACAATTATTTCTATGGCGGTGAAGTTGAGTGGCTACTTAACGAAGAGGGTTCATGGAGGTTGAAAGCTTACAGCCGCAGTGTCCCTAACTACTATTATAACTTCAATAGCAACGTATCTGTCAATGGTGTAAGCCTACAACACACCCGTAATTTTAATACACTCTTTAAGCGTAAAGAAGTGAAGGAATTACCAATGGGTATTTCGAGTAAAAAACCAGAAAATAAATTAGTTAGCCAAGTAAGACCTTAAATTTATAAGGATTTTTAGAAAATGATTGATAAGTGTATTTGTATTAGAAAAATGTAACTTTTCAGCTTTTCATTCTTAATCAAAGTCATACAAATGTCTTCACAAGTACAATTAAGCTTTCAACAAAAACTCTTAATTAAGCACTTAAATCGACTGTAAAACTCTATTAATTATGAGTTCTGAATAGAAGTCTTATTTATCATTTTGATTAGCCACCCATGTGTATCAACTCTATAAAAAATGATGGAAATAATTTTATTCCACCATTAAAAATATTTATGTATAACTAACCAAACTTAGGCCTTAACGTAAATAGTATGTGCAAGTACATACCCAGTAGAAACACTTCCTGTAACGGTTGGCATCTCGTTTGTCACGCCATCACTAAATACATTATCACGAGCATTTGTGGTATCAGCTTGGCCATGACTTGCATAAACGCCTTGTGCATATACAACCTTACTCACATCTTCTGGGAAAGCAATTTGAGTAACTAATAATGATTTTCCTGCACTATTATACACATGTACGTGAATATGCGGGGCTCTTCCCGAATACCAACCGGGATAAATACTCGTCCACGCTGCCATTCCATTATCATCAGTGGTTTGGCGTCCTCTTAAAAAGTGAACAGCCGTCATATTCGCACTCTGCATACCAGTTCCGCCGTATTCTGAGTAGAGCCCCGCAGCATCACAATGCCAAATATCTACAATCGCATCTTTAATAATTGCACAGCCAGCATTAACATTTCTGATATATACTTTGATTGTTAAGGGTGTACCTTTTCTATCTGAAACAATATTATTCGTGACAAGAGTAGAAGGTGATTTCGTTGGAAAGGGTCCTTCAGTCTCAGAATTTGTAACCGAACAGCTAGATGGTGTAACAGTTGGGTCAGAGTTAATAATAGTATTACTGCTATTGCTTGTGGTATCGGCAGCTACTTCATCTTTGATACATGAACTTAATGCGGGAATAACTGCCAATAATCCTAAGGAGCCCAAGCCCTTTTTGATGAAATCTTCTCTCTTCATAATGTTAGAATTTATTAGATAATAGTGTAAGCAAACACGGCAAAACTTTCAACTTATACACCTAAGACGTAAGTCCTCTTATTAAAGTTGTATCAGTTTTTTTATTTACGGTAAATATTATCTTTTTGCTTTGAATCAAGCAGGAATCTCAAAAATCAAAAACATTGCATTGTTTGAAAGGGCTTCAAATTCAATCTCTTCGGCATCAAAAATAGCTAAGCCATCACGTGCTTCCATGAGTTTGTTATCTATTTCAAAAGCTCCTTCTATTACAAAAAAATACATCGAACTTTTTCCAAAATGCCGTTGATAAACACCCTCTTCTCTACCCCAATATTTCCCAAAACTTACTAGTGCATCTTGCTGTGGCGAGTAAAAAACCAATAATAATTCATTGCATTTTTCAGTGTCAATGATAGCTGATGTAGTCGATGTTTCTATTACTTGCTCTTTCTCAATCAACACTTCCAAATAATTAATCAGTTCTGTTTCATAAGGGTTAAACACCTCATATTCCGTGCCTGCTTGGGCCAAGAATATTTGTACTTTTCCTGTTTCTAGAAAATCATGGTAGCCCGTACTATTTTTAAATTCTACACCTCCAACTAAAGGAATAATTAAGACCTCCGTTGATTTTTTAATTTGCGTTTTAAGCCCTTTTCCTGCGGATAAAGTATTATCATTCAATACTTTAAGACTACCAATAGGCTGTTTATAAAGGTCTGCATAATTAAAACTATGAAAGCTCCGAAACCATGAAAGTTCGGTTTTAGGACGTTGAGCAGAAAGAAAGATTTTCGCTTCGTGTTGTATCATATCATAATCTAGTACGACAAGTTTTTAGCTTATCTAATCTTTAGTAAAAAAACATCTACTCTGACTTTAGCTAAAGAAATAGTAAAAACTAAAGCCAATTAGCTTAAGCATCAATCTTATAAAATCAATTTTGAGCCTAAATAAACAACAAATACCATTAAATTGGACACATAAATTCCATTTTCGGAGTATATTTATTCACGAAATAGTTTTTTATCGGCGTAGAAAGTACCAAAAGGTATAAAAGAAACCAAAAATGCTAGAAAAGCCTTTTTGAGTGGCCATTTGTATTGAAGCACCACAAGAACTAAAAGCACCACATAAGCAATAAAAAGTATGCCATGAGCCATACCCACAAAATAATTGGGTTTGGGCATATCAAGCTTATATTTGAGAGGCATCGTAATGCCAAAAAGTATAAATGAGCAACCTTCTAAAAAAGCAATAGTTCTGAACTTATCTAAAGTACTTTTAAACATGTGTTTGAATCTTTTTTACAAAGATACATATTTTGATAGATGAACATTTTATTTTATTTTTTGTTAGCTAAATAAAAGCAAATAAAAAACTTTATTTAATACACTTTTCACTATTTATTGATTAAATGATTACCATAATAGTAGGTACTAACCGACATAATTCTGTCTCAAAAAAGGTAGGCATTCACTACCAAAAACTTTTAAACTCACTTGGACAAGAAAGTCAAATTATTGATTTAGCAGAGCTCCCTTACGACTTTACCTTTTCTGCACTTTACCATAATTCAGGTAAAAATGAGGCGTTTAATGTATTTCAAAGAATTATTGATTCTAGTCAAAAATTTGTTTTTATTGTACCCGAATACAATGGTTCGTTTCCTGGCGTGTTAAAAACATTCTTTGATGGTTTGAGATACCCCGATAGTTTTAATGATAAAAAAGCAGCATTAGTTGGTATTTCGGCGGGTGTTTTGGGTAACGCAGTTGGACTTAGCCATTTGAATGACATTTTAAGCTATATGGGTACGGATGTAATGGGTTTACGCATGAAGTTTGGTAATATGAAGAACCATTTTGATGGCGAAGAATTTACATTTGATATTTACAAAAACCTTCTCGAAAAACAAGCAAGAGCCTTGATAGCTTTTTAAGTTTTCAGTTGGTAGTATTTAATAAGGAATATTCCATAACAAGTCATTCACTCACATGCAAGCACCGCCTCCTTGGAAACTTAAAGGAAATGGTTATATTTTTATTTATCATTTCCCGAAATCATTTGTAGAAAAGTATGGATTTTTAGCTGACTATCAAGCGAGTAGATTCAACGGCGATTTTGTGGGTACGATTATGTTGGTTGACTATGAAACTTCGGAGGTTGGTCCATACCGAGAGTTATTGTTTGTGCCCGGTAGGTTGAAGTTTGATAAAAAGAAGATTTTTTCGATTTCAAAGATATATGTTTCAAGTCAAGATAGCGTTGATAATGGTCGAAAAAACTGGGGAATTCCAAAAGAATTGGCAGATTTTAATATCACGAAACCAAACGAACAAGAAACCATTTTTGATGTAAGTGTATCTGGTAAGACTTTTTTCAAGGTGAGACTCAAAAATGGTTCATTCAGGTTTCCGATTACGACAAAATTCTTTCCTTTAAAATTAGCCCAAAAACAAAATACCGACCTTTACATTACAAATTCTCCGGCTAAGGGCTCTGCTACTTTTGCAAAATTGGTCTCGGCCGAGGTAGATTCAGCCTTTTTTCCTGATATTTCACAACTCAAACCTTTGAGTGTTTTATCTGTAAGTAATTTCGAAATGATTTTTCCGCATCCAGAAATAAAAACTGGTTATTTTGAGTAATCAAGTTGACGAAGATAAACTTCGCCAACTTGATATTATAATTACTTTTGCTTAGCTGCCCAAGCATCCATTTTTCTTTCTAAAACACTCAATGGCATACAGCCATCTTTCAAAAATTCATCGTGAAAAGCAGCCAAACTAAATTTCGAACCAAGTTGTTTTTCGTATTTCTCACGTAATTCTCGAATTTTCAAAGCTCCAATCTTGTAAGAAAGTGCTTGCCCTGGAACGGCCATATAACGCTCTATTTCGGCGGTAGCACCTTGCTCCGAAATAGGCTCGTTATCCATCATATACTTAATGGCTTTCTCACGAGACCACCCTTTGGTATGAATCGCCACATCTACTACTAATCTGATTGCACGGTGAATTTCATCACCCAAAGCACCCATATACTGATATGGGTCGGTGTAAAGGCCTAATTCTTTACCCAAAGATTCGCAATACAAAGCCCAGCCTTCGCCATAAGCACCATACCAATTGAAACGTTGAAACTTGTGCAAGTTGGTATTTTCTTGCTGCAAGGCACTCTGATAATGATGCCCCGGAATGGCTTCGTGCAAAAACAATGATTCCATACCAGAAGTCAGATTAAATTTCGTAGCATCTGGAATTGGCACATAAAATATACCCGGACGTGACCCATCAACCGACGGAGAATTATATTCTGCACTGGCAGAGGCCTCGCGGAATTTCTCAGTCTGACGAACCTCAAATTTAGCCTTTGGAGTCTTATTGAACATCTTTTTTAGATTCGGCTCTATTTTAGTTAGAATACCTCTAAAAGCATCCAATACTTCATTTGGTTGTTTATACGGGTAGAATTTTTTATCGGTTTTTAGGTAAGTAAAAAACTCATCAAGCGTACCCTTAAAGCCCACTTGCTCTTTTACTTTCTCCATCTCTCCCCTAATTCTTGCCACTTCTTTTAAGCCTGTTTCATAAATTTCATCAGGCGTTTTATCAGTAGTTGTCCATATTTTTGCTTGAAATGTATAAAGTTCTTTTCCTTGTGGAAGGGCATCAATACCCGAACTTGTTCGAGCCTTTGGAAGGTATTCATTTTTCAGAAAATCGCCCAAATGCTTATACGTTGGAACAAGTTCTGTCATGATAGCTTTTTTATATGCTTCTGTCAAACGAGTTTTATCTACATCACTAAAATCTTTAGGTAATTTATTAATTGGTCCGTAGAATAAACTCTTTGTTGGGTCACTTACCACTAAATCATACATTTGAGGAATCATTTTCACTACCAATGATTTTGGCAAAACTATTCCTGCGGCTATTCCTTTACGAAAATTTACCACAGCCGTATCGCCCCAAACTTTAAAAGCCGATACACGTTTCAACCAATCTTCATAATCTTTGACAGTTTTAAAAGGCTGGCTACCATCGCCACTACCCAACTGCCCGATAGTAAGCGGTAAACCCCAAAATTGTTGGAATGGAATCAATTCTCCGTTAAACTTATATCCTTCCAATTGCAACTCCATTTCTCGCTTAAAAATATCGTAGGCAATCTTATCTTCATCGTTCAATGATTCACGGTCGAACTTATTTACCTTGTCTAAATAACTCGTGTAAAAGGCCTTTGATTTTTCGATAAACTCCTGCGAAATATCATTAGGCAGTAAATCATTATAGCGATTATCGCCTTGATTAGTTGCTGAAATCGGCGAGAGTTTTAGGTTTTCTTCATAATAATCATCAAAAACCTTTGCTAAATCTTTGTTAGGAGCAGAAGTAGAAGATTGTTCGGCATTTTTGGTACACGAAAAAATCATTAAGGCCAAAAGCCCAATTAAGAGGTTTTTCATTAGTTTATGCGTGTTTATTTTCAACAAAAATAGAAAAAATCAATGCTTATAATTGTAAATACTCAAACATTTAGCCTTTATAGGAAGCCGTATTGATATTTAAACCTTTATAAATGAAGAAAGGTTGCCTAAAAATTTTCAATAAAAAATACTCGATTTTTAACCGAAATTTTTCTCATGAAAATACTTTTAAACAACCTTAATTTAAACTTTTACTTCTCCATCGGATGCTCTGAAAGCAATTTTGATGCGTTGTAGATATCCTTTTGTTGTAAAACTGATGCTCTAACAACCTTCACTTTTTCGGGCGAAACTGCAGGAGCATTATTACCAAATGAATTTCGAACGTAAGTCAATACAGCTGCAATTTCTTTATCGGTCAATAAACCCTCAAATGGAGTCATCGGTACTTGGCCAGCATATTTTTTACCGTTTACCTCTATCTGACCCATCATCCCTTTCAAGACAATTTTTATCGCTCGGTCTTCATTGCCCGTTACCCAAGTAGTGCCTGCCAATGGCGGGAAACCCGATGCCGTTAAGCCTTTTCCATCTGCTTGATGACAAGTTCCGCAGTAACCTTCTTTTGTATAAATTTTCTTGCCAATGTTAAATAACTCTAAATCAGTTCCTTTAAGATTCGACTTTTCAGCTATTTCTTTCACAGGTTTAACCGCCATTCCGCTGGTATGAGCCACAGCGGTCTCGTGGGCGTGAACCATCCATTCATCCATCGGTTTCTTTTTAGCTTCCGCCAAAATCGGAAGTGCTTTTTCTTTACTCAACCATGAAGCTCCTACGATTGCTCCTAAACGAACTCTACTATTTTCATCACGTACCGCTTGCATAAATAAAGCAGCTTGGTCAGGCACTTGATGCCCAACAAAACGAAGCACTTCAACCGCTGCCGCACGAGCATGATAATCTTTAGCTTTGAGCATCTGACGAAGTAATTTTTGGTCAACTTTATCTAAGCCCCAACTTACCCACAAAGCTTCCAAAAGATGATGCTCATAACGAGGGTCTGCTTTATCTAAATTTGCTACCCACTGATTAAGTTTTGGTAAAACCTCGGCTGCATTTCTACCACGTAATTCACGACGTGTGCGATAACGGCTTCTATATTCAGGTAATTTGAGATTTTCTAATAAGGTTTCGACACTCGCCCCAGCAATTTTGGCAGGCGTTACGAGTGGTCTTGATGGATAAGTGATGCGATACACACGACCATGTACGTGGTCACGAAGTGGGTCACGAGCATTGTGTTGCATGTGTCCAATCAAAATATTATGCCAATCAATGAGGTAAAGTGAGCCATCGGGTGCAATTTCCATATCTACTGGACGGAAATTTCGGTCTTCACTTACCACCAAATCTTGTCGATGTTTGGTTTTATAACCAGTACCATCATCTACAATAGCATGTTGCTTAGTACCTAAAAATCCGATTGTATTATTGATGAGCATATCGCCTTGTACCTCATCAGGGAAATGGCGACTCCACAAAAACTCAAGGCCAGAAGTCGGGCGAACCATGTGGTCTTTTTCAATCAACTGAACACCTTTATGTGTGTATTCGCCGTAGCGGGGCAAAACCGTTCCGGGAGTCATCCAACGCACATCAGGACTTGAGGTTTCGGCAAAAAATGGTTGACCCCAATCATCAAAAGCAATCCCCCACGGATTTGGTATTGATAATTGAGCAATTCGATATAATTTATGTAATTGTGGAGCATAACGATAAAACCCGCCATTAGTTGCACGAACTGTACCATAAGGCGTTTCTACATTGGTGTGCAAGAAAACTCCCTCACCACCATAAATTGCCCCCGAAGGATCAGCACAAAAGGCACTATTATTATGGTGTGTATCGTGGTCATCAAAGCCACTCAGCAAAATTTCTACTTTATCAGCTTTATCATCGCCATTCGTATCAGTAAATAATTTAAGGTTTGTTCCCTGCGATACATATACACCTTCTGGTGCTATTTCAAAACCTAATGGTAAGTGTAAACCGTCAGCAAAAACTGTTTGCTTATCAGCTTTACCATCGCTATTCGTATCTTCCAAAATCAAGATTTTATCATTTGGCTTGGTATCACCCGGCTTATAGTGCGGGTAGCTTGGCATAGTAGCCACCCATAAACGTCCCTTATTATCAAATGACATTTGAACAGGATTGGCCAAGTCATTAAACTCTTTTTCAGAAGCAAATAACTCAATTTTATAACCCGCTGGCACTTTTAGTTTATTGAGGGCATCTTGTCCGTATAAGTATTCTAAACTTCCATTTTTTTCAGGATTGAAATTGGTCTTTACTGGCGGAAGTGTACGAGTATTTTTATCGGCAGCAGCCACATCCATCTTTTCACCTTTCGAGGCAGCCAACCAAATGGCATTGTCTCGAATATCGGTCATTTGACGAATCTTTTCGATTTCTGCTGGATAATTATCTGGTCCAAAAGGATTGTATCTTCTACCATAAACGTGTACACCGTTTGGAATTTTGTAATCATTGTGCCACATCCAGTTTTTCTCCATTACGGCATCATAAATTAACTGGCGACGTTCTTCGGCTTTAGCTACAGCTTTACCAAAAATTTTATCGGTCAAGAAAACGCCAAACTTCTTATATCCTTCAGCTGTAAGTTGCGAACCATCAATTGTCAATGGCTCTGTAGAAGCAGCATACCAAGCTTTTGAAGGGGTGAAGGCATCAACAAATAAAACCTTATTTTTAGCAGAAACTTCACGCATTGCGTTGGTATAGAGTAATAAATTTTGGTTTTCTTTTACTCCATTCGGTAGGTCATATTTGCTTGACAAATCTTCAAAAGCAATTGGAGAAACAAGCACTAATTGTGGACTTGACTGACCGTTATATTTCTGGCTCAATGTGTATTTGATGAAGGCATCTAACTCAGCCTTAAAAGTGGCTAAACCCGCAATTCCTTGAAAAGACTCGCTGTAGCCAAACATTCCGATAATTACATCAGTCTTCAAACGCGTAAGCCATTGGTCTGGTGTATCGAAAAAACCTTGACTATCAGAGTTTTTAGCGTATTCAGTTTGAAATTTCTCAGCACCATCAAAAGCCCAAGGAAATTTTCTACTAGCATGTGGGCGAAACCCTGGGGTATCGCCACCATCACACATATTTCTGATAAACAAAAGGCTATCAGGATAGCGTACGTGCATTTCGGTTTCGAAATGGTCATAATTAATCATTCTCGACCCAAGATTACCCCCAATAAGCGATATATGCATGCTTTTCGCAACCTTGACGGAGTCAGAGGGTGGTGCTGGTAAAAATGCACTAATCAGAAAAACTGTTAGTACAAATAGGGTTAATAATATTTTGTTGTTAAGTTTCATTAGTTTAATTTATAAAGGGTTGAAATTGGGGGTTCGGCTCCGCTCACCCACCAGGTATCGGTATGTTAAGGTACTAATATTTTAAAATATATGAGCTTCGCTCATAGCAACTGGCTATCAGTACTTTCCAAAAAAATAGCACAATGCCGCGGTGGGTGAGCGAAGCCGAACCCACCACAGGGAAGCTATTTCACCATGCCACGATAGGGCACATTAATATCTATTTTACCTTTCCACTTTTTCGGAACAGGTTTACTCAATTCCCAATGAATGGCATTTATAATAAGTCTTTGAAAGGCCTCTACCTGAAAATCTTCAGGATGCCCCATTGTAGTTGTAAATATCTTTGCTCCATAAGAATTTGTACCTGTCCAAGCCACTGGGTTTTCGATAGCTGCTTTATCAGGATTTACCGCTTTTCCCATCAAAAGCCATTCTGAACCTTTAGTCGGATAATCAGGTAGAACTCGATATAACCACGAACGTACGTGAAAACTTGGGGCAACACCCGTAAGAATTGGGTGTTTTTTAGCAGCTTCTATGACCGAAACATCGGTACTACTTTCGTGTCCGTAATGTGTATGGGCAGCTTTTCCACCCCAACCTGGAGGTGCATTCAAAGCAAATTCTCCAAAGGCATTCCATCGCTCGGATGCATCACCTTTTGGAAAGTTGAAGGCATGAGTGGTTGTACGAAAACCCATGACAGGTTTAGCAGACTTAAGGTACTTTTCAATGTACTCGAGTTGGTCAGGAGGAAGTTGTCGCCAACGGAGGTAAAAAACTGCTAAATCTGCTTCTTGTAAAGCCTCTAAACCAGGAATGTTTTTCTCGGCATTTTGATTAGGATAAGCTTTCAAAACTTTAGTTCGAAAACCGTAGTTTTTTTCAAGTTCGGCGGCAATGAGAGGAAGAGTAAATTCGCCGCTGTATTCGTGGTCGCCAGTTACGAATACTATCAGAGGCTGCTTTTTAGCTTGTGCCGAAGCAAAGTGCACACACGCACCTAGCAACACAAAACTCAGTAATAAAAAAGTTTTACGCATTAGATTTTAATAGATTGAAGGTTGATGTCGGCTGTATTCAAACGAATATGCTGAATTACAGACATTTACCCATAAAAATAAAGTATTAATTCAATTTATCATCGTTTGTAGAAAGAATATTCTTAAAAAAATTTAAGAAAGAATATGCATTGACCAAAGGCATAGGATAAAAAAAGCCTGAAAGGCTGCTATAATTATAAAAAAAAGAATTTGTTTCTCCAAAAAAATCCCAAAGAGATGATATACCACCACGTATTGATTATAGCAACTTCATTATAATCATATCATTCTGCCAAGGTTCTTATACGTATGACTTATGTAAAGCATTGTTTATCAACAGAATATCATATTTTTTTGAATTTAATAGACCAAAGAACAATACAAAACCCCATGAATTACGTTAGAATAAACGTACTGATAATTTTATGATGAAAAGCTGTTTTGTTTTTACCTTTTGTGTTTTCATTTTACTCTCACATCAAGCTTGCTCACAATCTCCCGAACAAATTAACGGCGAAACCCAACTCGAACAATCGGTTTTAGATTATGTAAATCAGCACCGAAGAGGAAAAGGTTTAGCACCACTCAAAATGATGCCAATCATTACGGCAGAAGCACTAAAACACAGTAAAAACATGGCCGATGGCCGAGTAGATTTTGGGCACGATGGTTTTGAAGGTCGAGCCGATAGATTAATGAGCCAAATTGAACAATCGAACGCCATTTCTGAAAATGTGGCCTACGGTAAATTCACAGCACAAGAGGTAGTCAATCGTTGGCTACAAAGTGCAGGGCATCGAAAAAATATTGAGGGAAAATTTAACCTTACAGGTATCGGAATTGTAAGACGAAATGATGGATATATCTATTTCACTCAAATATTTTTGAATAAATAGCCTAAACTTCGCCATGAAATAAAATCCTAGTTGCAATTCATCACCATGCAATCTGCATTAGTGAATTTATAAAATTTTTCCTCTTTCGTAGGCATTATTAGATTTGAGCTATGGTTCGAATTTATTTTATTTTCCGTCAGCTAAAGCAGACGGCAATGAAAATATTCTTCCTATACAACCTCCAAAAATCGCCTCAAACTTGGATTCGGATTTTGAGAATTCCACAGGGCAGTAATTTCTGCTTTTTGAGGAATATCTCGTAGTTCAATAAATTTAATGGCAGCGTTGGTTACTCGTTCAAACGAAATCGGAATGAGCGAAATACCCAAATTATTTTCTACCAATTTCAAGGTAGTATAACCGTGTACGGTTTCATGCGAAATTTGCGGTGTAAAACCAGCATCTTCACAAATACTCCATTGAAGGTTATGGTAAATTTCGCCATCAGTTTTAGTGGGAAGAATAAATTTTTCGTTGGCAACTTGTGAGATGGATTGAAAATTCGATGAATCAAGCCAATGATTTTTTGGCAAAACCAAAGCAAAGTTTTCTTGAAAAACAATGCGTTGTTGAAAACGCTTATTGGGAGGAGGATTTCTCAAGAAAGCAATGTCGAGTTCGCCTTTTTGAACAGCCAATAACTGCAAAGCCGAGGTCATTTCTGATAAATACGTATGAATTTCGGGGTATTTACCGTGTAGTTTTCCAAGTAAATCGGGCAAAAAAGTGTGAATACACGAACCTACATAGCCAATTTTCAACTCACCCTTTTGCCCTGATTCAACTTGCTTTACTTCATTTTTAGACTTTTCTAAATGCTCAAACAACTGCGTTATTTCTTGTTTGAAAAATTCGCCTGCCACTGAAAGTTTCACATTTCGTTTGTTGCGTTCAAACAAACAAACACCCAATTCGGCCTCTAAATCTTGGATTTGTTTCGTAAGTGCTGGTTGAACAATAAATAGTTTATCAGCTGCACGCTTGAAGTGCAATTCTTGGGCAAGCATCAAAAAATAACGGAGTTGTCGGAGTTCCATTTTTCAATTACGCATTCAATTTTAAAACCTTACTTGTCCATGCTCTTATTTCATCACACAAGGCAGGATTCTCAACCAATGGTTGGCCGTATGAAGGAATCATTTCTTTGACTTTCTTTTGCCATTCATCTGATTGCATTTGTGCTGGAAAACACTTCTTAATGACATTAAGCATAATCGAAACCGAGGTTGAAGCTCCTGGCGAAGCCCCCAACAAAGCAGCCAATGAGCCATCGGCAGCACTTACTATTTCTGTGCCAAATTCCAAAACACCACCGTGTGCATCGTCTTGCTTGATTACCTGCACCCGTTGTCCGGCAATCTCCAATTCCCAGTCTTCCATTTGGGCAGTTGGCATAAAATTTCGAAGAGCCTCTAATTTTGCCTCCTCCGACTGCATCACTTCGTGAATCAAATATTTGGTTAGCGGAATATTATCTAAACCTGCCGAAATCATCGGAATCAGATTCGACCACTTGATGGAAGTCGGCAAATCGAAATACGACCCATTTTTCAAGAATTTTGTCGAAAAACCAGCATAAGGCCCAAAAAGTAAAGCTTTTTCGCCATCAATCATACGAGAGTCGAGGTGCGGAACCGACATCGGTGGAGCTCCTACCGAAGCCTTGCCATATACTTTGGCATGATGACGTTGAATAATCTCTGGATTAATACATTTCAACCATTGTCCGCTCACAGGAAAGCCACCAAAGCCTTTTCCTTCGGGAATATCGGCCTTTTCGAGCAAATGCAATGAGCCTCCACCCGCTCCGATAAACACAAATTTGGCTTTTATCTCCGTTTCTTCATCGGTATCTAAATTTTTTACTTCAATCGTCCATTTTTTCTCATCATCTTCTCGTTCAATATCTTCTACTTCGTGGTGTAAATGAATATTAACACCATTCAACCCATCTAAATAGTCGAGCAAGGCCCGAGTCAATGCTCCAAAATTCACATCCGTACCAATATCCATTTTAGTAGCGGCTACATGCTGATTGGGGTCACGGTCTTCCATCACAATTGGCATCCATTCTTTCAGTTGTGCATGATTTTCTGAATATTGCATACTCTTAAATGGATGATATTTTGTGAGTGCAGCGTGGCGTTTTCTAAGATATTCTACACTTTCTTCGCCCCAAACAAAACTCATGTGCGGAATGCTTCGAATAAAGCTTTCAGGTGATTTAACAATGCCTTTCTCTACTAAAAAAGCCCAAAATTGACGAGAACATTCAAATGATTCATCAATAGCAATCGCTTTTTTGCAATCAATCGTACCATCTTCGAGCTCAGGCGTGTAGTTTAATTCACAAAGTGCCGAATGCCCAGTTCCTGCATTATTCCACGCATCCGAACTTTCACCAGCCACAAAATCTAATCGTTCAAAAACCTCAATTGTGAGGTCTGGCTGAAACTCTTTGAGCATAATTCCGAGTGTGGCACTCATAATTCCTGCTCCAATCAACACTACATCGGGCTTTTTATTGATATTCTTAGCTGTTCTTGTCATTTATTAGGTTTTAATTCAATTTATTGGTTGTGTAAAACGAAGCCATAAAGCTAAATACTTTCATTAAAATACCATGTAAGTAGATGGAATTAAAATGTTTTTATTAGTTAAAATGACATCCCCCTGCCCCCTTCAAAGAAGGAGTTATTCAACGAGAACAATAATTCCCCTAGCATCGGCGGTCCGATAAGAATGGGTTAAGGGGGATGTAAAAACTTCAATTAATCACTATTTATGATTAATTATAAACAAAAATACTATTTTTTATTATTAATTAGAAGCTCGAATTTTGTTGAAAAATAAAGCTCGTTTATGCTAACAACTATCATCGACAAAATATCGCACCAAATCGATTCTGATTGGCTTGACATTCATACTTTACAAGAAATTTCCACACACAGCCAAGACCTTATACTTTCGGAAAATGCACGCCAACGAATCAACCATTGTCGACACTTTCTCGACAAAAAAATTCAGCAAAGTGATAGCCTTTTTTATGGCATCAATACTGGATTTGGGTTTCTACAAAATGTAGCGATTGATAAAACACAAATTGCCCAACTGCAATATAATCTGCTGCAGTCGCACGCTTGCGGTATGGGCGATGAAGTACCAAAAGAAATTGTTAAATGGATGCTTTTCTTGAAAATCCAGTCGCTTGCCTACGGTCATTCGGGTGTACAAGAACAAACCGTTCAACGATTAATTGATTTTTATAACTACGATATTACGCCTGTTATTTATAGTCAAGGGTCACTCGGAGCCTCGGGCGACCTCTCTCCACTTTCACATTTGGCATTGCCACTCATTGGTTTAGGAGAAGTATATTTTAAAGGGAGAAAGCTACCCGCTCAGAAAGTATTATCAGATTTTGGTTGGCAGCCAATCGAACTACAAAGCAAAGAAGGGATTGCTTTAATCAATGGCACACAATTCATGACGGCCTTCGGTATTCATGGGGTTTTAAAAGCACAGAAGTTATTAAAATTAGCCGATTTAATTTCGGCTATTTCCATTGATGCTTTTGATTGTTCGTTACAGCCATTTCACCCAAAAATCCATTCGATTCGACCACATAACGGACAAGTTTCCACGGCAAAAACTATACTCAACTATCTATCAGATAGTTCAATAGCTCAACAAACTAAAAACCAAGTACAAGACCCTTACTCATTCCGTTGTATTCCACAAGTACACGGAGCAAGTAAAGATTCGATGGAATTTATAGAGAAAACTTTCTTGCAGGAAATCAATGCAGTGACCGATAATCCGAATATTTTCCCTGATGATGATTTGATTCTTTCGGGAGGAAATTTTCATGGACAACCTCTTGCCATTGCTTTCGATTTAATGGCTATTTCGATGGCTGAAATTGGTAGTATTTCCGAACGACGCACCTATCAATTACTTTCGGGACAACGAGGTTTGCCACTTTTTTTAGTCAAAAACTCGGGATTAAATTCAGGCTTGATGATTCCTCAATATACTGCCGCAGGAATCGTAAGCGAAAACAAACAACTTTGCACCCCCGCAAGTATCGACTCGATTGTTTCGTCAAATGGGCAAGAAGACCACGTGAGTATGGGTGCTAATGCCGCCACCAAATGTTTACGAGTACTCAACAATGTAGAACGAATTTTGGCGATAGAATTACTTACTGCAACCCAAGCGTTGGCTTACCGACGACCGCTCAGAAGCTCTGCTTTCATAGAGCAATTTTATGAAGATTTTCGCAGAAAAGTACCTTTCAACGAAGCCGACAGAGTACTACACAATGACATGAAACTGGCGGTGGAGTTTTTGAAAGAAATTAAAATTTGATTTTATCTAAATAAGACATCCCCCTGCCCCCTTCAAAGGGGAAATTATTAAGCGAGAATAAAATTCCCCCTTTGAAGGGGGCAGGGGGATGTAAATACTATTAATTATTTTTATCTATTACATGTATGCAAACCATCGAAAAAACCTACGATTTCAAAAAATATAAAACACCAACTGGCAACACGCTCACTTGCAAAGGCTGGATTCAAGAAGCAGCATTAAGAATGTTGCTCAACAACCTTGACCCCGAAGTGGCAGAACGCCCAGAAGACTTAATTGTTTATGGTGGCCGTGGAAAAGCTGCTCGAAATATCGAATCATTAGATCTGATAATCAAGGCTTTAAGGGCTTTAGAAGAAGATGAAACCTTGCTTATTCAGTCGGGCAAACCCGTGGGAATTTTACCTACGCACAAAGATGCCCCAAGAGTTTTGATTTCAAATTCTCAGCTCGTTCCGAAATGGGCTACTTGGGAGCATTTCAGCGAACTTGAGCAAAAAGGATTAATGATGTACGGCCAAATGACCGCTGGCTCATGGATTTACATTGGTTCACAAGGCATCGTACAAGGTACTTACGAAACTTTTTCGGCCATTGGAAAAAAACATTTCAACAACACACTAAAAAATACACTTTCAATCACCGCAGGTTTGGGCGGAATGGGCGGAGCTCAACCTTTGGCCGTTACGATGAATGATGGTGTATGTTTAGTAGCTGAAGTAGAAGAATGGCGAATTTTAAAACGTATAGAAACTCGCTATTTGGATATTTATTTTACCGATATCGATGAGGCCATCGACCGTGCTATTGAGGCAAAAAACAATGGTGAAGCTATTTCTATTGGCGTAAAATGTAATATTATTCATTTGCTCCAGCGTTGCATCGAACGGAATTTAGTACCCGATATTTTAACCGACCAAACCTCGGCTCACGACCCAATTATTGGCTATTTCCCGCATGAAATTTCGCAAGAACAAGCCAGTGTATTGCGTGAAACAAATCCAGCTCAATACCTTGAAATGGCCAATCGTTCGATGCGTTTGCACGTAGAGTTGATGCTCGAATTGCAGCAAAAAGGAGCAATCACTTTCGATTATGGCAATAATTTGCGTGGACGTGCCTACGAACAAGGACTAAAAAATGCTTTCGATTTTCCGGGTTTTGTACCTGCCTATATTCGTCCACTTTTCTGTGAAGGAAAAGGGCCTTTTCGTTGGGCAGCACTCTCAGGCGACCCCGAAGATATAAAAGTAACGGATGAACTCATTCTTTCGCTTTTCCCAGAAAATGAATCATTGAAACGATGGATAACGATGGCTCAAGAACGAATCGCTTTCCAAGGATTACCTGCTAGAATTTGCTGGCTTGGCCAAGGAGAAAGAGAAAAAGCAGGATTAGCATTCAATGAATTAGTACGAACTGGTAAAGTTAAAGCACCAATCGTCATCGGTCGCGACCACCTTGATACAGGTTCAGTAGCTTCGCCAAACCGAGAAACAGAAGCCATGCTCGATGGCTCTGATGCCGTTGCCGACTGGCCAGTGCTCAACTCACTCATCAATACCGCGGGTGGTGCAAGTTGGGTTTCGCTGCATCATGGTGGCGGCGTGGGAATGGGTTACTCCATTCATGCGGGAATGGTTATCGTCGCTGATGGCACTTCTGATGCAGAAAAAAGACTCAAAAGAGTTTTACATAATGACCCCGCAATGGGTGTTATTCGCCATGCAGATGCGGGCTATGATATTGCTAAAGATGTAGCTCGAAAAAATCGTTTAGATTTGAAGGAAAGACTTTCATAATTCTTTGTTTACAATCAATTTTTGCAATTAAAATTGTCCCAAATTTTTATTGCTGTAGAGACAAGGCATGCTTTGTCTCTACTAAAATTAAAAGACACAAAAATGCTAATCATCAACATAAAACAACTCATTGGGGTCAGAGAAAAAACTCACTTGCTACGAGGTGCGGAAATGGCTGATTTGCCACTGCTCGAAAATGCCTTTTTGAAAATCGAGGGAGAGGAAATTGTGAATTATGGTTTGATGCAAGCATTGGATTTGAGCAACGAAACGGATGAAATTTATGATGCAAAAGGGGCTTTCGTATTACCCACATGGTGCGATTCACACACACATATTGTTTATGCAGGAAGTCGAGAAAATGAATTTATTGATAAAATTAAAGGTGTAAGCTATGCCGAAATTGCTAAAAAGGGCGGTGGAATTTTAAACTCAGCAACCCGAATTGCCGAAACCTCTGAAAGCGAGTTGTTGGAGCAAGCTTGGCAACGCTTGGAAGCAATAAAAAATCTCGGTACAGGAGCCATCGAAATCAAAAGTGGCTATGGGTTGAGTGTATCGGGTGAGCTAAAAATGTTGCGTGTGATTCAACAAATCAAAGAAAAATCGCCATTACTAATAAAATCTACTTTCTTAGCGGCACATACTTATCCTCAAAGCTTTAAGGAAAATCATCAAGGATACATTCGGCAAATTATTGATGAAATGCTACCAATTGTCGCTTCTGAAAAACTGGCTGATTATATAGATGTTTTCTGCGAAGAAGGTTTCTTTTCAGTAGCTGAAACCGAACAAATTTTAGAAGCAGGCTATAAATATGGGCTAAAACCTAAAATCCATGCCAATCAACTAAACCTTTCTGGCGGTGTACAAGTGGGCGTAAAACACCAAGCAATTACAGTTGACCATCTGGAAACTATAAGTCAAACAGAAATAGATTGTTTAGCCAATTCTAAGACCATTGGCACACTTCTACCATCGGCAGCTTTTTTCTTGCGAATGCAATATCCACCTGCTCGACAAATGCTTGGTGCCAATATTGCTCTAGCCTTAGCAAGTGATTTTAATCCTGGTTCTTCACCAAGTGGAAATATACCTTTTTTGATTGCCCTGAGTTGTATTCAGATGAAAATGTTGCCCGAAGAAGCCATTAATGCTGCAACAATCAATGGAGCTTATGCAATGGAAGTAGCCGAGCAAGTTGGCAGTGTCACGAAAGGAAAATTAGCTAATTTGATTTTTACAAAACCAATTTCATCTCTGGCCTATCTACCCTATTCTTTCGGTGAAAATTTGATTGATAAAGTTATGATTAAAGGGAGATTTCAGTAGAAATTTTATCTGTGTTATTGTGACACTAAAACCTAATCTCGTGGCACGCTGTGCGTGTAACAGATATAACATGAAAAATAATAATCTTAAAACATATCAACAAAACGATTTAGTCTCAATAATAAAAACCCGTGCAGGTGAGACTAAATTGGGCGAAAGAATTAAACTGAATTGGCAGGCTAATGAGGTAGAATTTGTTCTTCTTGGCATTACAGAAGATATTGGTGTACAAGTAAATCGAGGCATAGGTGGCACACACACAGCTTGGATTAGTTTCTTAAATGCTTTTCTGAATATTCAAAGTACAAAAGTGCTTTCGGGTAATGAAATTGGCATCTATGGGTGTCTTTCTTTTGACGATTTAAAAATCAGTTCAGAAAGCATTGAAATAATTGATAATGAAGTAGTTAAAGCTATTTTAGAAATTATAAATTTTGGTAAAACTCCGGTCATTATTGGCGGCGGACACAACAATGCTTACCCGATTATCAAAGGTGTAGGCATCGCAAAAAAACAAGCCATCAATGCCATAAATTTAGATGCACACAGTGATTTTAGAGTAAAAGAAGGCCGACACAGCGGCAATGGTTTTCGGTATGCTTTTAACGAAGGATTTTTGCAGAAATATTCCATCATCGGGCTTCACGAAAACTATAATTCACAAGTCATTATTGATGAAATTTCGCAGAATCCTTCCATTCAGTTTTGTTTTTGGGAAGATATTTTTTTGCGTGAAAAAATGACTTTCAAAGAAGCAATTTTACAAGCCATCGAATTTACAAAAAGCAAGCCAACAGGTATTGAACTCGACCTTGATTGTATAGAAAATGTACTCACAAGTGCCATGACTCCTTGCGGTATTTCGGCTACGCAAGCACGTCAATACATTCATCAAACTTCTACTTTAGCTAATGTAGCTTATTTACATATTTGTGAAGGTGCAACGCAATTAGCTACTGGTCAGACTTCTATTTTAACAGGAAAATTAATTAGTTATTTAGTAAGTGATTTTATGAAGGTCTTCAATCACAGAGGCACAGATTTCACGAATTAACACAGAGCATATTCTCAGTGATAATCTTAAAATCCGTGCCTCCCTGATAATGATGTAATTACTTTCCAGCTCTGCGTTCTAATTCAGCTCGCTTTAAAGTAATTAAATGACCAATTGGCTTTCCTGCACGATAAGTAATTACACGAAGTGTGATTGGACCATCTGGCATTTCAATTGGTTGTGTGTATTTAGAAGAATATTTGTCTGGCATTGAATCGTCAATCGAATAATAGATGTCTAGGTCAGCTATTTCGCTTCCTAATTCAACCACCAATTTATTGTCTTTCATCTTTGCCGTAATGATAGCATCATAAGCCGCTTTAGAATAATTAATTTCTGCCACATCGGCACGCTCAAAATGAGCCTCCATACGTTTACTGAAATTATCCCAATTTTTAGCTGATTTCTGTGACCAATAAACTTCCGATAACGCCCAAGCACGTGGGTAAGTCATATAATCCGCGTAGCGTGCTGTTGGTAACTGTTCGCTCCAAAGATTTCCCTGTCCACCTAAAATATATTTGGCATCAACACCATCAGGTACTGGCTCAAAACTATACGATTTACTCACACGTAAGCCAGCATAAATCGGTGGGTCAACACTATTGTCACCTTGGTTATAATCTAGATAAGCAAAGGTTGTTGGTGTCATTACAACTTCATGGCCGAGATGAGCGGCCTCAATTCCCCCCTTCACTCCTCTCCAACTCATTACAGTAGCATTTGGCGAAATTCCACCTTCTAAGATTTCATCCCAACCGATGAGTTTTTTACCTTTTGCTTCTAAAATTTTCTCCAAACGATTCATAAAATACCCTTGCAGATCTTCTACGTGGCGAATGCCCAATTTTTTCATCAATGCCTGACAACCAGCATCTGCTGCCCAGAAACCTTTATAACACTCATCGCCACCAACATGAATATACTGATTAGGGAAAAGTGCGGCTACTTCTGTCATTACTTTATCCAAAAACTCATATACTTTTTCATCTGATGGATTCAAAGCATTTTCATAACGCAACTTGAAAGTTCCATTACCGTACCAATCGGCTATATTCGCTCCTGGATTTACAAATGTATTAGGATTTTTGGTTGTGCTGAGTTCAGGATAAGCAGCAATTGCCGCCATACTATGGCCTGGCACATCAATTTCAGGGACAATCGTCACATTACGCTCTTGAGCATATTTTACAACTTCTTTAATATCTTCTTGCGTATAATAACCTCCTACGGTTGCTTTTTCACCAGGTTTTGGAGCGTCACGGTCGCCAAAATGGCCCGCACGAGCTACTCGCCATGCCCCTACTTCCGTTAGTTTCGGCAAAGATTTGATTTCAATTCTCCAGCCTTCGTCATCTGTCAAGTGCCAGTGAAAAGTATTATATTTGAAACGTGCAATGTTATCGATATACTTTTTGACTTCTTCTTTTGTGAAGAAATTACGACTCACATCAAGCATGATTCCACGCCACGCGAAACGAGGATAATCTGTAATTTTTACTGCTGGAATCGTCCAATTAGCTTTTATAACCGATTTACTCTCGATTTCTTTTGGTAAAAGTTGTAATACCGTTTGCATGCCATAAAACAACCCAGCTGCTTCATTAGCACTTACAAGCACTGTTTTAGGAGTAACTTCAATCGTATAACCTTCTTTACCTAATTGGGTATTAGCATTCAAATTTAACTGAATCATACCCGTTTTACCTTCCTGTGCTTTTAGCATCAATCCAGTAGCCGTATTGATTCTCTGAATCAACATGTCAGTAGCTACTTTAGCCTCAGCTTTGTTATAAGAAATCGTTGTTTTGTTTGTAAGAGCGAAACTTCCTGCACTTTGTTGCACTTCAACTGGCTGCGGAATCAGATTTAAGGGTGTGATTTGTGCCTTCAAATTGATGAAGGCACAACAAAGCACCGCTACGAGGGCTTGTTTCATAAGTTAAATTGAAACGTTTTGTTGAGTTAAAATGGTAAGGGTTGAAATCGAATACAATATTAAGAAGAAAAAAATATATCTTCAAAGTGTTTCAAAAAATTATTTTTCAATTCATAAATATTAAAAAAATATTTTAGAATAAAATTTTGCAAATTTCCAAAAACGTAAAATAAGTGAACACCGCTTTTATCTAATCTCTACGATATTCTTTTTGATAAACTAAAGGCGATTTACCCACAATTGACTTAAATTGCCGATTGAAATTCGAAATGGTATTATAGCCACTTTCATAAGCCACCTGTGTAACATTGAGTGTCCCTTCGTGAAGCAACTTACAAGCATGCCCAATCCGAATTTCAGCAATAAAATCGAAAAATGATTTGTTAGTTCTACTCTTAAAATACCTACAAAAAGCAGCATCGCTCATGCTTACCAATGAAGCCAATTCGCTTAGGCGAACTTCTTCTTTGAAATGCTTCATAACATAATCATACACTTTTTGCATTCGCTCGGTTTCTGAAACTTTATACATATTTACATAGCCTAAACTAGTAATAAACTGATAATCAACAGATAATGAGAGTTGATGCAGCATTGTTAGTAATTTCAATACTCGTTCAAAACCTTCGAGTTTCATCAGCTCTTGCAAGCCTTCTCGCACTTTTATACGCATCTCTCCTACAATATCCATTCCTCGTTGTCCATGCTCTAAGAGTTGCTTAATTCGATGCATTTCCGATTTATTGAAGAAGTCATTTCCCAAAAAATCTTCGGTAAAATAGACCACAATTCCGTGCGTTTGCAGACCCGAATTTGGCTCAAAATAAGCCTTATCACTTCGCCAAAGATGCGGCACATTTGGCCCCAAAAAAACGGTGTCGCCTGCCTCAAAATACTGAATATCATCACCGATGAAGCGAGTTCCTGTTCCTTCAAAAACTGTAAATAACTGATAATGAGGATGAAAATGCCAACTTGAATCAAAATGTGATTCACGCAATTCTTGTACCTCAAATGAATAAACTTGACTTCCGAGTGTTTTTTTCAAAAGTTTCATAGAAAACGGAATTATTGAGAGACCACATTCAGCAGAATTATTACTATTTACACCACAAACACTTTTTTTGCATAAATATCAAAATAAACAATGATAAATATCAAAATACAGTCAAAATTAGTAAAAGCAAGCATATTTAATATAATTTTCCAATGATAAATTTGTACTATTATTTTCAACTAAAAATGTTCCCTTTCGGGGGTAAGAGATAATATGACCTACGGAATGAATCTCCTTTTATGGGGAACAGAGATTAATGAAGACCTTTTTCCTGTCTTAGAACAAATCAAAGAAATTGGTTTCGATGGAGTAGAAATTCCTATTTTCGATACAAATCCAGAAAAATGGTATTCTTGGAGAGCGAAATTGGATGAATTGGGACTGAAACGCATCGCAGTAACGATAAACGGACCAGATTTCAATCAAATAAGTGCTGATGCCGAAATGCGTAAAGCAACTTTGGAGCGAAACAAACGTGCCATTGATTGTGCCATGATTTTAGGTTCTGATTTACTTACGGGGCCTTTTCATTCAGCTTTGGGTGCCTTTACGGGTGTGCCACCAACCAAACAAGAATTGCTTTGGGCAAAAGAAAATCTCTGGGATTTAGCCGAATACGCCGACAGCATGGGCATTACGCTTGGCCTTGAATACCTCAATCGTTTTGAAAGCTACTTAGTATCCTCATCTGATGAGCTTTTGGCATTGGTTGAAGAAATCAATCACCCTGCTTGCAAGATAATGTTTGATACTTTTCATGCCAATATCGAAGAAAAATCAATGACTGAGGCCATTAAGAAATTGGCCAAACATTTGGTTCATGTGCAGCTTTCTGAAAACGACCGTAGCACACTTGGTAAAGGTCGTATTGATTTCTCAGAAATCTTAGCCGCTTTACAATCAATCAACTATGATGGAATGTTGAGCATTGAAGCATTCAGCATGAAACTGCCAGCAGCCAATATTTGGCGAAAAATGTTTGACTCAGAAGAACAATTAATGAAAGATAGTCTATCCTTTTTAAAATCTCACCTATAAATACTATGTCGAAACAAATAAACATTGCCATCGTTGGACTTGGCTTCGGAGCAGAATTTATTCCCATTTATCAGCGTCATCCAAACGCAAATATGTACGCCATTTGCCAAAGAAACGTTGAAAAACTCAATGCAATCGGTGATACTTTTGGGGTTGATGTTCGCTATTCTGACTATGATGAATTATTAAAAGACCCAAACATTGATGCTGTACATATCAATTCGCCAATTCCGAACCACGCCGAACAAACTTTGAAGGCTCTTTATGCAGGAAAACACGTAGCATGTACAGTTCCGATGGCAACTTCGGTGGAAGATTGCAAAGCTATTGTGAATGCTTGCCGAGAAACTGGCAAAAAATACATGATGATGGAAACTGTGGTTTATGCCCGTGAATTTTTGTTTGTGAAAGAATTATACGAAAAAGGCGAGCTTGGGAAAGTACAATTCTTGAAGGCATCGCACCAACAAGACATGGAAGGCTGGCCAGATTATTGGCCAGGTTTACCGCCAATGCACTACGCTACGCACTGCGTTGGGCCTGTGGCAGGTTTATTGAGATTAGAGGCCGAATACGTTTCATGTTTTGGTTCGGGAACGATTTCTGAAGATTTGATTAAAATACACAATTCACCGTTTGCTGTTGAATCCGCACATATAAAATTCAAAAACAGTGATTTAAGTGCTTACGTTTATCGCTCGTTGTTTGATGTGGCACGCCAATACCGTGAGAGTTTCGAGGTTTACGGCTCGAAAAAGTCTTTCGAGTGGGCTTTGATAGAAAACGAGCCAAACGTTATTCACACTGCTAAAAAACCAGAGCCTGAGATACCAGAGAAAGTAGAAACGCCTGATTACGCTCACTTACTTCCAAAAGAGATTCAATCTTTTACAGGAAAAGGTGTCTATGACCACGATGAAAACACACACCTGAGTTTTGCACAAGGTGGTGGACACGGTGGCTCGCACCCACATTTAGCTCATGAATTTATTTCGGCACTCATCGAAGACCGTGACCCATTCCCGAATGCAGTACAATCTGCCAACTGGACATCGGTAGGTATTTTAGCCCACGAGTCGGCTATGAAAGGTGGAGAGATTATTTATTTGCCAGAGTTTTGAGAAAAAATCTCAATGGCAAATTTCATTTATCGCAACGTAGAGACAGGGCAATGCCCTGTCTCTACCATTTGTCTCAAACAACATTTTCAAAATTCATAGGATACCATTCTACCCTATCCAATTAAAAATCAAATGAAAAAAATCGTTTTATTTCTAACATTTATGCTCTCATTTTCGAGCATATTCGCCCAAACTGGCAGAAGACTCGAAATTCTTTTCCTTGGCGATAATGGGCATCATAAACCCATTGAGCGAGTTCCGACAATCATGGCGGCATTGGGCAATAAAGGCATCAACTTTACTTATACTGATAAACTGGAGGATATCAATGCTCAAAATTTATCAAAGTATGATGCTTTAATGATTTTTGCCAACTGGGATGAAATCACGCCAGCGGCTGAAAAAGCTCTACTCGACTATGTAGCGTCAGGAAAAGGTCTTTTACCAATTCACTGTGCCTCTTATTGTTTCCGAAATTCACCTGAATATGTAAAAATGGTAGGAGGACAATTTTGGAGACACCGAATGGATACGATTCAAGTAACAAATGTTCAACAAAACCATATCATTTTAAAGAATTTAGGAACAATTCGTACTTACGATGAAACCTATCTTCACAGCCAATTGCAAGCAGATAATAATGTTTTGCAAACTCGTGAAATTAAAGCTGACCAAGCAAAAGATAAGCCTGATACTAAAACCGAGCCTTATACTTGGACACGCACACACGGAAAAGGACGTGTATTTTATACAGCTTACGGCCATGATGAACGCACTTGGAACGACGTTAATTTCCAGAAATTAATTGAAAACGGTATTCTTTGGGCAGTAAATGACGAAGCTCGTGCAGCACACACGGCCTTAAATCCTAAGCCTTTTCAATATAGAGAAGCTAAACTTCCAAACTACGAAAAACGCCCAGGAGTACAATTACAACAGTTAGCTCTTTCGCCAGAAGAATCAATGAAGCATATTCAAGTTCCTGCTGATTTTGATTTGAGTTTATTTGCAGCCGAGCCAAACGTAATGCACCCAATTGCGATGAGTTGGGACGAAAAAGGTCGTTTGTATGTATTAATCACAAAAGATTATCCGAACGAACGCAAGGAATCGGGCGGTAGTGATTATATCTTAATTTGTGAAGATACCAACAAAGATGGCAAAGCCGATAAATTTACACGTTTTGCCGAGGGATTAAGTATTCCAACAGGTATGGTGTTTGCCAATGGTGGTTTGATTATATCACAAGCTCCACACATGTTGCTATTGAGAGATACTGATGGCGATGACAAAGCCGATGAAAAGAAAATTCTTTTTACAGGATTTGGCACAGGCGATACACACGCTGGACCATCAAACTTACACTACGGTTTCGATAATTGGATTTGGGGATGTGTGGGTTACTCCGGCTTTAATGGCAAAGTTGGTGCTGATAGTTTAAAGTTTGGACAAGCATTTTTCCGCTTCAAGCCTGATGGTTCAAAAATGGAATGGACAACCAGTACTTCAAATAATACTTGGGGCATGGGCTTCAACGAAGCAGGTGATGTATTTGGCTCTACGGCTAATAACTCACACGGTTGGTATATGGCTATTCCACACCAAAATTTCTTAAATCCAGGTTTTAATGGTGATAATGGAAGTCGTAGCACCGATACCCACAAGGATATGAAACCTATCACCGAAAAAGTGCGTCAAGTGGATGTCTTTGGTGGTTTTACGGCAGCGGCTGGACATAATTTCTATACGGCTCGTGCATTCCCGAAAAACTATTGGAATCAGATTGCGTTTGTTGCCGAGCCAACGGGTCATATTCTGCACCAAAACATGATGGTTAAAAAAGGAACTAACTATGAGGATAAAGAGTCATTTAATCTAATGGCAGGTGCTGATGAATGGTTCTCTCCAGTATTTGCTGAAGTGGGACCTGATGGAGCCGTTTGGGTAGCCGATTGGTATAGTTTTATCATTCAGCACAATCCAACACCACAAGGTTTCTCTAATGGTCAAGGAAATGCCTACGATACAGATTTGAGAGATTTCACACACGGACGTATTTACCGTGTTGGCTACAAAAATGCTCCTGCTTATCAGCCAATTACACTCAGCAAAAACGACAAAGATGGTTTACTTAAAGCCCTCAAAAACGACAATATGTTTTGGAGAAACCATGCTCAACGCTTATTGGTTGAACGTGGAAACACCGACGTTGTTCCAGCTTTAATTGCACTCGTAAATGACCCATCAGTTGATGAACTTGGACTAAATACAGCAGTAATTCATGCTCTTTGGACATTGAAAGGCTTAGGTGCGATTGATAAAAACCCTGCGGCATTGCAAGCAGCGATTGGAGCATTGAAGCATCAATCGTGGGCTGTTCGTAAAAATGCTGTACAGGTTTTACCAACTAATGCAAAGTCGGTTGATATTATCTTGAAAAACAATTTATTGAACGATAAAGAGCCTTTGGTTATCTTGAATAGTGTTTTGGCACTCAACCAAATGCCATTGACAACAGCGTCAGAGAAAGCTCTTTTAACACGCATCGAACAAGCAACGGAGGCCACCGACCGCTGGCTTCCAGATGCGTTTGCAACTGCTTTAACAAGCCATAAATCAGTACTTTTGAAGAAATATCTACGTAATCTTGCTTCAGCTCCTAAACCAGCAGCAATGTCGCACGACCATTCGATGATGAATCATTCAATGCCTTCAAAAACAGAGAATGCTACAAGTGCGTCAGCCCCAACTCAGAACTCAGAACTCAACACTCAGAACTCTGTCGATTTAGTAATTACAAATGTGCGTACCGAACCAGCTTCTCCGTTTGTGCGTGAAGGTATGAGATATTTTGTAGAAGTAAAAAACAACGGAACGGATTCGTTGAAAAAGGGACAAGTTGCTTCTCTCAAAATTGATATTACAGGCGTAGGACAAAAATCAACGGTTTGGAGTAAAGTTCATACTTCTGGCATTGCACCAAACGAAACCGTTACGATTAGCAAAAATACCAACGGCCCTTGGTCGGGAGATTTTGGTTACTCAACCGATTTGGCAGGTGAATATACTTTCACGGTGATGGTTGATGAAGAAAACAAAATTGCGGAAGGCAACGAAAGAAATAATACTTTCGTGAAAAAAGTAACCTACCAACAAGCACAAAAACTCAGCACTTTTGCCCTCGAAAGAGCGGCTCGTAGTTATGCTTCGGTTTCAGCACCCGATTCGATTGTGGCACTTTTGAAATTGTGGGATAAACTGCCAAGTACCGAAAACGCTGCATTATTAAAAGGTTTATCAAGTGGTTGGAATCCTCGTAAAAAAGGAACTGTAAACGCTGCTAATCAAGAATTTATGGCGAGTCTAAGCAGTAAATTGAGCGATGATAATTTGACAAGAATCAATAAGTTGATGCAGGCTTGGAACTTGAAAAACTCGGCCAGCGAAGCAGAAAAAGATGCCATCGTCATCAACATCAAGACTGTGGTAGAAGCAATGAAATTTGACAAAAAAGAGTTTTCAGTACCAGCAGGAAAAACCATTATTTTGGTTCTCGAAAACCCCGATGCCATGCAACACAATTTGGTAATTGGTAAGCCAAAAAGTCTTGAAATCATTGGAAATGCTGCCAATAAAATGATTACGCAGAAAGATGCAGTTGAGAAAAACTATGTTCCTGCTATTCCACAAGTGTTGTTTTCTACGCCACTCGTTAATGCAGGTGAAACGTATCGTTTGAAATTTACCGCCCCAACTCAAGTTGGTGATTATCCATTTGTGTGTACCTTCCCAGGTCACTGGAGTATCATGAATGGTGTTATGAAAGTTGTGAAGTAACACAATTTTCCAAATTGTGCTTACAGACAATTCGGAGAATTGTATTACATTATATCATTATACTCTGGTTTTATAAAAGACCATTTCCAGTCCGACATTTGTTTGCAAAGCCCTGCTTTTACAGGGTTTTGCAAAACATATGTCATAATTCGACGAAGTTCCTCATCATTCCTTACCAATCTATCATAGCTTTCATGCTGCCAAAAAGCACCTTCTAAACCCAGTAACTGATTACATTTCGACGCCGAATAAAGCTTAATTGAGTGCATTATCTGTTCGAGATAAACTGGCTTCCCTGCAATTTCTTCTTCACCATAAAGTCGAAAAACGGTATGCACATGATTTGACATAATACAATAACAGTACAATTCAAGTCGCTTTTCATCCCAATAATGTAATGTATCAGCTACTATCTTAGCCAAAGTATCAGATTTCAAAAAATGATTACCACCATCATAAGTGTCCAAAAACTTATCTCTCTTCGCAAAATCTAATTTACCGAGTCGTTCTAAATCATTCTCAATATCTTTAGAAAACTGCATAATCTTCGTTTTTTCTTCAACGTATTCAGCCTTCCATTGATCTAACACGTCTCTCGGAATACTCCCTGCTAAGTTATAGGTCACAAAAAATGTTCCTCCAAGTGGTTGAATATGAGGTAAATTACGTTTATGAAAAGAAGTTCTCATATAGTACCACAATTCTCCGAATTGTGTATTTTCTATGTGGTTTTCATTTAGACGCAATTTAGAAAATTTTGTTACTATCCTTTCAAAATATCTCTCTATGAAATGAAGTGTATTTTGTTCATAAGAAGGTGGTTCGTAGCACAATTCTCTTTCGAATTATATACTTCACTTCTTCATATAATTAAGCACAATTTAGAAAATTGTGTTACAAACCTTTCAAAATTTCTTCAATCGCTTTATCCAACTGTGGGTCTTTATCTTCGAGACGGTCTTTGAATGTTTGCTTGATATAAATATCTGGTTTCACACCTTCTGTTTCAATATTCTTGCCATCGAGCGTATAGCAGCCCCACGCAGGTAAACGATAAAACGAGCCATCAACTAAACTTTTACCCGAAGTAAAAATTATCCAACGATAGGTTTCTGTGCCGATAATTTTACCCAGTTGCAGTTGTTTGAAACCTTGGGCTGTCATTTCAGCATCACTCAAAGATTGCTCATTGATTAACAAAACCAATGGTTTGGCAGCAGGAGCAAAATTTGGTTGAATCGTAAACTTTCCTTCACGGTATTTCCACTTCAAATAAGGCTTTTGAGCCAAGAAATTCAACACCAAATCATGTACATTTCCACCTGTATTATAGCGTAAATCAAAAATCAACCCTTCACGGTTATAGCCTTCCGAAGTCATATCAATCAGAAACTTCTCCAATTCTTCATTTCCCATATTTCGCATGTGAGCGTAGGCGATTCGTTTTTTACTTTTGGCATCTACGTAATTTTGGTTCCACTGAATCCACTCATCATATAAATTACTCGCTAAAGAACCCGAACTTTGTGGATGAATTTTCACTGAAAACGAGCTATCTTTTCGGGCAAAAGTCAATTCAATTTCATCATCCATTGATGGTTTTTGGAAGTAAAAATCACGGTTTTGTTTCGTATCAATACTTTCGCCGTTCACCTTAGTAAGAACATCGCCCGCTGCCACTCCTTTGCCTGCTTTATCGGCCGCCGATTTCTTCACAATGTACTTTACTTTGTACGGATTTTCTTCTTCAAACATAATTCCCGTTGCCAAAGTGGTTGTTTTGAAGAAAGTATTTTCTTCCGAACCAAAACTCGAAAAACCTGTATGCGAAGCATTCAATTCGCCTAACATATCATTGAGCATCGTACGGAAATCGGCACGGGTATTGATATAAGGTAAAAATGCCTCATACTTTTTCTTTATACCTTCCCAATTGAGATTATTGAGGGCTTCGTTGTAGAAATTCTCTCCGACATTTGCCCATGTTTCGTAGAACATTTGCTTAAACTCAGCATTGAAGTCTTTACGGAATGTAAAACTTATATCAATTTTATCCGCCTTATTTCCATCTAAATTGAGCTTACAAATTGTGCCATTTATTAAGGCATAATATTTACCATCAGCTTGCACGATATTCGTGCTTGAGGCATCTGCTCCATCTATTTTTTCAGTTTTATTTGGCGTGAAAGGCTCAATGGTTGTCTTGTAAAGATTATTTTTGCCGTCAACGTGGTCGGATGGATAAATCACAAAAGTTTTGGTATCTTTCTGAATAACAATTGGCGAATCAGCCGAGCCGTTGCTTGGACTAATTGCTTCCATTCGTTCCATTAAACCTTCAAAATCAATGACCATCGGCTCGATTTTCTTTGTTTTAGTGGTATCAGTTTTAGCTTTATCATCTGTTTTTTTCTCGGCAGTTTTGAATAAATCATTGAATTTATCCGACTTAAACGGTGCTTCAATTTTACTCAATGGTAAACGATAAATTCGCTCTTTGTCAAGTCCAAACGGATAACTCGCTTTTGTACGATTTGAAGCAAAATAAAGGTATTTGCCATCAGGCGACCAATACGGATTTTCTTCGGTTATGCCCGTATTTGTCAAATTAATCGTTTGGTTTTTGATTAAATTATGAAGAAAAAGTTCACCCTCGAAGTTCTTTTTCGCCATAAAAACTACATATTCGTCATTGGGCGAAATGTACGGTTTCGAGTTTTGAAAGCCCCAAATCTCTTCTTTGGCAATCGTTTTTATAGTAAAAGCCTTCAAATCAATCGTTTTT
The DNA here is from genome assembly GCF_000263195.1 of Emticicia oligotrophica DSM 17448. GTDB lineage: Bacteria > Bacteroidota > Bacteroidia > Cytophagales > Spirosomataceae > Emticicia > Emticicia oligotrophica. The sequence goes on from NC_018748.1 coordinate 1,125,299, forward strand.
ATCTCATCTCTTCCACTCAAAAATACGCCCAAAGTTCGGTCTTTGTTGAGCGTTAAATCTCGGTTATTTCTTAAATCATTGGTCAATTGTTTTTCTATCCCTTTTCCGTCAGCAGCGATTGAAAACCAATTCTGATAACCATTCACAGTTTGATTAAAAATCAAAGTCTTACTATCTGACAACCATTTTACTTCCAAAACTCGACCATCAACTTTGGTATTAAGTTGTCTAACAAACTTGCCTTCGAGGTCAGAAACAAACAATTGTCCACGTGAACTAAATGCCATTTTCTTACCATCGGGAGCTACATCAAAATCGGTAACATTTCCTTTTACATTAAAATCTTGTGCTTTCGGCAAAGTAAGATTTCTGTTGAGCGTAAGTTGCAAAGGTTGCGTCTTTTTGCTCGAAACATCATACAAAAACAACTGATAATCTTTCTCAAAAATTACTTTTTCGCCATTGGCACTTACTTGCGGGCGTTTGATGGCATCTTTGAAGTTTGTGAGAGCAGTCTTTTTTGAACCTTCAAATGTGTAGAGATTATACTCGCTATTTCCTTCATCTGATACAAAATAGATTTTTCCAGAGCGGTCAATGGTTGTCCAAAAATCTTTTCCGTTATATTCAGTGTAACGTTTGTAGGCTTTAGTTTTGAGATTATAAGATTGAATATCAGGATTAAATTCGCCTTTGTAGCCTTTGCGGTATGCCTGATTATCGCTTTCCCAAGTATCATTAAAAAACAATTCTCCTGAGCTTGGATGCTCAATCACATTATGCGTTCGATTGAAAAAATGCTTAAAAATTCGCACAGGCGTGCCACCGTTGAGAGAAATCTTATAGGTTGTTCCGCCGTTATATGCACTTGAGGTGAGGTAAATACTCTGCGAATCCCAAGTCCATGATTCAACTAAATCAGCCGCATCATGAAACGTTAGTTGGCGAATCGTTCCACCTTCTAAGGGCATCACATATACATCGGCATTGCCATATTGTCCACCCGAAAATGCCACCCATTTTCCATCAGGCGAAATTCTCGGGCGAGTTTCGTTACCCACCATTGCGGTTAGTCGAGTAGCTATTTTTGAGGGTAAATCGGCCTTCCAAATATCACCTTCGTAACAAAATACGGCAGTTTTTGCATCGGGACTAAGACTTGGGTAAGAAGCAAAATAAAGGTCGTTGGTTTGAGCCGAAATCGTGTATGAAAACGATGCCCATACCAGTAAAATTAAGATAGCTTTTTTCATGTAAAAAATTGATTTGTTGATTGACTTTGAAAGTTAAGGAAAAAGATTTTTATGGGAAAGGGGAATCAGACGAATAATAAAAACCACACTACATGAAGGCATATTTCGAGGCGTTTACGATATTTGTAATTTAAGCCTTTTTATCAGCCAACCTCATAAAATGAAACGATTTTTCAGTATTCTCTTAGTTTCTTCACTATTCTTCAGTACCCAAACCTACGCCCAAGCACTTAAAGTTCAACATGATTTGGTTGTAGCCAAAGATGGTAGTGGCGATTTTCGCTACATACAAGATGCCATCAATGCCGTGCGAGTTTACTTACCGAAACCTATTACAATCAAAATTAAAAAAGGGATTTACAAAGAAAAACTCGAAGTTTATAGTACACTTACGAACATCACTTTTGTGGGCGAAAGCCTCGATAGTACCATCATCAGCTACGATGATTTTTCGGGAAAAGGCAAAATGGAAACCTTTGACTCTTACACCTTAAAAGTGTTGGGAAATGATATTAAATTCAAAAACCTCACCATCGAAAATACCGCAGGAAGAGTGGGGCAAGCTGTTGCTTTGCACGTAGAAGGCGACCGCTGTGTATTTGAAAACTGTAAATTTCTGGGAAATCAAGACACTATTTTTGCTTCGGGCGAAAACGCAAGACAATATTTCTCGAAATGCTATATCGAAGGCACAGTCGATTTTATTTTCGGGTCGTCAACGGCTTTGTTTGAAAACTGTCATATTCACTCCAAAACCGATGGTTATGTTACGGCCGCTTCTACGCCAAAATGGGTGACTTATGGCTATGTCTTCAAAGATTGTAAACTAACGGCCGATAAAGCAGCCACCAAAGTTTATTTGGGCAGACCGTGGCGAGATTTTGCCAAAACTGTTTTCATCAACTGCGAAATGGACAGCCATATTTTGCCCGAAGGCTGGAATAATTGGGGCAGACCAGAAACTGAAAAAACAACTTTCTATGCCGAATACGGTTCGAAAGGTGAAGGTGCAAAAATGGTAAATAGAGTAAAATGGTCGCACCAACTGAGTGAAAAAGAAGCTCAGCAATATACTAAGGAAGAAATTTTCTCAGGAAAACTACTAACCCAATACCAAGATTTTTGGAGTAAAACGCCTTCCATGAAAGGTATCACGAATGTTCGAGATACTTCATACAGTAATTATAGTGCATTGAAAAGCAGCCTAAAAACGCACCCAAATGCCACTTTAGTGCCAGAAAAAACACCCGAAAATGTAATTGAAGAGCGAAACATTGTCTATGCTAATACTGGCACGAGAGATTTACAACTCGATGCATTCTACCCAAAAACGAAGTCTAAAAAACTACGTCCCGCTATTCTGATTATTCATGGTGGCGGTTGGCGTACAGGCAATCGTACACAACACATTCCTTTGGCTCAACGCTTGGCAGCTTTAGGTTACGCGACTTTTACTGCAGAATATCGTCTTTCAACCGAAGCCCTCTATCCTGCTGCCGTACATGATTTAAAAGCAGCCTTAAGATGGATTCGAGCCAATGCCAAGAAATACGGCATAGACACCAATAAAATTGCCAGCGTGGGTTTTTCGGCAGGTGGGCAGCTTTCGGCACTCATTGGAAATACCAACAATTTACCAAAATTTGAAGGAAGCATTGGCAATTTGAAACATTCCAGTCAAACAAATGCTATTGTGGATATTGATGGGATTTTGGCCTATATTCACCCAGAATCTGGCGAAGGAGATGACCGAAAAAGCACTTCGGCTGCTACTTATTGGTTTGGATTTAGTAAGGACGAAAACCCCGAACTATGGCACGAAGCCTCGGCACTTACGTATGCAGGTAAAAATACGCCTCCTACCCTTTTCTTGAATAGTTCAGTTGACAGAATGCACGCTGGCCGTGAAGATTACCGCAAGAAACTTGATGCGTTTGGCATTTACTCAGAAGTACATACTTTTGAAAATTCTCCGCATTCGTTTTGTTTACTTTCGCCTTGGTTTGACCCTACGATTGGGTATATTGATACATTTTTGAAAAAAGTTTTTAAGTAATACAATTCTCCGAATTGTCCATTTATCAAATAAAAACATAAACACAATTTAGAAAATTGTGCTACGAAACTATGATACAATTTAACAAAACCTTAGTTACCGATGACGAACTTCCTTGGGAAGTGGTTGACCCAAAAATCAAACGAAAAATAATGTCGTATAACGAAGACATTATGCTCGTGAAAGTTGCTTTCGAAAAAGGAGGAGTTGGCACCACGCACAAACATCCTCATTTACAAATCAGCTATGTGGCAAGCGGTGCTTTTGAAATTACGGTTGCTGGTGAAAGTAAAATTCTGAAAGAAGGCGATGTCTATTTTATTCCTTCAGATGTACTTCATGGTGCGGTTTGTTTGGAAGATGGCATTTTGATTGATGTCTTTAATCCTATGCGTGAAGATTTTGTAAAACCATAACCCCCACTCCCTGAAGGATAGTTAAAAATGAAAATTGTTCATATTTTTATCTTTCTACATCTTTTCTCCATTACTTTATTTGGGCAAAAACAACTTTCCAATCAAGTAATTGGAGTTTTGCAGAAAGATATAATTGCTCAAGCCAATTGGGCAATGACTCAAAAACCCATCACCATTACAGCCGAACAATGCGAGCGTTCGGCAGGTGGTTTGCATGATTTTTATTCCGAAGGTGATTATTGGTGGAAAAATCCTGATGACCCAAATGGGCCATACATTCAGCGTGATGGACAAACAAATCCTGATAATTTTGTGGCTCACCGAAAAGCTATGATTCGCTTTAGTCAAATTGTTGGTTCATTAGCCTCTGCATACCTTATTACGAAAGATGAAAAGTATGTAAAACACGCTTTTTTACACATCAATGCTTGGTTTATTGATAAAAATACGCTTATGAACCCTTCATTACTCTATGCCCAAGCCATCAAAGGAAAAGCTACGGGCAGAGGCATTGGAATTATTGATACGATTCATCTGATGGAGGTTGCACAAGGAATTATTGTCATGCAAAAGGCAGCGAGTGTAGATAAAAATAATCTGCAAATTATCAAAAACTGGTTTGCTCAATATCTTGCATGGCTTACCACTCATCAGTATGGTATTGATGAACGAGAAGCCAAAAACAATCATGGCACTTGTTGGGTAATGCAAGTAGCATCATTTGCTAAATTGACCGAAAATCAAGCTTTAATTGATTATTGTAAAACCCGATTTAAAACAGTTTTACTACCCAATCAACTCGAAAAAGATGGTAGTTTTCCACTCGAACTCAAACGCACCAAGCCTTATGGATATTCGATTTTTAATTTGGATGCCATGACCACTCTTTGCCAAATTTTGACCGATTCGAAAGATGATTTATGGGATTTTAAGTTGGATGATGGCCGTTCAATGAAAAAAGCCATTGCGTTTCTGTATCCTTACATCGAAAATAAAAGCCTTTGGACTTACCCAAAAGATGTGATGTACTGGGAAGAATGGCCAGTAGCCCAACCTTTTTTATTATTTGGCTATCAACACTTTGGCAATAAAAATTGGTTTGAAAGTTGGAAAGAACTGGAGCATTTTCCCAAAAACGATGAAGTAGTCAGAAATTTACCTATCCGAAACCCATTACTTTGGCTTTAAAATTTATTTAACCTTATAAACATCTATGAAAACCTCCTTTTTAACTCTTACGCTTCTGTTTGCGGGACAGTTGGCTTTCGCCCAATACAATCCCGAAAAACCTGACCTTTGCCAAGGTGCATTTCTAACGCCAGAAGATGCCAAAAACCTCCACGATGATTTTACGAAACGATATTCTGATAAAGTTTCTTGGCAAAAGCACGCCCAAGAAATCAAACAAGGAATTTTAGATGGTGCTGAATTAAGCAATTACGTATTTCCAAAACCTACAAATATTGTTATTCATAGCAAAAAGGATTTGAATGGATATTCGGTAGAAAATGTATCTTTTCAAAGCATTGAAGGCATTTATGTCACGGGCAATTTGTATCGTCCTGCCCAAACAACCAAAGGAAAAAATGCAGGAATTTTATGTCCGCATGGCCACGGCACTGACCCACGTTTTGCCGCCTACACTCAGCAACGTTGTGCTACGCTTGCTCGCATGGGAGCAACCGTTTTTGCGTATGATATGATTGGCATGGGCGATTCAAAACAATCTATGCACAAGATAGAAAAAGCACTCAAACTGCAAATAATTAACGGCAAAGCCGCTCTTGAATTTTTGTTAGGCTTACCCGATGTAGATAAAAAACGTATTGGTATGACGGGCGAATCGGGCGGAGGAACCCAAACTTTTATTCTTTCTGCCCTTGACGACCGAATAAAGGTTTCTGTACCTGTGGTCATGGTTTCTGGTTATTTCTTTGGGGGTTGTGTATGCGAAAGTGGTATGCCTATTCATAAACGCCCTAATTTTCAAACAACTAATGTGGAAATTGCTGCTACTTTTGCTCCAAAACCTATGCTTTTAGTGTCGGATGGTGGCGATTGGACAGTTAATACCCCTGACATGGAGTATCCATTCATCAAAAATGTTTATTCATATTTTAGTGCAGCGGATAAGGTAGAGAATGTGCATCTCGCCAACGAAAAACACGATTATGGCCCATCAAAACGCCAAGCAGTTTATCCATTTTTAGCTAAATATTTAAAACTCGATATTCAGAAAGTAATGTTGAATGGTATAGTTGATGAAAGTGTCAATAAGGTTTTGACCCATACCGAATTACAAGTTTTTGATGCACAACACCCGCTTCCAACAAATGCCGTAATGGGTGATGCCGAAGTAATGGCACTTTTAGAAAGGAAATAAAAGTTACAGAAAATGAGGCACGCTTCAAATTGACGTGCCTCATTTGTTTCGATAGCATTATAAGAAGATATGCTCTATCTTTGCCATAGCATACTCAAAACCTATTAGATGAAAGAAAATAACCCTTTGAATACTTCTTGGCGAAAAACTGCCTCGACGATATATAAAAAACCAGTTGATTCAAAAATATTTGGTTCGGTTGAAATTGATATTACAGATTTAGAAAAATACATAGCTGAGAAGCGTAAATCTGGTGTGAAGATTACGCTCACACATTTCTTTATGGTGGCTACTGCTCGGGCCATTAAAGAAATTCCTGAACTAAACACTTATGTAAAAAGAGGGAATATTTACTCACACGAAGCAATCAATGCCACAGTAAGTGTACTTCTACAAAGCGGCGAAATGGGTTCGGTAAAAATACACGATGCCGATAAAATTACACTATCAAATTCGGTTGAAAAACTACGTAACGAGCTCAATAAAACCTATAAAGGAGATGAAAATGCCACCATGCAAATGAAAGAAAAACTGGCGGCTATTCCATGGCCTTTGCGTGGTTGGGTTTATCAGACAATCAGATATATCACTACCACACTGGGCATATCTATTCCACCTCTTGGTCTTTCGGCCAATAATTTTGGTTCGTTTATTTTATCAAATATCGGTAGTATTGGTTTAGATATTGGTTATCCAGCCTTGATGCCTTCGGCCAATATTGCTTTTGTTTTGATTTTAGGAGGTGTGAGTAAAAAACCTTGGGTTGTTAATGACGAAATCGTCCCTCGTAATATTCTGATGCTTGGGGCAGCCCTCGACCACCGAGTAATTGATGCTTCACACGGTGGACGTTTGTTTAAACAGTTAAAAAGGTTTGTTAATAATCCAGAATTACTAGAAACCATAGATTCTTAGAAGCACCTACATTTTTCATAGTGATGCGTTCATCACTATGAAAATCTCCTTCTTTCCTCCTTCGATTTCAAACGTTTGCATAACAATTTCAAACGTTTGCGTAAAATACATGAGAAATATCTTATTTTTTATTGCTAAAATGCAGTAATAAGTTTCCTTAACTCTCATCTCTAAACTATCGACTCAGACAATATTTTCGTAACATTACGATAACGTTCTCCTAATCAAGATAGCGTAGTTTTGCAGGCGTTAAGCAAATTTACAAGGAAATATTAACCTCTAAAATAACTTTTTATCTGAAAACCTCTCTAACCAAATTGTATGATTACCTGACAAATAAGCATGTGATGTTCTGTCTTTCAAATACAATTTTTGTATTTGTTTTTAAAACCAACCTTCAATTTACACTCAATTAAAGCAAATTTATCTACAACATGAATCAAAAACTACCTTTATACAGGTTGTTTTGTTTACGCACAAAGCTGTCTGTTTTTTTACTATTGCTTACTTTTTTAGGGGTCAATGTAGGTTTTGCCAATGGCATTCCCAAAACCCTTGACATTACCGTAAAAGGCAAAGTAACTGATGCCGAAACAGGAAGTGGTCTTCCGGGCGTAAGTATCTCTGCTAAAGGTAGCACCAAGGGTGCTATTACAGATGTGAATGGCGATTATTCGATAGCTGTAACCGACAGCAAAACTGTGCTTGTGTTTAGCTACGTAGGTTACACTCCTCAAGAAATTACTGTTGGAGGCCAAACGCAAATCAATGTAAGTTTACAAGCTGATACCAAGACTCTTAGCGAAGTTGTAGTAGTAGGTTATGGTACAGTTAAGAAAACTGATGTAACCGGTGCCGTAAAATCAGTAAGAAGCGAGGATTTTAATAAAGGTATCATCAACTCACCTGAGCAGCTCCTACAAGGTAAAGTAGCAGGTGTAAACGTAACTTCAGCCAGTGGTGAACCAGGTTCTGCTCAAAATATTTCAATCAGAGGTCCTGGTGGCGTACGTACAGGTAGTACACCTCTATTTGTAGTTGATGGATTAGCATTAGATAATTCAGGTACGGGTGGAGCGATGAACCCACTTACATTTTTGAACCCACAAGATATTGAAACAATTGATGTATTGAAAGATGCCTCAGCTACTGCCATCTACGGTGCTCGTGGAGCTAACGGCGTTGTTTTGATTACCACTAAAAAAGGTAAAGCAGGTACTTCATCAATGAACTATTCAGCTACTTTAGGTATTTCAGAAATTGCTCGTGCTTTACCTGTTTATACAGCAGACGAATACCGTAATGCTGTACCAAGCGTGGGTGGAGTTTTGGAAGACTTGAAAGGTAATACCGATTGGCAAAAAGAAATCACTCGCACCGCCTACACACAAAACCATAACCTTACTTTGGCTGGTGGTTCGAATAAACTTACTTATTATGCCTCATTTGGAGCTCAAAAGCAAGAAGGTATCTTGAAAAACAACGATTTAGACCGCTACACTGGTCGTATCAATGTAAATCAAAAATTCTGGGAAGACCGCCTAAGTGTTGACGTAAACCTTAATGCCACGTTTACTAAAAACATGCGTCCTCCAATCGGTAGTATGATTGGAAATGCTATTTCGGTAAATCCAACTTACCCAGCACTCGATGCCAACGGTAACCCTGCGGTTTATCCAAACTTAGTAAACCCACTTGTAAGTTTGAAACTGGAAAAAGACCTCACAAAAACAAATCGTTTGATTGGTAATATCTCGCCATCGCTCAAAATCACTAAAGACTTAACTTATCGCCTAAATTACGGTATCGACAATTCAAATTCTGTACGTGATTTAGTATCAATGCCAAACGCGGTTCCGCTTCAAGATGGTCGTTTAGAGACAATCTATATAACCAATAACAATAGTCTCATCGAAAATTATCTTACATATTCAAAACAATTCAATAATCATTCTTTCTCGGCATTGGCGGGTCATTCTTACCAAAGAATTTTCTTGCAAGGTCGTTCATCAAGTATCAATAAATTCCCAATTTCAGATATTGACCCTATCTATAACCCAGGGTTAGGACAAGAGCTTACGCTAGCAAATAACAAACCTTCAGGCTATGCCCTTAAAAACGAATTACAGTCGTTTTTCTCAAGATTAAACTATAGTTATAAAGACAAGTATTTGCTTACAGCTACTGTTCGTGCTGATGGTTCATCGAAATTTGGTAATAATAATAAATATGGTGTCTTCCCATCTTTTGCCGCAGGTTGGAGAATTTCAGAAGAAGCTTTCATGAAAGGCTTACCAGTTAGTAATTTGAAACTTCGTTTAGGCTGGGGACAAACAGGTAATCAAGAGATTCCATCGAAAATCACTCAGGCCTTGTTTACTTCTACAGTTTCAGCTTCTACAAGCTACCCACTCGATAACACAGCTGTTTATCCAGCAGGAACAACTTATAGCCGTTTGGCTAATCCGAATATTCAGTGGGAAGTTTCTACACAGACTAACGTTGGTCTCGATTTTGGTTTCTTAAATGGTGCTTTAACGGGTGCTGTTGACTATTTCAATAAAGTTTCAAGCGATATCCTTCTAGAAGTAATTCCTTCTGACCCAGTTCAACCAGCTGGTACTTTCTGGACGAATGTGAAGGACATGAATATTACCAACAAAGGTTTAGAAATCGAATTAGCTTATCGTCAGAAAACTGCGAGCGGAATCAGCTACGGAATCGGTGGAAATACTACTTTCATCAGAAATAAAGTAACCAATTCTCCATACTCAGTTATTCCATCTGGAAGTGCTTCTGGTTCTGGTCTTACATCAGCTACAATCAATGGTTATATCAATGGCGAACCAATTGGTACATTCTTCTTAAAAGATTTCACAGGATTTGATGATAAAGGTTTAAGTACCTACCGTGATGTTGATGGCGATGGCCTCGTAACTGACAAAGACCGTATTGCTGCAGGAAGTGCTTTACCAACTATGCAATACAACTTCTTTGGAAATATTGGCTACAAAGGTTTCGATTTAGTTGTAAACTTCAACGGTGTTCGTGGTAATAAAATCTATGATAACACAGCCAATGCCAATTTCTATAAACTTCGTTTGTCGAAAGGTATCAATACTACGCCAGAAGCTGTTCAATACACTAACGAATCGACTAATAATGCCGCTCCTGTATCAACACGTTTCTTGAAAGATGGTGCATTCTTACGCCTTAATAACTTGGCTTTAGGATATAGCTTTAATACAAAAGCTTTAGGAATTGACAAGTATATACCTACATTACGCCTTTCAGTTACAGGACAAAATCTTTTTGTGATAACCAAATACAATGGCTATGACCCAGAAGTAAATACAGACCGTACAATCAACGGTATTTCTTCTTATGGTATAGATTATTTGAGCTATCCGAAAGCAAAATCAATCATTTTTGGTCTAAATGTTTCATTCTAAAAAATTGCTCTTAGCATTTAGTTATTAGCTTTTAGTTTAAAACAAAATGAGTTTTAACAAAAACTAAAAGCCAAACATTAACAGCTAATAGCCTAAAAATACTCCAATGAGAAAGAAAATATATGCTTTATTAGCCCTGTGTAGCTTTGCTGTTCTAGAAGGCTGCACCGACCTCAAAGAAGAGGTTTTAGATGAAACCCTTTCTGCAGCTAAACTTACCGATAAGCAAGCAGCCGATGGTATCATTGCTCCAGTTTATGCACGTCTTCCAGATATTTTCTTGCATACCAACTATTTTGCTATCCAAGAAATCTCAACTGATGAAGCCATTTTACCTTATCGTGGTGGTACAGACTGGGGTGATAATGGTATTTACATTGCTATGCACCAACATACTTACCAAAGTACAGACCCAAATTTGCGTAATACTTGGAATTTCATTCTACAAGGTATGTCACGTGCTATTACAGCAATCAATACATTGCCTACTTTGAAAGATGCCAATGCTAAAGTTTATTTAGCCGAAGCTCGTGGAATGCGTGCGTATTATTCGATGCTTACACTCGATTTATTCGGATTAGTATTTGTGAAAGAAGATATTGGTGAAACCTCTAAAATCTTACGTGGAGAAGAGGCCTTCCAATACGTCAAAAATGAGTTTTTGGCAGTAGAACCAGACTTAGACGCAAACGTAGGTCCGGGACGCCTTTCCAAAGGTGCAGTTTGGGGCTTATTGGCTAGACTTTACCTAAACGCAGCGGTTTATCGTAATGTTTACGGAACAGCCAATTTTAAAGCTGATGAGATGGATAAAGTAATTGAGTATTGTGATAAAATCATCAACTCTGGCCAATATAAATTAGCTGCTGATTATTTCTCAATCTTCAATTCAGATAATCATACAAACCCCGAATTAATTTTTGCAGTTGACCAAAGAGCCGAATTGAACGGTCATAACCGTATGGCCTATTTCTCTCTTTCGGGAGACCAATTCCCATTACCTGCGTATCCAAATGCCAACGGAACTGATGGTCCAGCAATTACACCAGATTTCTATCGTACTTGGGTAGATCAATACTCACCAAAAGACCCTTCTGAAGTTGACCCTCGCTTCTACCGTCAGAATATTTCTATGTATTCAAATCCAGCAGATTCGTGCGTAACTGATGTAAATTTCAACATGAATCGTGGTATTTTAAGAGGCCAACAATATGGTTTAATTAGAAAAAATGGGGTGTTTTTAAAATGTCCAGATGGTAAATTTAAAGTTGGTAAACTTTTCAACGATACTCGTAACCGCCCTACCACACCTGTAAACTTTACCGAAAAAGTTGATTATTCAACTGCTGGAAGTGATTACAGCTCAGGATACCGTGTTTTGAAATATGAATTTAGTAGAAAATCAGTAAGTGGGCGTAATTTCGGAGATGCTGATATCGTAATCGTCCGTTTAGCTGATATTTACATGATGCGTGCAGAAGCAAAACTTCGTAAAAGCAACGACGCCGCAAGTGCCCTTGCCGATGTAAATATTGTTAGAGCAGCACGTACAAAGCCAGCCCCTGCACTCACTTCAATGTCTTTAGATATTTTATTTAAAGAGCGTGGTTTTGAATTTTACTGGGAAATGCTTCGCCGTACGGATATGATTCGCTTTGGTAAATACGAGGGAACTTGGACAGAAAAAACCAATGCAGATAAACTCAAACGTATCTTCCCGATTCCGCAAACAGCCATTGATGGGGCTTCTAACTTACCGGGTTATTTGAAACAAAATCAAGGATACTAAACCTTGTATCTCATTGATATTCAGTAGAGACGCTTTTGTGTAGCGTCTCTACTTTTTTATAGAAACGATTTCAAACGTTTGCGTAAATTTTATTTAAAAAGTTATAAATTTTATTACTTTATTGCATGAGAATTGTTTGATAGTATAAGTACAGTTGCCTACTTACAAACAATTTCAACTCTTAGTGCATTCGATAATTCAAAATCATATCAGAAAATGAACTTTACAGAAAAAGAAATTTCACCTTTGGCAAGTATCGAGGAGTGGGAGGACGACTTACTCGTAAGATACCCTGAGCCTAAAAATGCAGAAACAAAGAAAACAAAAGAAGAATATCGTAATTACGTTGATTCTGAGCGTGTAAATACTGTTAGAGAGTTTTATCGCTTAAACCATACTTATCAAACCTACGATTTTGTAGTTGAGAAAGAAAAGGAATTTTTAAAGTTTGATAAAAGAGAAATGTCAATTTGGGAAGCAGTTGATTTCTTGAATACTTTAGTTGATGATTCTGACCCAGATACAAGTCTCGACCAATTTCAGCACTTACTACAAACTTCTGAAGCAATCAGAGCTGATGGCCACCCAGATTGGTTTGTATTAATGGGCTTTTTACATGATTTAGGTAAAGTACTTTGCTTATTCGGCGAGCCACAATGGGCTGTTGTGGGCGATACTTTCCCAGTAGGATGTAAACATTCAGATAAAATCGTTTACCCTGAGTTCTTTGATGCAAATCCAGACTCTAAAGATGAACGTTTTAATACGAAATATGGTATATACACACCAAATTGCGGTCTTGACAACGTAAAGATGTCTTGGGGGCATGATGAGTATTTATACCAAATCATGAAGAATTACTTACCAGAAGAAGCTCTTTATCCAATTCGTTATCATTCTTTCTACGCTCAACACCGTGAAGGAGCATACGACCACCTTTTATCAGCACATGACCAAAAGATGTTCCAATGGGTAGAGAAATTTAATCCTTACGACCTGTACTCAAAAGTACCAGTTCCACCAGATGCTGAAGCTCTTCGCCCATACTACGAAGACTTAGTTGCTAAGTATTTACCAAGCAAAATTAGATTCTAATCATAAATTAAGAACGGAAAAGGGAGGCCCATTAGCTTCCCTTTTTTATTATGATTCTGATTCGTGCATAAAAACGAAGCCCCTGAAAATCAGGGGCTTCGTTTGCTATTATCTCTTTATTAATATTCCCACAAATTATGCTCGAATTCCATCAATTCGTACTCTAATTGTTCTGATTTCAGCATACCTTCACGTGGAGATTTATAAATATCGTCTAAGAAATTATCCAATGCATTTGCTTTTTTAACAATTTTACCGTGAAATAAACGCAATTCAAAAGCATCAGCTAAATTTTTGTGTGCAGCTCCATTAGTAGCATTATACCAAATACACTTTGGATTACTACGGAAATAACGCTCAAGTTCTTTATACTTAAACACACAAACAGGACGGTCAAAACCTAAGGTTGTTTGGTCAGCTGGAATGATTAATTTCAATGTTTGAATATCGAAATACTGACGAGAACGTTGCTTATCAAAAATCCAATCTTCTTTTAATTCTAAGATAGATAATTGATTTGCAAAAATTTCTACACCAGCACCAGGATCTGCGGCAGCAGGTGCAGCCCCAGCAGTGGAAGGTTTAGCAGCACCACCGCTATCTCCTCCCCAACCATCATCACCGCCTGATGAGAACCCAGCAGCTTTTTCTTCTTCTGATAGACCACCACCTTCTGCTTTTATCAATAAACGCTCATTGAATTGCTCTAACGTCAGTCTTGTTGTTAATGAATCATTATCATAGGCTTCAATTAAACCAGCCTTTACTGCATCAATCAAATGTCTTGTAATTTCACTACCTTTCGAAAAAAGTGGTTGATTTTGCTTTTCTTTTAGGTCAATTCTACGCCATAGAGTTGTCTTAAACATGACATTTTCTTCATGTATAGGGCGTAGAGATAGCGGATTCAAATAATTATTTGACTTTTCTTGAGCTACTGCAAACTGGCTGATAATCAATGAGAGACCAAAAGCCATGCCTTGTAATTTCTTCATAATTCTGACAATGTTTTATTTTTAATTCAGTGGGATGTTGAAGATAACTTCACCCACATCAACTGACTCAATTTCACCTTTGAAATTCTTACGTTCTACACGCTTAACTACAATTACATAACGGTCGCCAGCTTGTGCTTGTTGTGCAAGGTTAGAAATATTTGCAGTTCCACTATATGTGCTATTTCCTACCCTTCTTGGACCACGAGCTAAGTTAACTTCAAACTCAGCAACTCTAAATTGTGCATCTTCTGGGTTGGTTGCTTTAAACGACTCATCTGCGATGGCATCAATAGTTAATGTTCTTAAACCTGATGCAGAAGCACCTTTTCTTTCATCAATTCCACGTACTTTTATGGTAGGTTTAGGAACACGACGAACAGGGAAAGGGAAAGTTTGTAAAGTAATTCCATTGTTTACTACGTCCATTGTTACTTTAGCTGAATTTGGAACAATAGTAATTTTTCCGTTTCCACCAGGAATAAACTCTGCACCACTACCACTAAATGTAGGACTGTAAAGAGCACCTAAGCCCGGAGAATAAGTAGCCAAACGGTTGGCACATTTAAAGTATAAAGCTGGCATTGTAGCCGTTTCGATTTGAACCGAAGGCTTCAAAACAGTATAAGTTTCTTCTTTTTCTACTGATTTCATTGAACCATCTGGAGCTGGATAAGAAACAGTTGCCTTATAAGAGCGTTTCAATTGACCATTCTTATCAAATTCACCACCTGAGGCAGTAATTTCATAAAGACCTTTGCCATCTTTCACTGGCACAGCCGAACCATTGATGCTGATTCTTGGGGTAATTGATTTAGAATATGCTCCAATAGCTACTTCAGCTTTATATTTCTGACCAGCAACTACCGAACGAGAATCTGGAATAACAACGGCAAAAATCTCATCAAATTTGATTTCTTTGATACCTACTTGGCTTGCTAAATAGTCTAAAACATCGCCTTCTAAACGTCTTACTTCAGATTGTTTTTGGCTTAATGTTGCCAAAGCGGCTGGTACGGGTGTTTGAGCAAAGTATAACTCAGCAAAATCTTTACTTTTAGTAATTGCATCGGTTTTTGCTAAAGCTGGGTCAAGCGAGGCATCAACAGCTATTTCTGGGAATTTAGTGTTTGGAGCAGCATATTTTTGTAAAGTAACGGCGAAATCATTCAATTTCTTTTTCAACTCATAGCCTTTACCATTTTTAGCATCACCTACCATTAAGATAGCCACTTTTTCTTCTTCTGATGGGTTCTTTACACCACCAGTTTCGGCATCAAGACCACCACCGGCATTAATGATTTCTTGTTTCAAACCACTAATATAGTTATCCATTTCAGAAGTAATTTTTCTTACTTCTAAGGCTTTTTGCAATACATCGGCGTACTGAACACCGCCAGGCTTCTCTCTGATTTCTTTTTCAATTGCTTTTACTGATTTTTCGTTGTTGGTATTAGCTGCGTTGTTTGCTCTCTCCAAACTATTATTTAATAGTTGGAATTTTTGCAAGAGAGCATTACTTACTTGTAGTGCCAACATTGCCGTCAGAACGAGATACATCATGTTGATCATCTTCTGACGTGGTGATTCCTTTCCACCTGCCATATATTCGATATATTATACGGTTAGTAAATATTTTTTTATTGAGAATGAAAAATTAAAAATGTAGAATTCTGAAAATGGGTATCTTGAAAAAATAACTCATAATTCATAATTCATAACTTAATTAATTACCTTTCATGGCCGACAACATACTTCCGTAAACGTTGTTTAATGAAGTAAGGTTATTAGTCAATTTAGCCATTTCATTTTTGAACTGTTGAGCCTCTTTCGATGCTTCAGACATATCTTGCATAGCCGTAGAAAGGTTTCCGTAGAAAGCATTCATTGCTTTCAAGTGCTTATTAGTATCTTGTAATTCCAGTTCATAAACTGCATTCAAAGCACCCATATTTTGAGTGATTTTACTAAATTGTGAGCGATACTCTTGAGCATCTTTGGTTGCATCTGCCATGCTATTCATTGCTGTAACTGCTGTTCCATAAGCTGCATTCATAGCTGTTACTTGACCTGAAGCAGTCTTGATATTTTTAGCATAATCGCTTGTAGCAACTGTAGCATCAGTTAGGTCTGACATCTTAGCAACTTGGCTTGTTAAGCTTTGAATACCAGTTTTCAAACCATCAAAAACATCAGGAGTAATTTTGGCATTTGCCAACATATCATCCATTTTTGCAGTTAAACCCGCTCCTTGTGATGATGCTGCACTTCTTTTTGGAAGTTCGCCTTGAAAATCTTCAGCTAATTCTGGATAAACTTTTTCCCACTGATATTCTGTACTTGGGCGTAAAAACGACTGGAATGCATAAATTAAGAAGATAGCGGCCTCAGTACCCAAACCAATTGGAAGCATAAAATTGGCCCAGTCATAGTGCATAATTTTACCTAATGCACCTAAGATTACTACTGATGCTCCTGCTCCATAAAAAAACGGAATAACTTTGTCCCAAAATAAACTTGTACCGTTGTTATTTGCTGCCATGTGTTTAAAAAGTTAAGAATTAAGCTTTAATTTAAAGGGGAATTTATTTTTACGTTTGAATATTATTTCAATTAACAAAGAAATGCGAAGGTACAAGTGATGTATTCTTTATTAGAACGAATACCTCAAGTTGTCCCTTCGCAATTCTCTTTATTATTATTCTCTGCCTGGAACACTGCCCAGACGGTCCATTACACAACGAAAACCTATATAAGAGCGGCGTTCATTTCGAAATTCATAAGTTCGAGTACCAGTCTCAAGGAAATAAGCTACGTCTTTCCAAGAACCACCTTTGATAATTTTTCGAGGTTCATTCTCGTCATTATAAACTGGGTTTAAATCCCAAGTTACAGGCATATATGACTCCGCATAAGCATCCTGACACCATTCTGCTACGTTTCCTGCCATGTTAAATAGACCATAGTCATTAGGATTGAAAGCATTTGAGGGAGCTGTATATGGATACCCATCTGCTCGGTAATTACCTCTATATGGTTTAAAGTTTGCTAGGAAACATCCTTTTCCATTGGCAACGTAAGGATTACCCCAAGGATACTTTGCACCTTCTTTTCCACCTCGTGCCGCCCACTCCCACTCTGCTTCTGAAGGCAATCTAAATCTAGGAGATTTGAATAGGTTTTTCTGTGCACGATTATCATTAAGGAGCTTTGTACGCCACTTACAGAAGTAAACTGCTGCATCCCAACTAACCCCTACAACTGGATAAGTATCAAATGCCGGTGATGAGTAGTAATACTCTGTCATTTGGTCGCCATTATGATAAGTAAAATCTTTACTCCACACCGCAGTATCAGGATAAAGTGTTGACATGATAAACTCTTCGCCTAAAACTGAAACTGAGTCAGTCATCATTGAATTAACGAATTGACGGTATTCATGATTGGTGATTTCAGTATCATCCATGTAAAATGGAACAATCGTAACACGTTTATTCATTGAAATTCTTGATGACATCACATCTTCATCAGCTTGCCCCATCATTAATGAACCCGAAGGAATCAAAACCATTCCATTGGGAGCTGTTTGTTTATAGCCTTTACGAGAAGTTGCCATAATTTCTCCATCACGGATACCATCCATTCCATTATCTTTTCCCCCAGTTTTGCCATTTTTAGCATTTTTACCGAAGAGACTTGAGAGACTTGGCTTTTTTCCTGACGAACCACATCCTTGCATAATAATGATTGGAGCAATCACTAATAGACTTTTCAAAAAGGTCTTTAACATTTTCTTGTTCATAGCTGAAAACAAGTTATTTATCTATTTTTTGGTACTGATAATTTCGACAATATAGAAACGTGACTATTCAAATCAATATTGCATTAGCCTACAAAGTTATGAAAAAAAATAAGTTTTTCCGACAACTATCAACTCATTAAGCAATTATTAAGCCAAAAAAGATATTTAAAATTTTCTCAATACCTATTCTTAGGTATTTCCTTTACTTTTACAAAAGTGCTTGAAACTTTTATGCTATTAATAATGAATAAAGCTGATAGCAATTTTACTCTTTATGAGTGTAAATCATAGTAAAACAACTTTACACAAAGTATTCTAAACTAATACCATTAATAGCGATATCTAGGCGTACGAACAATTGATTTCTTACCTGCCCTTAATGCAGCTAAAGAATAGCTTAAAAGTAACTCATGAGAGGTAGCACTCTTAGCATTTTTTCCACCAACAATTACATCAATAGCATAACCTACTCGTAAACTCCCATCCATGAGATTTGCCCCTATCAATGCCGACCCAGCATCGCCAGTTCGATAACTCGCTCCTAACCAATAACGGCCATCATATGTAGCAATTGCACCCGCCTCTGCCGAAAAGCTATTCAAATCAGACTTAATGATAAACATTGGGCTTACATCAACTGTATAAGATACTCCTATTAATACACTTCCTGTTAGATACGCACTACGTTTCAAAGTATTATTGGCAGCAGTGCCCAATCCAAACTTAGGTTCGTTGATATGATTCATTGAAAGCCCGAGTGTGTAAGATGGATTGTTTAGATAAAGACCCGCTCCTAAATCAACTGCTGATTGGCTTACTCTACCAGTGGCTAAAAGTGGGTCACCTTCATCGCGAGCACGCAAACGGCTATAATCAATTCCTCTATTAAAGAAACCACCACTTACACCAATACCTAGCTGGCTTCCCCCGATTGGCATTTGATAGGCATAAGATAGCTTAAAATCACGTTGGGTACTTGCTCCAATTTTGTCATTAACAAAAGTAAGTCCTACCCCACTTTTAATCATCTTTAAAGGTACATTTGCCGATATTACTTGAGAGACAGGGGCTCCACCATCATCGAAGGTACTTTGATAACCCAAATACTGAGTACGATAAATTGCCTGAAAACGAGTAACATTTTCAGAGCCAGCAGTTGCAGGATTTAAAAACAACTGATTATATATATAATGCGTAAACTGAGCGTCTTGTTGAGCATTGGCTCCAAACGACACTACTAACAAAATAATATAATAAATTTTTCTCATATATGGGCTAAATAGTCGTTTACAGAAAACAATAATCAATAGACGAACTACGAAGTAGTTTATTCGGTAAAGCCTTTAGGATTGACTGATGTTTTCTATTCTATTGGCAATTTAATTAATAATTTGAATTCATAATACCATAACGAAAAAAAATAGGCTAAACTTGTGGTTTAGCCTATTAACTTATTTTTATTAAATGTTGTTTGCTTTTTTTATGTAAAGTTCTAGAGCTCCTGTCATTGAAGGAGCATTTGGCAATGGAGCTTCAATATCAAGAATAAAACCAGCTTCACGAATAGCCTTGGCTGTTGTTGGACCAAAAGCTGCTAAACGCGTATTGTTTTGCTTCCAGTCTGGGAAGTTATGATTCAACGATGTAATTCCCGAAGGGCTATAGAAACAAATGATATCGTAGAATACCTCTGTTAAATCTGATAAATCTGAAGGCACTGTTTCGTACATAACTGCTTCAGTTAAGTGCAAATCATTACGATTCATCAAATTTGGGATATCATTGCTACGAATATTTGAGCAAGGGAATAAAAACTTTTCGCTTTTATGCTTCAAAATTAGAGCCTCTAAATCAGCGGCTGTTTTCTGACCTACAAATATTTTACGTTTTCTAATAACAATGTATTTTTGTAGATAATTGGCCGTTTGTTCAGAAATACAAAAATACTTCATATCAATTGGTATCTCGATACGCAATTCTTTGGCAATACGGAAGAAATTATCGACAGCATTTCTACTAGTAAAAATTACAGCAGTGTGTGCTAAAATATCAATCTTTTGTCGACGAAAATCACGGTGGTCTAGGCCTCTTATTTCTATGAAAGAGCGAAAATCCACTTTTAAATTAAACTTTTTGGCTAACTCAAAATACGGAGACTTGTCATCTGTTGGTCTCGGTTGGGTAACCAATATACTCTCCACTTTACGGAGACGGTCTTGAGCTATTTTCTCTGTTACTGCACTCATCCAAATTGCGGGTTTTCAAGTACAAAATTTTATTTGGTTTTTATCTTTAATGATGCTTCAAAAAAGAGAGCATCACGTGGCAAACCTAATGCCAAGAATAACGGGCAATATTTCTACGATACAAAGGTAAGAAATTAAATATAGACTTTGTATAGGAATACTACGAATTATGGTAAAATATAGAATAAAAAATCTGATTACATAAAATGCTACTACTGGTGGGAAAAGATATACTTGCCAGTCGAAATTGTGTGGGAGATAGTTCATAAAGAGCACTAATAGAACTATAACCAACGATGAATAGAATAAACTTGATGCTTGGATAATCTTGAAATAATGCAAATCAACAACTTTTTCAAGATTAAAAAGTTGCCCGATTAAGCCAATGAAAAAGTATTTAACAACTAAACCTACAAATACAATCAAGCAAATACGTAAATAATTTGAAAGTAAAATTCCGAGGGTATCACCTTCTTGCAAAATAGCTCTCGCACCAAATACCTGTACCCCTTTACTTTGTAAGAGCATATAGAATAAACCTATAATCAAACTCAGAAGTATGATAAATAATACATTCGTTCGGTTAAGTGGTTTATTTATTAAAAAGGATTGCTCACGAACTAATGTATTGAAAAGGTCTTTGGGGTTAAAATACCTTTGAAAAGCTCTGATATAGGAATTTGATAAATAGGAAAATACAATTAAAATAAAAACTGATGTAAGAATGATATAATTACGGTAGGGAGCTGGCGTACGAGGCTTGGCTGTAATACCCGATTCGGCTAAAACAATAGGCTTTTGATTAAGCGAACGTTTATATCCTAATAAAAGCTTTTTATCTTCTATATTATTCGAGCCATAGAGGGTTACGTAAATGGTAGGTTGCTCATATACTCTATAAAGACTATCTACGCTCAAAACAATCCATTTACCAACTGGAATTTTCTGACGCAACGAACCATTGATAAACAAGAAATTATCATCCTTTTGAGAATATACTAAAAGATTATAGCCTCTATTATTTTGAATATCGCAAAATACAGTATGTGAAGGATATCCGATGTGTTGCTCAGAAATATAAGGGATGTATGCCTTCATGCGGTCGTTATACACTTGCCAATCATCATGAAAATCATGCACCAAAAAGTATTGGTCATTAGGCCCAACCGTTGTAGCAAAGGTATTAGATGCAACAAATAGCAAAAGTATGTAAAGTAGCTTTTTCAAAGGCCTGTTTTTAAAATTTTTCGCAAAATTAAACAAAAAAGGTCAGACTTGGTGAGTCTGACCTTTTGTTTTTATTTGTAGGTATCAGAATTCAAAGATTTTAGCTTGTTTTAGCGGCTTCTTAGTATCTGCTATTTCCCTTCAGATTTATGCTTTTCCGAGTGCTTTCAACATCGTAACACCGATTTCTGCTGGAGATGCTACCACGTGGATTCCACATTCTGCCATGATTTTCATCTTAGCAGCAGCCGTATCATCAGCACCGCCAATGATTGCTCCTGCATGACCCATACGACGACCTTTTGGAGCTGTTTGACCAGCGATAAAACCAACTACTGGTTTTGTACCGTTTTCTTTAATCCAACGAGCTGCTTCGGCTTCCATTCCACCACCAATTTCACCAATCATTACGATACCCTCTGTTTCTGGGTCGTTCATCAAAAGTTCAACCGCCTCTTTAGTAGTTGTTCCGATAATCGGGTCACCACCGATACCGATAGCAGTTGTTTGGCCAAGACCTACTTTAGATAACTGGTCAACGGCTTCGTATGTTAAAGTACCTGATTTTGATACAACACCGATTGTCCCTTTTTTGAAGATAAAGCCTGGCATGATACCTACTTTACATTCTTCTGCCGTAATAACACCTGGGCAGTTAGGGCCAATCAAACGTGCGTTTTTACCTTGAAGATATGACTTTGCAGTAACCATATCTTTTGTTGGAATACCTTCAGTAATACAAACGATTACTTTGATACCTGCATCAGCTGCTTCCATGATGGCATCAGCTGCAAATGCTGGCGGCACGAAAATAATTGAGACATCGGCTCCTGTATCAGCAACTGCTTGCTCAACAGTATTGAAAACAGGGCGGTCAAGGTGCAATTGTCCACCTTTTCCTGGTGTTACACCACCAACGACATTTGTGCCGTATTCAATCATCTGACTCGCATGAAAAGTACCTTCCGAGCCAGTAAAACCTTGTACGATTACCTTAGAGTTTTTATTTACAAGAACGCTCATTATTTTCGTATTTTTTGAATTTTACGTAAAAGTAGTTTGAAATGAGAAAAGTACAAAATGAATTTAAGAATTACGAATTATGAATTGCAAATCTAATATCTAAATCACTGATAATCAATATCTTAATTTTTAATTAATTTTTGCTAAAATTTTATAGTTCTTTGAAAACTTTAACGTATTTTCAATAATTATTCAAATTTATACCACTTTTGCTCAAAATTTTATTAGTCGATTTTCTGCTCAGAAAAAACGAAAAAATCCCCAAACCTAAGAAAAGCTTGAGGATTTTGTTTATTTAAGAATTGAGCTTATGCCTCAACTTGTTTTTTTCGAAACCATTTATCTCGCACACGCTCATTGATGTAGTACAAACAAGGTACAATCACTAATGTAAGTACTGTCGAGAAACTAAGTCCAAAAATGATTGTCCAAGCCAAGATTCCCCAGAAAACAGCACTATCTCCGCCAATTACCACGTGTGGGTCAAGGTGCGTAAACATCGTTACGAAATCCATACTTATACCTAAAGCCAAAGGAACGAGACCCAAAATGGCAGCAGAAGCTGTAAGTAACACTGGGGTTAGGCGTACGCCTCCTGCTTCCACGATAGCATCTTTCAAAGCGTAGCCCCTACTACGTAATTCATCGGTAAACTCAATAAGCAAAATACCGTTTTTCACCACAATACCTGCCAATGCAATAATACCTACACCCGACATAATTACGGAGAATGTCATGCCAAAAGCCATGAATCCTAAGAATACCCCAATGAATGATAATAGAATTGTTACGAAAATGATAAATGGTTTTACTACCGAGTTGAACTGCGTTGCAAGAATCAAATAAATCAATAAAACTGCCGCTCCTAACGCTCCTAACAAAAACATCATTGATTCCATCTGCTCTTCTTGCTCACCACCCATTTTTACTGTGTATCCACTCGGAACTTCCATCTCGTTGATTACTTTACTTTGAATCTCGGCCACAATTTCGTTGGCATTATAACCATTCAATACTTCTGAGCCTAAAGTAATAATACGTTGTTGATTCTTGCGATTAATCTGGCTAAATGTAGTCGAATAACTAATATTTGCTACCGAATTAAGCGGAACCTGACGCAACATTCCACCCATGTTCATATCGCGGTAAGTGATATTCATACTCAAAAGTTTTTCAACTTGATTACGGTCATCCGCTTTCAAACGCAACTGAATTGGGTATTCTTCTTTATCATCTCTAAATTTCGAGATTTCTGCACCAAACAAGGCTGTACGAATCGCCAAGGCAATCTGCGAAGTACTGATACCTTCTCTTTGGGCTTTAACTTTATCTACATCAACAATAATTTCTGGCTTATTAGTAATCAAATCTGACTTCAATTCTTCGATACCTTGAATACCAGCGGCAGTAATACGTTTGCGTACTTCTTTTTCAATACTTATGAGTTTATTGAAATCATCTCCAGCAATCTCTACCGAAATTGGTTTACCCGTTGGAGGGCCGTTGTTTTCTCTTTGTACTGAAATTTCACTACCCGGAATTCCTTGAATCTCCTTACGCATTTCTTCTAAAAGTTTGGCAGAAGAAATATCTCCACGTAACTCTTTCTTCACGAAAGCTACGGTTACTTTCGATTTCTGAGGCGTAGCAGAGCGGTCTGGATTGAATGGGTCACCTGCATTTTTACCTACATTCGAAATCACTGAGTTAATAGCTCCCTCTGCTTTATTGCGTTTGATTACACCAAACACTTTGGTTTCAATTACTTTCGTCACTGAGTCAGTTACACGAGCATCCGTTCCTACCGGCATTACATTATAAACATAAATATAATCTGGTTCTCCGCTTGGGAAGAAGATTACTTTTGGCTTCACTATTCCCAATAACACGAATGTCATAATCAATAAACCAAACATACTTAATACGGCAAATACTGGTCGGTAGCCTATAATTACCCAAGAAATGAGGTTACGATAAGCCTGTTTGAAGCGTGGTAATGCTCCATTCTGGAATGGAAGAATAACCTTTGGTGTTAATACAAAGTGATTAAAGGCATAAAGAAGAGCAATTAACACAATGAAATTTCCGATACCAACATTCATCAAATAACCCGGAACAGCAATAATTGCCATTATAATCAGTGGACGTTGAATGGCACGGAAACTGGTATCAGCGTGGTCTTCTTCTTCATGGCGTTTCATGAATGAAATAGCAAAAACTGGATTCATCACATAAGCTACAATCAAAGAAGCTAATAAGGTATAAATCAAGGTAATAGGTAAAAATTTCATGAATTCACCCACAATACCTGGCCAGAACAAAAGCGGGAAGAAAGGAGCAATGGTTGTAAGTGTACCCGATAATACTGGCAAAAATACTTCTGAGGCTGCTAACGCAACTGCTTCCTTAATTGTTAGATTCTTGAATTTATTGAATAAACGGTGAGCATTTTCGATTACCACTATGGCATCGTCAACCACAATACCCAAACCTAACAAAAACGCAAACAATACAATGGTATTCAGTGAAAACCCTGAGAACCAAAGCGGAATAAAGGCAATCAAAGCAGAGAGCGGTACTGAAAGTCCAACAAAGATGGCGTCACGAACACCCATAAAGAACATCAATACAATTACTACGAAAATAAAGCCCAAAACAACCGTATTTACTAGGTCGTTGATTTCGCTTTTTACACGCTCCGAAGTATCAGCCGTAATTTTTGCTTGTAATCCTGGAGGGAAACGGTCTTCACGGTACTTTTCTAACAACTTTTCAATACGCTCCGACACCGCAATTACGTTAGCACCTGCACGCTTAACAACGTTAAGTGTTACAACTGATTTACCATCTAAACGAGCAAAATCTTGTTGTTCTTCATGGCTATCTCTTACATCAGCTACATCGCCCAAACGAACAGTTGCACCTGTAGAAGTACGTACTTGAATATTTTGAATCTGGTCAACTGTCTTGAATTCACCTTTCACACGAATGGTTCGGCGAACATTATCGACATTCAATTCACCACCCGAAATATTGATATTTTCACCCTGCACGGCACTTTGTACGTCATAGAAAGTCAAACCAGTCGATTGCATTTTGTACAAATCAAGGTTAATTTGAATTTCACGCTTTAAAGTACCGACAATGTCAACCTTCGTAATTTCTGGATATGATTCAATTTCATCTTGAAGCTCTTCAGCATAATCTTTCAGTTTTTCGAGCGAAAAATTACCAACTAGGTTGATGTTCATAATCGGAAACTCCGAAAAGTTCACATCTTGAGCCGTTGGACCACTATCGAGTTTTTGTGGTAAATCACGCTTCGATTTATCAACTGCATCACGCACACGTTGAAGTGCGACTTCTACTTTTACATCAGGATTAAATTCAATCAAAATTACTGATACGTCTTGTAAAGCATTTGATTTAATGCGTTTTACACCCGTAATTGTTTTTAGCTGTTTTTCAATTGGCTTATTAATTACGTTTTCGATATCAGCTGGTGTAGTACCAAAATAAATGGTTTGCACATAAATTTGTGGCACTTTAATATCAGGAAACTGCTCTTTTGGTAGGTTGAAGTAAATACCTAAACCTGCCAAGAAAATCATTATCGTAAAGATATATACCGTCGTTTGGTTGTTTCCTAACCAACGAACGAGGTTATATATTGACCCACTTCCGTGAGGCAAATCTTGGTCTTGTAAATTTTCTTTTTCCATAATCCAAATGCCTCGCTTAAATCCAAATTCTTGAAGAAAAGGAATTTAAAAGGAGGACTTGTTAAAGGTCTTTTTGTGAGAAAAAGTTTAAATATTTTTTTTGGCCCTCTTTTATTTGAGAGGGCTTTTGTTGAGTCTTTTAGTAATTAACCGCCTGACCATCTACTAAATCTTGGTAACCTTGCGTAATAAGCATATCACCAGCTTGTAAACCAGAAATTATTTCGATATCACCATTATAAGTAAGACCCGTCGTAACCTTACGGCTGCGTGCTACTTTTTTCGCACCTTCAGTTACCGCTACGTACACGATATCACCTAATTCAGTTTGTTGGATAATATTACGATTAATGATGATTGAATTTCCTTTAGCTTGGTCGTTGATATTCAAAACGGCCAACATATTTGGCTTTAATTGTGGAGCAATTTTTGGAATCGTTGCCTCTACAGTAAACGTACGAGAAGCTTGATTTACTGTTTGGCTCACAAAGGTCAATCTTGCAGAAGTTTCTTTTCCTAAATCTGGGAATTTGATATTTACCACATCGCCTTGTTTGATAGTACTTGCGTAGGTATCTGCTACTTGTGCAACTACTTTTAGGTTATCTGAATTAACAATACGAACTATTCCTAAACCCGGAGCGGCCATTTCGCCAGCTTTCATACGTACTTCATCAACAAAACCACTCAATGGTGCGATTACCTTTGTCATGGCTGTTTGTGTTTGTAGCGTAGCCAAACGTTTTTCAAGAGCATCAACATTTGCTTTTGCCTGAATGTATTGAACTTCTGTACCGATTTTTTGATCCCAAAGAGCTTTTTGTTTTTCGTAGAAAACTTTTGCTGTACCTAATTGTACATCAATTTCTTGAATAGATTGCTTCAAAACTGAATTATCAATAGTAGCAATTACTTGTCCTTGTTTTACGAAATCACCTTCCTTTACATACAAGTTTGTAATGGCTCCACCCATTTGTGGCGAAACAAAGATATTATTCTTAGCATCAATGCGGCCTTGAATTTCAACAAAGTGATTGAAAGTTTGCGTAGTAATTGGCGAAACCGTTACGGCAATTACTTTCTCTACTTCTTTTGCTGGTGCAAGTATATTCAACTCGCTTTTTAATTGCTTGATGCTCTCAGAAATTTTCTTTTCTTCTGCTTCAAGTTTAGCTAATTCTGCTCTTTTTTCTGCAACTTTATCTCCACCACCTTTTGAGCAAGCGGCTAAAATAACAACTGTTGATAGAATATATAATGTATTTTTCATATAATGATTCAATGAATAATTGTAATTGATTAATCTCTTTAACCTTATAATCTCCCAATATCGGAAGGCTGGCGTTGGGCTTATTCTGCCAATAGTTTACCCATTGCTTTATCTAAATCTACTTTAGCAATTAATAAATCATAGAGTGCAGCGAAGTAATTTGTTTGAGCTTCTTTTAAAGAAGATTCTGCATTTACTACTTCAATATTTGTACCAGCACCAGCTTGATATTTAATCTTCGAAACCCTTACTACTTCTTGAGCTAAATCGAGGTTAGCTTTTTGAGTTTTTAGTGTTTCTAAACCATTTTTTAAACTAATAATTCCTTGTGTTGCTTGTAATTCAAATGATTCACGTAAAAACAATGCACTTTGGTCAATTCTTGTAAGGTTGATGTTTTGTTGTTGAATCTGAAGCTTACGAAGTCCACTGTCGTAAATCGGAATCTGTACACCAAGTGTTAGAGCCGATGAGCCAAACCAACGCTCAAATGGGTTGAAACGCGGGTTACTGTGCCCTGCTCCAAGTGAACCGCTAAAGAATACTTTTGGTAATGCCCCTTTCTGAATACGCTCAATATCAAGCGTTGTAAGTTTTTTCTGAGTCATTAAAGTGGCATATTCAACTCTGTTAGCGTAATCTACTCCTTGATATTCTGGCAATTGAAGCTGATTGATGTCTGTTTCAGAAAGTTTGTCTTTCAAAGTAAGTGATTCTTGCTGTTTCATTCCCATCTGAAACTTCAAGAGTGCATAACTTAATTGAATCAAATTTTCAACTTTTTGGGTTTCAGTAACTAAATTATTACGTTGAACCTGTAAGCGGTCTACATCTAATTTTTCTACAAAACCTTTTTCATTCATAATTTTCAGCTCACGTAACATCGTGTCTAATCGACTGATGTTAAGCCCCAACAACTTGCTTCTTTCTTCTGCCACTAAAACCGAATAATAAGCCTTCATTACGTTTTCAACAACGCCCACCTTTGAAGTTGCAACCGTGCGTTGTGCCAGTTCTCTGTAAACAGGTGCGGCTTTTAAACCAACTAACCACGTGGCATCAAATATTAATTGATTCAGTCCAATTCCAGCCTGACCACCCCATGGCACACCAAACTTAAATTTCACTACTTCACCTTCTGCAGCCTGTGGATTAAAGTTTTTTGCTGCAACCAACTGAGTAGGTACAATTACGTTTGAAGTATATTGAAATTGTCCATTGATTTGTGGCATACCAGCCGCTTTGACTTGCTTAATGGTATTTTCGGCTGAATAAATTTCCAGCTCAGCATTTTTTACATTGATGTGGTTTTTTAAAGCATATTGTACTGCTTCCTTGAGCGTAAACGACTGCTGACTATAAGCATTCGTAACCACCAGAATCAAGAAAAGCAAGCTCAATGCCCTCTTTAAGTGTTTTATTTTCATAATTCTGTATTTGTTTTTAATAGTAAGACTTATTTTGGAGATTGATAATTATTTAAAAAATATTATGTATTTATAATTGAGTTGTGCTAATGTATTTTTCATAAACTTCAAGCCCTTTAAGTGTAATAATTCCTCTAAGAAAATGGTCGATAAAGGTTTTGTGAATATCGTATTGATTGAATTTATCTTTTGGAAAAACACTTTGTTCAAAGGCAAAATCAATTTCTTCCATGCGTAACCTCGCTAAAATCTCGACATTAACTTCTGGACGATAAAGCCCTTGTTTAATTCCCTCCTTTAAGTTTTCCTTGATTATATCTAAATAGATTGTTTTTTTATGCTCTTGAAAAAGTGCCCAAACTTTGGGGTAATACTTTTTTAAATCATAGATAATCACAGGATTAAAGTTGGCAATATTTGCTTTGAGCATTTCTATTTCACGAACAACCTCATGAATCGGGTTCTCAGATTCTTTGTGAATCACTTCGCTCATTTCTTGTTCACAAGTCATTCTCACAACTGCCACTTCTTCTACAATGCTATCTTTATCGGCAAAGTGCATATAGATTGTCTTCTTCGAAATTCCGAGTTCAGAAGCAATCTCGTCCATCGTTACACTGCGAATTCCAAACTTTAGAAAAAGCTCTTCAGCAGCTTTCAATATACGTTCTCTTACTTCCATTATTTACCTTTAAAACTGGCTAAGTTTCATTTGACCTTTATGTTTGTACTAATCAAGAAACTTAGGAAACTTTTAAAAGGTTCAAAGTTTTTATAATTTTTTTTATAGAGCTACTATAAACATACAAAATTGAAAAAACTGATGTAAATCATGAAAACAAAGATGATGAAGCTATAAAATAAGCGTATAAAACCTTATTTTATGAGGATGAACATATTTTCAATGTATTCTTTCTCGAAATATATATATAACTAATTGATAATAAAATTGTATTTTTCTAATTTAAACTTACATTAAGAAAATGTTGTAGTCTATTTTTACTGAAAATTTATAGATAAATCGTATTTTTGTAAACCTATCTATTTTATCTGCCCTGCTGTAAATATGATTGAATTCAAAAAGCATTTGCTAAACTAGCCCACATACCTAATTAATTACATAAGTATCCAGCTATAAACTAAACACTTACTGTAAAAACCTAAAATTTTAAGCCTAAATGAGTTTCTACAAAAATCTTGTATTTCCGTACCTAACTAAATACGACGCAGAGAAAATCCATTATACAGTAATGAATACGCTCAAATTTGCCTGCTCTATTCCATTCATGCCAGCAATTTTGAGGCTTATTTTTGAGAAAAAAGATGCTCGTTTAGAAAGAAAAGTTTTTGGTCTTCGCTTTAAAAATCCAGTAGGTTTAGCTGCGGGCTTTGATAAAAATGGTATTTGGACCGACGAGCTATCTAATCTTGGTTTTGGATTTATCGAAATCGGTACTGTTACACCAAAACCACAATCAGGTAATGATAAACCTCGACTCTTCAGACTAAAACCTGACCGTGCACTGATTAACCGCATGGGCTTTAATAACGAGGGTTCAATGGCTGCAGCAAATAATCTTCGTAAACGTAAAACAAAGGTTATCGTAGGTGGAAACATTGGAAAAAACAAAGTGACTGAAAACGATGAAGCTATATACGATTACCTCAAGGCTTTCAATGACCTCTATCCTTACGTAGATTACTTTGTGGTGAATGTGAGTTCTCCAAACACGCCTGGTTTAAGAGATTTACAAGAAAAAGAACCGTTGAAATATATTTTGAAGGTTTTGGAAAGAGATAATGGAAGAAAATCAAAACCTAAGCCTATCCTTCTGAAAATTGCACCTGATTTGACTAACGAGCAACTTGATGATGTGATTGAAATTGTAAAAGAAACTCGTACAGCAGGTGTCATTGCAACCAATACAACCATTAGTAGAGAAGGTTTGGTATCTGACAAGGAAACTGTTACTGAAATTGGAGCGGGTGGTTTAAGTGGTAAACCTCTCACTGACCGTTCGACCGAAGTTATTAGGTATTTATCAGAAAAATCGAACAAAGCGTTTCCTATTATTGGCGTTGGAGGAATTTATTCCGCACAAGATGCAATTGATAAACTGAATGCAGGAGCCTCACTCGTTCAAGTCTATTCTGGCTTTATCTATGAAGGCCCAAGCATTGTAAAAGAAATTTGTAATGGAATTTTGAAAGAAATACCCAAAAAATAAATAATTGACTATCAATGTCTTAGCATTAAAAAAGTGTTGTTCTCAAAAAGAACAACACTTTTTTTTTATTTTTTGAAACCTTTTCATATTCTCTTTTGTATTATATGTATATACATACAATGTAAATACATAATTAAAAATATTCTAAAAATTTAAACATTTTAAAACTATGGCTACTTGGATTATTGACCCAACTCACTCTGAAGTTAATTTCAAAGTAAAACACTTAATGATTTCTACTGTTACTGGTACATTCGGAACTTACGAAGGTTCGATTGAAACAGCTAATGACACTGATTTCGCAGGTGCAAAAGTTAGCTTCTCGGCAGATATTGATAGCATTTCTACTAATCAAGAACAAAGAGATGGACACTTGAAATCGGCTGATTTCTTTGATGCAGCAAGCTTCCCAAAATTAACTTTTGCAGCAACATCAATGGAAAAAGTTGATGATGAAACTTATCATGTAACTGGTGACTTGACAATTAAAGGAACTACAAAACCTGTAACTTTGAAAGCAGAGTTTGGTGGTATTATGGGCGATTTTTACGGAAATACAAAGGCTGGTTTTGAAATTGCAGGAAAAATCAACCGTCAAGATTTCGGACTTACTTGGGGTGCAGTAACAGAAGCAGGTGGCGTAGTGGTAAGTGATGAAGTAAAATTAGCTTTCAATATTCAATTAGTGAAGCAGGCTTAATTTTTTGGTTTAAGGTGAAACGCGGAAGGCTCTTTTAAGAAAGAGCCTTCATTTTTTATAAACTACTAGTCTTGCCACCATCTACAGGAATACTTACCCCATTGACAGATGCGGCTGCAGGAGAACACAAAAAGGCGATAACTGCGGCTGTTTCTTGGGGAGCTGTAAACCTTCCAATCGGAATTTCTTTAATTAGCTCTTGCTCTACTTCACTAACACTCTTTTGCGTAGCTGAAGCTCGCATTTCGTTTACTTTCTGCAAGCGTGCCGTTGTTGTATAGCCCGGAAGCACATTGTTAGTTGTAATACCAAATTTTCCAAGCTCATTTGCCATTGATTTAGCCCAATTACCTATTGCCCCACGAATGGTATTCGATACCCCCAAACCAACAATTGGCTGCTTCATACCTACGGATGTAATGTTGATGATGCGTCCAAACCCATCTTTTTTCATACTCGGAACAAGTGCTTGTGTAAGTATTTGGGCAGCAATAACATGCTCATTAAAAGTTTGTAGAAATAAGTCGGGAGAAGCTTCAATCACAGGGCCTCCGACTGGGCCGCCTGTATTATTCACCAAAATATGAGCCTCAGGATATTTTGTCAAATGACGTTCAATTCGAGATTTTATTTGGTTAGTTTTTGAAAAATCAATCAGTAAATAGCGATGTTTTTGACCTTTTTTGCGTGGAAGTTCGTCTAATACTGCTTTTAATTTTTCTTCATTTCGAGCCACTAATGTAATATTTGCCCCTAAAAGTGCTAATTCGACGGCGGCGGCTTTACCAATGCCTTGTGTGCTGCCACATACGAAGGCAGTTTTTCCTGATAAATCTAGATTCATAGCTGTTGTTTGTTTACTGCAAAGTTACAGTTTTATTAATTTTTATCTAAATCATTCAAAAAATCATTTGGTACTATGCAGCTAAGTGTCGAATTTTGCAATAAAAAAGCTTTTCGAATGTACTTATCTATTGTTTCACCTGTTTATAGAGCTCAAGAAATTGTTGATAAATTAGTTGAAGAAATTCATCAAGCCGTCAGGCCAATAACCGATTCTTACGAAATTATTTTGGTAGAAGATGGTAGTCCTGATAAATCTTGGGAAGCCATCGAACGTGTATGTAGCAATGATACTTATGTGAAAGGTGTAAAACTAAGTAGAAACTTTGGTCAACATGCTGCCATCAATGCGGGATTAAGCATTTCAAAAGGAGAATGGATAGTTGTGATGGACTGTGACCTTCAAGATAGGCCAGATGAGATTCCGCATTTATTGAATAAAGCGAAAGAAGGATATGAGCTTGTTTTTGCTCAACGACAAATTCGACAGGATGGATTTTTCAAGAAACTTTCTTCTAAGTTATTTTATAAAATTTTTAGCTACTTAACCGATACCATACAAGATAGTAGCGTGGCAAACTTTGGCATTTATCACCGAAAAGTGATAGATGCAGTAGTTAGTTTGGGCGACCGAATTAGGTTTTTTCCTACCATGACCCAATGGGTGGGATTTCGTAAGGCTTACTTGCCCGTCAAACACGATGAACGTGCATCGGGAAAATCATCGTATTCATGGGCAAAACTCATTGAATTGGCTTTCAATAATATCATTTCCTTCTCTGATAAACCACTCCGCCTCACAGTTAGGCTTGGTTTAATGATGTCGCTTGTGGCAATTCTTTTAGGAATCGGCTACCTATACCTATACTTTAGCAATCAAATCAAACAATTGGGTTTTGCCAGTATTATTATTTCCATTACATTTTTTTCGGGGCTTATCATATTCATTTTGGGTATTATTGGTATTTATTTAGGTAAAACTTTCGAGCAAGTCAAAGGGAGACCCGTGCATATTATCGACCAAAAATTAAATTTTTAATGATACACTTAACTTGGGATAGTGCATTCTTTCATAAAAAAATCGCTCGAATTGATGCTAGTAAAGATTTAGAAATACTATCTTCTCAGCTCGAACAAGCGTTTCTTGAACAATATGATTTGATTTATGTTTTTGCCGAAAAAGAAACCCTATTACCGCAAGATATTCTTGAGCAATTCAATGGAAAACTTGTAGATAGAAAAATTACCTATACCGCTTCGATAGATTTATTAAAAACCAAAACTCTAGTTGAAACCAAAGAATTTAATGAAATTGAAGGGCATTTGTTGTATGAACTAGCTTATCTCAGTGGTAATCATTCAAGATTTAAGTTAGATACAAGTTTGGGAATAGAAAATTTTAAGCGACTTTATCGAGAATGGATTGATAAATCTGTCAGCCACCAAATTGCTCAGAAAATATATATTTATGAAAACAACGGGCAAATTGGAGGTATGGTAACGCTTAGTATCAAGGATACGCAGGCGAATATTGGTCTGATTGCCGTTGATGAAACTTTACAAGGGCAGGGTGTTGGCATTTCTCTGATTCATGCCTGTGCAGAATATTGCAAGAAAAATAATATTCAAACACTCGATGTACCTACACAGCTTGATAATAGACAAGCCTGTAAATTTTACGAAAAATGTGGTTTTGTTGAGAAGCAAATTCAAAATATTTATCATTTTTGGGCATAAAAAAAGCCTTTCTTTTCAGAAAGGCTCTCCTTAATATTCTTTGTTGATTATTGCAATTTTTCAACTTGCATATACCCCAATTCAACTGGAGTACTACGTCCGAAGATTTTAACGCTCACGCTCAATTTCTTCTTATCTTCGTTCACTTCCTCAACATTACCATCGAAACCACTGAATGGGCCATCGATTACCTTCACATTTTCGCCTTTTACGAATGTAAGTGTTGGAGAAATATTATCACCGATAATAACCTCTTCTTGCACACCCAAAATACGATTTATTTCAGATTGACGTAAAGGCTCAGGAGTCATGGAAGTACCATTATTACGACCCAAGAAACCAATTACACCTGGCATTGTCTTGATTAAGTGAAGCACTTCACCATTGTTTAGGTCGGCATTAACAAGAATATATCCTGGAAAATAACTTTTTTCACGAACACGTTTCTTACCATTACGAACCTCTGTGATTTTTTCAGTTGGAATTAAGATTGACGGAATTAAGTCATCCAACTTGCGTCGAATTGCTTCGTTTTCGATGTAGGTTTTGATTTTCTTCTCCTGTCCCGAAACTGCCCGCACAACGTACCAATTGATTTCGCTCATTGTATAGGAAATTTTAGGATTTTACTTAGATTGATTGGTAGAATAAACGCAGACCATTCTCGATTAAGAAATCGATAACACCTACTACTAAAGCAAAAATTAATGATGCCACAAGCACAAGTGTAGCACTTGCTTGTAGTTCACTCCATTTGGGCCATGTTACCTCTTTGGTTACTTCTTCCCAAGAGTTTTTAAAAAATTCTTGCATAATATCTTCTTGAATAAAAATTGCACGGGCACTAAGATTCGAACTCAGATCAAAGGTTTTGGAGACCCGTATGCTACCATTGCACCATGCCCGTGTATGTTTCCCTCTTTTGTTTGGGACTGCAAAGATACGTCTATTTTTTTTCTTTGCAAATAGGAAAGCTCAAAATTATGCCAAAAAAATGATAAAATATAGGAATTAGGAATTAAGAATTGTCGAATATGCTTTGTAAATATTTGATAATTAAATATTTACAAATAAAACCACCAATTCTTAATTCATCATTCTCAATTCTTAATTAATATAAAATTTTTACAATATGATTTTTCTTGCCTTTTCCAACCAACAAATATTTGCCTTGCAAAAGTTGGAGTTCGGAAAGTGCCAGCTTTTCATCTGTAATTTTTACTTTATTAATACTTAAACCATTGCCTTGAATGGCACGACGTGCTTCGCCTTTTGATGGATAAATTTCGTTGTTGGTCACTACCGAAACTAAGTCTAATACGTTTGTGCAAGAATCCCAAGTTTCTTTTGAAATTTCGGTGGTAGGAACGCCATCAAATACACTTGTAAAAGTAGCCTCATCTAAACTTTGAAGTGTTTCGAGGGTTCCTTTTCCAAATAATACTTCCGATGCCTTCACCGCCAATTCGTACTGTTCTTCGCCATGCACACGGCTTGTTACATCTTTTGCCAATGCTTTTTGTCCGATTCTCAAATGAGGAGCTTCTGCGTGTTGAGCTTCAATGCTTTCAATTTCAGCTCTTGAATAAAGCGTAAATACTCTTAGTAGTTTTGGCAAATCACGGTCATCTTGTCCTAACCAATATTGGTAAAATTGGTATGGTGAAGTAAGGTTTGCATCAAGCCAGATAGTTTCGCCACCAGCCGATTTACCCATTTTAGTACCATCAGCTTTGGTTACTAATGGTGTAGTGAGAGCAAAGGCTTTGTAACTTAAGCTTTCATCTTCTACTTCGCCCACAATAGCCGATTCTTTTCTACGAATTAACTCCGTACCAGTTGTGATATTTCCCCACTGGTCAGAACCACCCATTTGTAAGCGAACGTTCTTATTTTTATACAACCAGTAAAAATCGTAGCCTTGTAATAATTGGTAAGAAAATTCAGTGAATGAAATACCCGTTGCCAAACGATTTTTTACCGAATCTTTCGACATCATGTAATTAACAGTAAGGTATTTACCTACTTCTCTCAAAAACTCCAAGAAACCTATTTCTTTAAACCAATCATAGTTATTAACCATTTCGGCTGAATTTTCGCCGCAATCAAAATCAAGAAACTTAACTAATTGATTTCGGATACCCTCTTGATTTGCTTTTAAAGTTTCTTCTGAAAGAAACTGACGCTCAGCCGATTTACCTGAAGGGTCGCCAACCATTCCTGTCGCACCTCCAACCAAGGCATAAGGCTTATGACCAGCTAATTGGAAATGTTTAAGCACCATAATAGTCGCTAAATTTCCGATATGCAATGATTTGGCCGTTGGGTCGAAACCAATATAGCCGGCTGTCATTTCTTTATTTAGTTGTTCTTCGGTGCCTGGCATGGCATCGTGAAGCATTCCTCTCCAGCGTAATTCTTCAATGAAATTCATGATATATTTTAATTATTACTCCTTTTTGATACTCGTAAAAAAAATCCCCTTAGCTTACACCAAGAGGATTAATATATAGCTGATATGTATGTAGTTATCTTACTTGATGCGGTTTTGAACCGAAACAATAATAATATAAACTATATGACACTTGGTTTTTCATACTGCAAAATTAAGCGATTATTTCTATTTCAAAACAATTCCCTATCTTATTTCTTCTTTGGTGTTTTATCTTTTTTAGCCCAACGATAATAATCACTAAAGTTAAATGTAGCAGACACTTGCAAAGTACGGTTTTGGAAATTCAATGGAATAACACTTTTATCGGCCAAAGTATAGGTTTTATTGGTAGTATTGGTCAAACCATGAACGTAGCGAATATTTAAGCTAAACAAATGTGCTGCATCAAGCATATCAATACGAACGCCACCTGCCACACTAAAGTCAGTTTGAGCATAAGGCCCACGTTTAGTGCCTGCATTAAGAGCATAACCATACTCTGGACCAGCTACTAAATGTACATTTTTGGCTACTTCATAACCCAAAATCAAAGAACCTGTTAGGTATTGATAATTATTACGAAGAATGGTATTTCCTGTTTCGGCAAAGTTAGTAGATGCTTTAAAACTACCACCTTTCGCCTGAAAATATGCTTCTGGTTGAACACTAAATTTTTGCAAATTCCAACGATAAAAAGCACCCAAATTAATATCATTTCTAAACTTATTAAAAATGTTTGTTTGGTTATTAATAATAGCTGTTTTTGAGTTGCTAATACCTCCTTTGAATCCGTATTGAGTATTTGGTCTGATTTGGGCAAAGCTTACTAGGCTCGCTAAAACAAAAAGAGTGGTTAATGTTTTTTTCATTGAAATATTTTTGTCTTGTAGGACAGGTTTTCAAGCTGTCTCTTTTGGTTTTAGTGAATTCGTGTTCACTATTACATACATGGAAAATAAATTAGCGAACTTTATGGTCGCACCAGTATTGATAACGAAATTTCGGTCGCAAAATTACGGAATCAAAAGCGAAGAATCACCATAACTCAAGAAACGAAAATCATTTTCGAGGGCATAATTATAAATTTTCTGCCAATTTTCACCCACCAAGGCGGCTACAAGCAAAATTAATGTAGAATCTGGCTGATGAAAATTCGTAATGATACCTTTACAAACTCTAAATTTATAACTCGGAAAAATGAAAATTTCAGTTTCACCAATGATTTGAGTAAGGTTATTCTCATTCATATAAGCCAAAATAGCTTGCAGAGAATCTACTAAACTTACTTCTTCTGTTTGTTCGTATGGTAATAGTTTTTCGATAAAGAAAGCTTCATTTCCATTGCACAATTTCACTCCATACCAATATAAACTTTCAAGCGAACGCATAGATGTTGTGCCTACTGGAATCACAAAGCTTGCATTGGCCAAAAGGTTTTCGATGAATGATTTTTCGAATACAATTTGCTCACAGTGCATATTGTGTTCTACCACATTTTTCACTTTTATTGGCTGGAAAGTCCCTGCTCCTACGTGCAAGGTCACAAAATCATGTTTGATACCCTTTTGCTCTAATTCGGTGAACACATTTTCTGTAAAATGTAAGCCAGCCGTTGGAGCTGCTACTGCCCCATCTTTTTTCGAATAAACCGTTTGATAAGTATCGTAATCTTTTTGCTCGGTTTCTCGTTTGAGATAAGGAGGTAGCGGAATTTGTCCAAAATATCTAACGATTTCGGCAAACGACAGCTCTCGATTATCCCACGAAAATTTCACATAATTCTTCTCTACATCAACCAACTCGGCGATAAAATTTACCTGAAGCATAGGTTTTTCCAAAGCAGCTCCAGTAATTATCGAACTCACTTTTTCCTTGAATCGCTTTTTATTACCTATCATACAAGCCCACGTACAAGTATCGGTTGTTTCCATTACTTGCGAAACCACATTCGATGGCTCTACGGGATTAAGCAAAAACACCTCTATAACAACACCATTCGCTTTCTGAAAAAAAAGTCTTGCAGGAATAACCTTAGTATTATTGAAAACTAAAAAGGTATCGTCGGGCAAATGTTTGGGTAGGCTATGAAAAATATCTTCCGAAATTTGCTCAGATTTATAAAGCAATAGTTTCGACGAATCACGTGGTTCTACAGGAAAACGGGCAATTCGCTCATCTGGAAGGTCATAATTATACTTTTCTAAGTCTAATTCGAGCATATACTTAAAATTTTAACCAATCAAACGAAGCAATTATGCTTGTTCTTCGCTTGGATTAGTAAACAACAATCTGATTGGTAAGATAAAAATCAAGATGATGAGCAAAACAAAACCAACAACCAAAACCCAATTATAATCAAAGTCGAGTTTTTGATTTTCCGTGCTATTGATTCGACGCACACCCAACAAAACAAAAGCTAAAAAGGTATTTGTAAGTGCTAAAAAGGCATTAAACCAACCTTCAATTAAGCCACTTAATTGCTCAGGACTTTTCGCCCAAACGCTCATCGGATTCAGTTTCGCAAAGTTGATTTTTAGCACTTGGGTTTTCAAAACTCCCCACAAAAGATTAAAAACGATGATAATGCCGAAGGACATATAGAACAAATCTTGCTTATCAACAAAACCATCAGGATTACCACTTTCGGTATGATGTACGGC
This sequence comes from Emticicia oligotrophica DSM 17448, assembly GCF_000263195.1. GTDB lineage: Bacteria > Bacteroidota > Bacteroidia > Cytophagales > Spirosomataceae > Emticicia > Emticicia oligotrophica. The sequence continues at coordinate 1,164,972 of NC_018748.1, forward strand.
TACACTTTCGGGTAAAGTAAAGTAGCAAAGCATAAGTACACCAACCAATAAAGGCATAGAGGCTTTTCGCCAAAAATTAAAAAAAACGTTGAGTATTGACATATCGCTAAATGTAGAATTAAGAATGTAGCACGTAGATTCGAAGTTTCCTCCTTTCTAACATATACTTTTTCTATGATTAAAATGTTTTTGTGAATAGCACACTTCGCTCAATTTTTTCGTTAGGTGCTTTCAGCTGCAAAGTTAGGGCAGAGAATTGAGAGTATCAGATTTTTATTGAAAAAACTAATTTCTACTTTCAGCTTTGTATCTTTAGGGCTTCATTATTTTAGACTTTTAATATGCGTGTTTGGGGAATCTTACTTGTATTTTTTTGCTGGTCGTGCAAAGAAGAGAAACCACCGAAAGAGGTTTCGAGAGGAATTTATTATTGGAAATCGAATTTCAAATTAAATGCTTCCGAAAAAGAAATACTCGAAAAATGCAAAGTTGAAAAACTCTATATCAAAGCCTTTGATTTGGACTGGGATTTTGTCAAAAAAAGAGCTATTCCGAAAGCTTCTATCCGATTCGAAGATTCGGTTTCGAAGAAAACAGCATTGATTCCAACTATATTCATTACGAATCAAGTAATAAAACAAATAACTGATAATGAATTAGATACGACCACTTTTTTCATCAAAAAACACCTCGAATCTACATTTAAAGGAAAGCCTTACAACGAAATCCAGTTCGATTGTGATTGGACTATTTCGACCCGTGAAAAATATTTTAGTTTACTTCGTTTATTAAAGAAACGCTTTGCTGATAAGCATCTTTCGGCTACCATTCGCTTGCATCAAATAAAGTTTGCTCACAAAACTGGCATTCCACCCGTCGAGCGAGGCATGCTAATGTTTTATAATATGTCGAATTGGAAAAAAGCCCAAATCAAGAACTCCATTTATGACCTCGATGCGGCATCTCAATACCTAAGTACACTCGATGATTATCCATTGCCACTTGATTTGGTGATGCCTATTTTTAGATGGGCGATTGTTTATAGAGGAGAAAAATTCTTAACAGTCATCAATAATCTCGACAGTGAAATATTAAGCAAATTGAACTTTTTAACTCAAAAAGAAAACAAATATTGGGTACAGGAAGATACTTCTGCCTTTGGAATTTCGTTGAGAAAAGGCGATATGATTCGCGTGGAAGAAGTGCCTTTCGAAGAATTATTGAAAGGCTCACGTACCTTACACAATAAAATTTCAACACAAAAACTTACCTTTGCTTTGTATCACTTAGACCAACCAAATATCACTTTTTATGGCAATGAAGAACTCTCTCAAATCTATGCTTCGTTTGAGTAATCGAACCAAATCTTTCATCATTTTATTTCTGATTGCTTGCGGCCCCATGCCTTTCGATTACGATGAATTTAAGAGTTTTTTCTCGCCCGAAAGTGCCGCCAATGAATCAATATTTAGACCCTATAATTTTACCACACAATTTACCTATGGCAATAATTATTGGTCGGCAGAAGCTAACCTTTCACCTGACCAATCAGCTAATCAGCAAGCATGGGCTGAATATGCTGGCATTTCTGAAAAAGAAGTAGGAGCAGAATTATATCCAGCCTACGGAGAAAACAACAGCAATGCTCTAAGCAATGCCTTACAAAGAAAGGGTAAAACTGAAGCTCTTGAATACTTAACTTTAGCTAAAGAAATTGAATCTGTTGATACAGCCTATGAAGACCCTTATGCTGAAAATGATACCACTAAAGCTCAAACACCAACAGATTATGTAGCTTTAGAAAGTAAAATTCAAGATTTATCGGCTCGAACCAATGATTCATTCTTGAAGGAAAGATTAGCTTATCAAGCAGTGAAAGTAGCCGATATGGCCGATAACCCTAAGAAAAGCATTGATTTATACGAAAAACTCGTTAAACCACTCAAAACCAAAACTTTTATCAGTGACTGGGCCGCTTCTCGCATGGCAGGAGCATACATGCACGCTGGCGACTCTACTAGTGCATTTTACCATTTTTCGCAGATTTTGGTGAATGCCCCTACTCGCCAGTCAGCCGCTTATTTGAGTTTAAAAAGAATCACAAAATTTGGAGAAGATGCTCTAAAACTTTGCAAAAACGATAACGAAAAAGCCAATTTATATGCTGCTACTGCCGTTTTGCCTTTGCAAGATGGCCTACCTTTGCTTGAAAAAATCAAGGATTTAGATTCGAAAAATAAATTACTTGAATTTGTAATGGCTCGTGAAATTAATAAAAACGAGTATTATTTTTTCAATAATCAAGAAACCCTACAATATGGTTTCTGGGAAGTCGATTCGCTCACTAAAGTTAGCTGGAAAAGCAATGCTAAAAACTATTTCGAGAAACTATTGGCCTTTAACCTTGATGCTGCCGAAGATGCCAATCTGAAGAGTTCTCCTTTTTGGTACACCGCTGCTTCATATTTAGCATTTATCGGAAAAGACTTGTCTAAAGCTCAAGAATTACTCCAAAAAGCAAAGGCTATTCCAACCGATAATCAAAGTCTGAAAGACCAAATAGCCATGCAAGAAATGATTTTTGCCGTAAGTGAAACAGATGTAGTTACGCCAAATATGGAGGCTACCGTCATGCCTCTTTTAGAACGCTTTGCTCGTTCTGATAAATTTAGAGTGGCCAATAATTTCAATGCGGCTTGCAAAATCATGGCTGCAAAATATGAGGAGTTACCCGTAAACGATGAATTTGCTGAAAATTTAGGCGAAAAATCTACGGTAGTTTCTTCGCAATCGAACAAATCACTGGGTTGGTTCTCTGGTTGTTTTGGAAAGAAATCGAAAGATGAAAAAACTGCTGAAGGCGTTTTGGTTTCGACTGCTTCGCCCGAAAATCAGGCAAAAGCATTTATCCTGAAAGTTTTGGCGTCTGCTCAACAAGCCAAACAAACTGAATATGGTGGTACGGCTTCATTTATGAGTAATACTGACCAATATGAAATTGAAGCAAAAACTTCTTCGAAAGTAATCAATTATGTCATTGATTATTTCAAGAAAAAATCACCTAATAATTTCGACCAAAAACTACAAGCAATGGCAGGTTTCAATAATGAATACCTATACACTGTTTTGGGTCGTAGAGCTTTGGCCGAACATCAATATGCACAAGCAGCTGAAGCTTGGAAAAATGTATCGCCACAAACTTGGCAAGCCGAACCTTTTCAAACATATTTAGATGTAAATCCGTTTAGCCTAAACGGGCTGGGCGATTCAAACGCCAAACAACGCACTACGCCAGTAGCATTTGCTAAGAGAATGGCAGAATTAGAGTCAAAAATTAAGCAAAACCCTAACGATTTTGAAAGTTTGATTCTTTTAGGTTGTGGCAGCTACAACATGAGTTATTATGGCAATAGTTGGATTTTACTTCGTAGAGAATGGAGTACAAATGATACTTTTGATGAAAATGACGATTATTTTTCATACGATAAAGCTCTTTCTTACTTTGATAAAGCCATGCAAGTTGCACCAAAACCAGAGCTTGCTGCCAAAGCTTGTTTTATGGCTGCTACTTGTCAACAAATCAAGTATGCTGGTATTTCATCAAAAATGTATGATGGTATCTACTCTTTGCCAGAAGATGAAATGAAAGCCAAAGAAGAAGCAATCAAGCAAACTTTAAGTAGCTTGAAAAAAGATAAATATTCTACTTACTTCAACCTACTTAAAACAAAATATGGCAGTACAGCATACGAAGAGCAACTGATTGAAGAATGTAGTACTTATAAAGATTATTTGGCAGGAAAATAACCCTTCGGCTACGCTCAGGGTACAGCTTCCTGTTATAAGAAATTAAATATTCTGTTATAAAAAAATAGTTGTGGCACACTTCAAAAGTGTGCCACAACTATTCCAAAGTAATAAAATGAAAATTTATACAAAAACGGGTGACGAAGGTACAACCTCTCTGGTAGGAGGAACACGCATAAGCAAGGCAGATTTAAAAATCGAAGCTTACGGAACTGTTGATGAACTCAACTCATGGATTGGTTTAGTGCGAGACCAGCCAATCAATGATGCGAGAAAGGCAATTTTAAAGGAAATCCAAGACCGATTATTTACCATTGGCTCTGATTTAGCTTCCGAGCCAGAGCAAGTACGCAGAAAGAAAATCCCAGATTTATTTGAGACAGACATAGCGTTACTAGAGCAAGAAATGGATAAAATGGACACCGAACTTCCTGCATTAAGAGCTTTTATTCTACCCGGAGGGAATCAATCGGTTTCATATACTCACATTGCCCGAACTGTCTGTCGACGTGCAGAACGTCTTTCTATTCGTCTATCTAAGGAAGAAGAAGTAAATCCTTTAATTATCAAATACTTAAACCGCCTATCTGATTATTTATTTGTATTATCCCGCAAAATGACACAAGAATTGGGCAGTGAAGAGGTTAACTGGAAACCTCGGATTTAATAACAACGAGGTAACCTCTTCATATAAAAACACTCAGATAAGTAATAGCAAATTTTGAGATAAAACTAATTTAAAACGATTATTATAAGTTTAGTTAATAGCCTTCGTATTTATCACATTTACTAAATTTTGGCACGAATAAAAAACACTTTTTCTATTTTCGTTTTATAGTAGCTACACAATAAATTTTCACTTTATTCCCATTACCTACTCCCTTCAAGTTCATTAAATACTTGATTGGCTTCATAGCAAAATACCTAAAATGGACATCTAAATTTGTATTATTTTTAGATTTTACAAGAACTATCTTACTAAGGGGTAAGATATAAATCATTAAAATCTCACCCTTTTTAATGATTTATGGCTATTTTTTCAATGTTTTTTTATCAAGTACTGGCTTATCAAGAAAAAGCGTTAAATTTGCACTTTCAATGTTTAAGGCTCTCACTAAAAGACTTAGAACGAGTTATAAATATATCTGTATTAGTAATCTGGCAAAAATCATTCTAAAATGACCAAGAAAATCAAATCGGCACTTATTTCGGTTTATTACAAAGACGGTTTAGATAAAATCGTACAGTTGCTTCACGAACATGACGTCCAAATCTTTTCGACTGGTGGAACCCAAAGCTTTATCGAAAATATGGGCATTCCTGTAACAGCTGTAGAAGACCTTACCAGTTACCCTTCTATTTTTGGAGGGCGTGTAAAGACCCTTCACCCAAAGGTTTTCGGAGGTATTCTTTACCGTCGTGACAACGAGGGCGATGTTCAAACTGCGGCTCAATTCGAAATTCCTTCGATTGACTTGGTAATTGTTGATTTATATCCATTTACAGAGACCGTTGCTTCGGGTGCGAGCGAAGAAGATATTATTGAGAAAATTGATATTGGCGGAATCTCATTGATTCGTGGGGCTGCAAAAAACTTCAACGATGTATTGATTGTTTCTTCGCGTGACCAGTACGATGATGTTTTCGAAATTTTAAAAGCAAAAGGTTGTGCAACTGACCTCGAAGATCGTCGTCGTTATGCCAAAGAAGGCTTCCAGATGAGTTCTAGCTACGATACAGCTATACACAATTATTTTGCTGATGATGTATATGCTTCAACACAAAGCTTTAATCTTTTACCTAAAAAGGTATTACGTTATGGCGAGAATCCTCATCAAGCAGCTACTTTCTATGGCGATTTAGACGCCATGTTTGAGCAAATCCATGGCAAAGAATTATCATATAATAATTTGATGGATGTTGAGGCTTGTGTACGCCTAATTGATGAGTTTAACGAAACATCTTTTGTTATCGTGAAGCACAACAACGCTTGTGGCGTAGCTTCGGCTGCTACAGCTAAAGATGCTTATGTAAACGCATTGGCTTGCGACCCAGTTTCAGCTTTTGGGGGTGTAATTATTTCAAATGCTAATATTGATTTAGCTACTGCCGAAGAACTACATAAATTATTCTTTGAGATTCTGATTGCTCCAAGCTTTGATGCAGATGCTTTAGAAATCTTGAAAAAGAAAAAAGACCGTCGATTACTTATCAGAAAACCAGTTGAAGTTAGTAAGAAGCAATTCCGTACTTTACTCAACGGCGTTTTAGAACAAGATAAAGATAATTCAATTGAAACTGCCGAAAACTTCACCGTTGCTACTGAAAAAGCTCCAACACAAGAAGATATTAAGGCTTTAGAATTTGCCTTAAAGATTTGTAAACACTTAAAATCAAACAATGTGGTGTTGGCAAAAGATGGACAAATGTTGGCTTGTGGTGTTGGTCAAACTTCACGTGTGGATGCCCTTAAACAAGCAATCGACAAAGCTGCAGCTTTTGGTTTCGACCTAAACGGAGCGGCAATGGCTTCTGAGGCGTTCTTCCCGTTTGCTGATTGCGTTGAGATTGCTCACAAAGCAGGTATCACAACAGTGGTTCAACCAGGTGGTTCGATTCGTGATAAAGATTCGATTGATTATTGCAATGCTAATGGCCTTTCAATGGTAATGACTGGTGTAAGACATTTCTTGCATTAAGATTTATATGATAATTATTAGTAAAAAGCGAACCATTCTTTCGAATGGTTCGCTTTTTTATATCAGTTTTTTTCTGAATCTATCAGATATTCACCCAAGCTTCTTTACGGTGACTTTCGATAATTCTTTCGCAAATAATCAACTCACGTAAACCATCAGCAAATGTTGGATACGTTGGATTTTCAGGTTGTTTTCCTGCTGCTACAGCGGCATAAACTTCTTTAAATAATTGCTTAGATGTATCTGGGAAACCTTCGTTATGACCACCAGGGAAGCTAATCAAGCTTTGAGCTTCACGATAGAACAACGATGGATCTTTCATCAATTGTTGGTTTGCACCATCACGTTTGCCAATCCACATTTCGTTTGGTTTTTCAGAGCACCATTCGAAATTAGAAACCGAACCAGAAATCTCAATATTCAAACGATTTTTACGTCCAGCCGAAACTTGGCTTACAGTTACGCTACCTTTAGCTCCGTTATCAAATCTTAAAAGTACACTTGCGTGGTCTTCTGTATTGATTGGCACTTCTTGGTAATCAGATGGTTCAAGCATTTTACCAGAATAGGTTTCAATTGCTTTAAGTGGCTTCAAACGAGTTTTGTGTACAGTATTAAAATCGGCCATTACAGCAGTGATTTTTAAACCTGTAATATACTCAGTAACATCTAAAAGGTGCGAACCAATATCAGCAATGGCTCTTGAATCGCCTGATTTATCTGGTTCTAAACGCCAGTTGTAATCAGTTTGATAGAAAAGCCAATCTTGTAAATAGCTACCCATAATTGAGTAGATTTCGCCTAAATCACCTTTCTCACGCATAGTTCTCATCTGACGAACCAGCGGATAATATCTTAAATTAAAGTGAACTGCATTCACTAAACCAGTTTCAGCAGCTAACTTTACTAATTCTTCAGCTTCTTCAATTTTAGTGGCTAAAGGTTTTTCGCATACTACGTGTTTGCCAGCCAACAAAAGAGCCTTCGATTGTGAGTAGTGCAAGAAATTTGGCGTACATACGTGTACACATTCAATTTCCGAATCTTTCAATAAATCTTCGAAAATATACGCACGCTCGATACCCAAAGAAGCTGCTTTGTCTTTCGCTAAATCAATGTTTGCTTCACATAGCCCTAAGACTTCAACATTTGGTAAACGACGGAGGGCTTCAATATGAGCTGGCCCGATAAAACCTGTGCCTACAACGGCAACTTTGATTTTTTTCATGGTAAAACAAACACCCCCGCTCCTAAAAGGGGATAATTTTTAGTGAATAGATAAGATTAACAACCCCCTTTAGAGCAATCCGATGAGTTCGGCGGGGGGCTTATATCAGTTAAAACTACTTATGGCAAATTTTTCAGTATTACAATAAATAGAGCTATACAAGAAAAAACCTTCAACTGAAGTTTTATACTTGCGTAACAGATGCAAAACTGGCGATTTTTGTTTAATTTTCAATAAACTAGCTGTTTCTTTATCGGCCGCAATCGCTCTTACTTCTTGGCTCATGCTTTGCACATCTACATGGTATCTGATAAGCAAAGTTCGGAAAAGAGAGCCTTCTAACAAAGGTTCTTCAATGAAATTTGGCAAATTTTTATTTGGAATATAAGTTTGCTCAAACATCACTGGTGAATCTTCAACCAAACGCAAACGTTTAAAAAAAATAAAATCATCTTTAGCCTCACCTTCGAGCAATGGCATAAAAATCATATCATCTAGTGGCTTAAGTACAGGGCCTTCTAAAACCAAAGTTTTTCCGTGCCTATCGCTTGCAACCACTACCTCTGTCCAACCTTTTAATGAAAGCAATCCAAGTGATTTTCTACTGGCCGAAACAATGCTTCCTTTGCCATGCTGACGGGTGATATATCCTTCACGCACGAGTTCGTTTAGGGCTTGTCGCACGGTCATGCGGGTAGCACTAAACTCGCTACAAAGGTCATTTTCAGAAGGCAATAACCCACCTTCCTCATAAATACCCGAAGTGATTTTTTCTTTTAAATTAGCTTGAATTTGTCGATAAAGTGGTGTTTTCATAAATAATGACCAATAAAGGCAGTATCAGAATTTAGAACTTTAATAGTTTGTAATATTCAAAAACTCATAAAAGACACCAAACTTTCATTGAATTTATTTTGAGAGTTCTTTATTAATATTACAAAAAATGAAAAAAGGCATTTAGGAACCCCAAATGCCTTTCCAAGACGAAAATACTTTAACCTATGATGAATAAACCCGATAATCGGGGTACTCAAATTCTTTAAGATTTCTAACGAAATCAATATATATTTTTATACAACTTGTATAGACAACATCAAAATTGTTTACAAAAGAAATTAAAAAACGCTATCTAGGCAAGCATTTTAAATGTTTTTTTTACAATTAACCTTTACGAAACATAAAATAGTCAAAAAAGTATTATTTTATTTCAAAAAATGTTAATTCTTGACACAATTCAAAGGGTCTAATTACTCCTTTCTTTAATAACCAATTGTTGAGTCTTTAACATTCTCTGAAACTAATCCTAAACGCTTTTTTGCATCTTCGATGATGGTTGCCGTAGCAGTTGCTCCAAGGCGAGTGACTCCTATATCCATTACTTTCAAAAGCCCATCAAGGGTTCGAACCCCTCCTGCCGCTTTAATTTGTACATTCTCTGAAGAATATTTACGCATCAACAATAAATCATGTTCGGTGGCTCCTTTATAGTTATAGTCGCCATTGGCTTGTTTGACATAGCCGTATCCAGTAGAGGTTTTTACGAACTCCACCCCTACAATGCTACATATTTTACATAGTTTTATTTTTAGTTTATCCTTTGGTAGAAAATCATTCTCGAAAATCACTTTTAATATTGCTCCATGTTTATGGCTTTCCTTTAAAATAGCATTGATTTCTTTCTTTACATATCGCCAATCTTCCGATAAAACTTTCCCAACATTTACAACCATGTCTATTTCAGTAGCTCCATCTTTACAAGCTTGACGTGTTTCGGACACTTTCTGTTGGATAGTACTGCTTCCATGCGGAAAACCTACTACTGTACACACTTTCACATCAGAATCTTTCAGAAGCTCGTTAGCTTGCTTCACAAAATATGGTTTAATACACACTGTGGCCACATCATAATGCTTGGCTAACTCACAACCTGCAATCAAATCAGCATCTGTCATGGTTGGATGAAGCAAGGAATGGTCAATCATTTTGGCAATTTGGTGGAGAGAATACTTCATGTTTCTAAGATAAGTTTATATAAATAAAAACAAAAGTAAAAAACTCAACTTGTCTATACAAGTTGAGTCGAAATATTTTTTATAATATCCAAAATTTACATTTATAGGAGGCTTTTCTAAAAACACACTTAATAAATAATTAGATGCGAAAACAACAGTATTAAGGTTTTTTTAATAGTTTTGGAAAGTATTCATCAAAAACTATTAGTCCACAGGCGATAATTAATTACTAAGATTGATTATTTTGCTTTCAACTGCAAACCTAAACTTACTAAAATCATATATGAATAATTCTCTTTTTAGAAGAAAAGACGTAGGTCAAGCCATCAAAGAAACCGAAGAACGTGAAAGCGAGCACTCTCTTGCCAAAATATTGGGGGTGAGAGATTTAACACTTCTCGGAATTGCCGCTATCATTGGAGCAGGAATTTTTAGTACAATCGGATTAGCCAGTTTCAACGGTGGTCCTGCTGTATCCTTATTATTTGTTTTTGTCGCAATTGCCTGTGTTTTCACCGCACTCAGCTATGCTCAATTTGCTTCGATGGTTCCTGTGAGTGGAAGTGCTTATACTTACGCATACGTTTCATTCGGAGAAGTTTTAGCATGGATAATTGGTTGGGCCTTGATTCTCGAATACGCCGTATCAAATATGGTAGTAGCAATTTCATGGTCAAGCTATTTTACTTCTATGCTTGAAGGTTTTGGCATCCATTTCCCTACTTGGTTAGCCGTAGATTACACCACAGCTAAAGAAGCATTCGAGGCCGTACAAGCGGGAGGTAGCGATATTAACCAAGGAACAAAAACCTTAGCCACTGCTTTTCAAGAAGCTCCAAGCTTGGGCTTTTTAAAAATTATCTTTAATCTTCCTGCGGGTTTAATTACTGTTCTGATAACCTCTCTTTGTTATATTGGTATTAAGGAATCACGCAATGCCAGCAATTTTTTGGTTGGTTTAAAATTACTCGTAATACTTTTAGTGATTGTAGCAGGCGTTTTTTATGTGAAACCTGCCAATTGGTCGCCGTTTGCACCGAATGGCGTTCAAGGCGTTCTGAGTGGTGTAGCAGCTGTATTCTTTGCATTTATAGGTTTTGATTCGATTTCAACTACGGCCGAAGAAGCAAAGAACCCCCAACGCGATTTACCACGTGCCATGATTTTGTGCTTGATTATTTGTACAATTCTCTACGTATTGATTTCATTGGTACTCACGGGAATGGTTAATTATACCGAATTAAACGTAGCTGACCCTTTGGCTTATGTTTTCTCAAAAGTTGGTTTCGATGCAGTAGCTGGTATTATCTCTGTAAGTGCCGTAGTGGCAATTACGAGTGCATTATTAGCCTATCAGATTGGTCAGCCACGTATTTGGATGACGATGAGTCGTGATGGACTTCTAGGAAAGAAATTTGGCGAAATTCACCCGAAATTTAAAACACCAAGTTTTGCCACAATTATCACTGGAATATTGGTGGCCGTTCCTTCTTTGTTTTTCAAAATGAGCTTCTTCGTTGACTTAACGAGTGTGGGAACATTCTTTGCTTTTATTTTGGTTTGTGCGGGGGTTTTATACCTCGATGTCAAAGGATTGAGCAAAGATGCTAAATTCAAGATTCCATACATTAACGCTAAATATTTGTGTGGTATTCTGATGCTCGGAGCTTTGTATTTTACTTATTCACAAGGTAATGTGGTGCAGCATTTAGAAGAAAAACCCTTGCTAATGGTATTTTGGCTAGTTTGGGCTAGCTTATCAGTGATGAGTTTCAAATATAATTTTTCTTTACTCCCAATCTTTGGTATATTAACCAACCTTTACTTAATGACTGAATTAGGCTGGTCTAACTGGCGAATGTTTATCATCTGGATGGTTATTGGTTTAGTAATTTACTTTGCTTATGGCTATAAAAATAGTAAATTAGCAAAAGAGTAAATTTACATACCATTAGATTAGGTGAGATGAGATAATCTACCTGAGAGATATGAATGCAATAGCGAAACATTCAAAATATAGGCTCGGCGGAAAACAGGTTACGAAGAAAATTCCGCAACCTAAGTTACTTACGTATGAAAATTACGTAAAGTTAACACCACCCAATAGTGGGAATTTTGAACGACTCAACGGCAGAATATTTTTTATATCATCACCTAAACCACGACACCAACGAATCAGTCTTCGATTAAGCTACTATCTTGGAGGATTTATTATTGAAAATAATCTTGAAGAATTATTCGCCGCTCCAATGGATGTGCTGTTTACGCCTCATGATACTTTTCAACCTGATTTACTCTTTATTACAAAAGACAGGCTCAGTATCATTGGTGAAAATAAAATTGAAGGAACTCCAGATTTAGTTATTGAAATTCTTTCTCCTTCAAACGATGCCAATGAAGCGGAACGCCGCCCGATGTCCTACAAAAGACATATTTATGAAAGTAAAGGCGTGAAAGAATACTGGCTCATCAATATTGAAAACCAAACATTGACACTCTATAAACAAACAGATAATGAGCTCCGCTGGCAAAGCGACTTTCAAAAAAACAAACATTAAAATCAGAAATAATTACTGGATTTGAGTTAGATTTAAGCATAATATTTGAATAATTTATTCCCATTAACAAACCCTAACCTTCTACAATTTTGGCAAATTTCAAAAAAGAAATCAAGCTATACGATGCCGTTATGCTGGTATCGGGCTCAATGATTGGCTCTGGTATTTTTATCGTTAGTGCCGATGTGGCACGTCAGGTTGGTTCTACTGGCTGGCTATTGGCTTCATGGCTATTGGCGGGTGTATTGACCATGCTCGGAGCATTATGCTACGGAGAACTAACCGCCATGTTTCCTCAAGCAGGTGGACAGTACGTTTTTCTACAAAAAGCATACGGAAAACTTACAGGATTTCTCTATGGCTGGTCGTTTTTCGCAGTAATTCAAACAGGTACTATTGCAGCAGTTGCAGTTGCCTTTGCGAAGTACTCAGGAGTATTATTTCCAGAAATTATTAGTGACAAACACGAGTTTTTCGCCTTGGGAGATACCTCCTTTAAACTTACTTCGCAACGCCTCTTGGCTATTGTGAGTATCATCATTCTGACCTACGCCAATACCAGAGGTGTAAAAGAAGGCAAAATCATTCAAAATATATTTAGTACAACAAAGCTTGGAGCCATTGCGATGTTAATCATCTTAGGCTCTATTCTCGGAGCGAATAGTGATGTAATTGCTCAAAACTTTTCAAACCTTTTTGAGGCTACAAATACTGTCAAAATTGATGGGCAATGGGTAACTACCGCTATCGGAGGTTTTGGAATTATATTGGCTTTAGGTGTGACGCAAGTAGGAACATTATTTTCGAGCGATGCTTGGAATGGACTTACTTTTGCGGGAGATGAAGTAGTAAATCCACAAAAAACGATTCCAAGAGGATTGATGATTGGAACTATCTTAGTAACAGCTCTATACTTACTTATGAATATCACGTACCTGTGCATTTTGCCCATGAAAGGCAATCCTGAAGGAGCTGATGTAATGAGTCGAGGAATTCAGTTTGCCTCAGAAGATAGGGTTGCTGCTGCTGCTGCACAAGTAATTGGTGGACAAGGCTTTTCGGTAGTTGTGGCAATACTGATTATGATTTCAACTTTCGGCTGTAATAATGGGCTGATTCTTTCGGGAGCACGTGTATATTATACAATGGCGAAAGATGGTTTATTCTTCAAGAATTTTGGACAATTAAGCGAAGCAGGTGTGCCTAAAAATGCACTTTGGTGGCAATGTTTCTGGGCCAGCTTCCTTTGTTTAACTGGAAAATATGGCGATTTGCTCGATTATCTCATGGGTGTAGTTATTCTTTTCTATGCCTTTACTATTTACGGAATCTTTATTTTACGTAAAAAACTACCTGATGTCGAACGTCCAATTAAAGCACCTGGCTACCCAATTTTACCAATGCTTTATGTAATCGTGGCTTCAATCATCGTATTGATATTAGTGAAAGAAAAACCACAATTTACTTATCCAGGTCTTGGAATTGTGGCAATCGGAATTCCAGTATATTTCTGGTTCAATAGTAAGAAAGAATAAATGCTTAGCCCATAGCTTTTAGGATTTAATTCTAAAGGCTATGGGCTTATATTATTATGCGAAAAATCATTTTTTTTGATACTGAAACCACTGGCCTACCCAAGTATTACAACGCTCCAATTTCACAGCTCTACAACTGGCCTCGACTCGTTCAATTGGCATTTATAGAATACTACGAAGATGGCTCTTTAGCTGCCAAACATAATTATATCATTCGCCCCGAAGGTTTTACAATTCCACAAAGTGCTACGTTAATTCATCGAATTTCTCATGAAAAAGCACGTTCAGAAGGGCATTCGCTCAAAGAAGTTTTAAACATTTTTCAGCAAGCAAGCAACGAAGCCGCCATATTGATTGCTCATAATTTCGATTTCGATAAATCAATTATTGGGGCCGAATTTCTCCGTAATTCAATGGATTTACAAAGCTTTTTAAATAAACGAAGCTTTTGCACGATGAAAGACCAAAATATTATAAATTTCTGTCAAATTAGAGGAACAAATGGCCTCAAATGGCCGAAATTAGAAGATTTATATTGGAAGATTTTTCAAGAAAAAATGCCCGAAGCACACGATGCTTTCTTTGATACCCAAGCCACTGCACGTTGTTTTTGGGAATTATTGATTCGAGGCATTATTAAGGCGTGAAAAGCTTTCTTCAAAAAAATTTTGGCAAACACAAAACATTCTTCTAACTTTGTAACACAAAATTATAAAAGCCGATGATTCTGCTCGATATTGTTTGCTAATGGCAAACTATCTTCCTTACATTCTTATTTCCTTTTGAAGCTTATTTTTATAAGCCCTATTTTATCATTTTTACAGATTAATGTTCGCTATTCTGCATTTGCTTGAATACTACAAATATTATTGTTTCTAAAATAAGTTTTGCTGCGAACTATTGATTCTTTATACTCTTTTTTATGCGTAAGATATTCGACCTATTTATTCAGGCTCTTCGAGGAGAGGAGCAAAACTATACAGACGTAAGCATTAATCGGGCAATATTTTTATTATCCGTTCCCATGATTTTTGAAATGGTTGGGGAATCACTCTTTGCGGTTGTTGATGCGTTTTTCGTGGCCCGCTATGTTGGAACTGAAGGTGTGGCAACAGTAGGACTCACCGAATCAGTGCTAACTTTAATATACTCAGTTGCCATTGGTTTAAGTTCGGCCGCTACGGCCATTGTAGCTCGAAGAGTGGGCGAAGGCAATAAAACTGAAGCAGGTTTGGCAGTTGCACAAGTAATTCTGATTTCGCTCTTATTGGGCTTAAGTGTTGGAATAACAGGCTTTATTTTTGCCGAAGATATTCTCCGACTAATGGGCGGCAATGAACACCTGATTGAAAAAGGCAGTAGTTTTACTCAAATCATTTTTGCAAGTAGTCCTTCAATTGTTTTACTCTATACACTTAGTGGTGCTCTACGTGGTGCAGGCGATGCCTCTACGGCCATGCGTTCGATTTTGTTGGCTAATTTTATCAATATTTTCATGGATTTCCTCTTGATTCCAATCATGGGATTAGGCGTAGAAGGAGCTGCCATTGCCACTAGTGTAGGCCGCACGATAGGCGTTTTATACCAGCTTTATGCTTTATTTGGTGGAAATGGAAACATTCAAATTTTGAAAAAACAGTTTATCCCCGATAAGGAGGTAATTAAAAACTTATTAAGCATTGCAGCGGGAGGAACTGGGCAATTCTTAATTCAATCAGCCAGTTGGATTTTCTTAACACGTATTCTTTCTTCATTTGGTAGTGAAGTTGTAGCGGGTTATACGATTGCTATTAGAATTATTATCTTCACGATTTTACCTTCATGGGGAATGTCAAATGCTGCGGCCACATTAGTTGGACAAAATCTGGGGGCAGGAAAGCCCGAACGAGCAGAACAGTCAGTTTGGCGAACGGCTTTTTATAACATGATTTTCTTGCTTACGGTAGGAATTATATTTGCATTTTTTGCCGAAAGTTTTGTTGGTATTTTCACCACCGAGGCCCATGTTATCGAAATCGGCGTTTTGTGTTTACAAATTATCTGTTTGGGGTATATTTTCTTTGGTTATGGAATGGTCATTGGCCAATCATTAAATGGTGCGGGCGATACCCTCTCCCCTACCATTATGAACTTTGTTTGTTTTTGGTTAATCGAAATTCCATTGGCTTATTTCTTAGCAAAAACGCTCAATTGGGGACCAAATGGTGTATTTTGGTCAATCGCCATTAGCGAATCTATTTTAGCCATTGTAGCAATTTTTGTATTTCGCAGAGGTCGTTGGAAACGAATGAAAGTATAATAAAACAAAGGAGCTGCAAGACTTGCAGCTCCTTTGTTTTATTTCCATTTATTGTTTCATCAATTGACCACGTATTTCGCCAGATGCCGACTTTGCAGAATGTATATTTACATAATAATTACCAGCCATTAGGTCAGCTTCTTGGTCAGCAGTAAGAGCAACAGTTGCAGATTTAAAAGGCGAAGTAAATGTTGATCCGAAGTTAAAAACTACACCACCAGTTGTACCTTTTGCTCCTTTATGAATGTGCCATGCCGTTGGGCTTATACCCGAGTATGTAATTGTATAGGTTAGTATCTTAGTATCTTTATTATAAACACCATCTAACATACCAGAAGCTGTTGTTGAAACAGCCGGCACTTCTTCAGCCCCCGAAAGCATTGCCATAAACGCAACATCAGATGATACAACCTCATCTTTCTTGCACGAAGCAAGCATAATTCCTACCAATAGGATGGTAACTATTAAATTTTTTTTCATTGAATTATTAAAAGTTTATGTTTTAATAATTTACGTATTTTTTCGGTCATTGGTTGTATTTCTATTTTAACTTATTCCTTCTCTAATTAATAATTGGGAAGGTCTTGTAATTTAGTTTATAAAAATTAAGCGAAAATTCTATTACTTTGCACCCAAACATTTCTTGAATTACTGAATTGAAAAATTACTTTCGACTACTCTCTTACGCCAAACCACTTGGAGGTTTTATTATACCATTTGTCATTACTTCTATTTTGGCAAGTCTTTTCGGTGTTTTAAACTTTACTTTGTTAATTCCGCTATTGAATGTCTTATTCGACCAAGAGATTATGCAAGTTGCCGAAAAACCAGCTTCTATATTTGCATTAAAAGACCAATTTAATTACCATTTTTCACAAGTTTTAACACAATACGGAAAGTTTGGGGCCTTGCAATTTGTTTGCGGCGTAATTGGTATTTCGGTTTTATTAGCCAATATCTTTAAATATTCAAGCATTCGATTGTTGGAAGGCTTCAAAGCGAATATGGTATCTAATCTCCGACAAGCCGTGTTCGATAATTCAATTCATTTGCACCTCGGCTTTTTTAGTAACGAACGCAAAGGAAACCTTATTTCTCGAATCGTGACTGATGTACAAGAGGTTGAAAACTCCATCGCTAATACCTTCTCTGCAGCTACCAAAGAGTTATTTTTGTTTATCTTTTATATTGCTTCGTTATTTTATATTTCTTGGAATCTGACGCTTTTTGCTTTATTAGTAATTCCTATTTCGGGTATTTTTATTTCTACACTTGTGAAAAGAATGCGTCGTGATGCAGGTGAAGGTCAACAAAGACTCAGTAATCTAATCAGCCTTATGGACGAAGCCTTTGGGGGTATGAGAGTGGTTAAAGGTTTTGTGGCCGAAAAGTTTATCATCAATAAATTTAAAACCGAAAACGAAGGCTATAAAAATGCCATTTTTGGTTTGGCCGCTCGAAGAGAAATGTCTTCGCCATTTTCTGAAATCATGGGAGTTTTTGTAGTCATTGGCATTCTGCTTTATGGTGGCTCTTTAATTCTTGATGGAAAATCAGCCCTGACTGCCTCTGAATTTATTAGTTATATCGTAATATTCTCACAAGTAATGCGACCAGCCAAAGACATTTCAAATGCCTTTAGTTCTGCACAAAGGGGCTTAGCATCGGGTGAAAGAATCCTCGAACTAATTGATAATCAACCAGCTATACAAGATAAAACAAATCCTAAAACAATCTCAGCTTTTAATAATGCTATTGAAGCCAAACAAGTAAGTTTTGCCTATGAAAGTGGGCAAGATGTTTTACGAAATATCAATTTTATCATCAACAAAGGTCAGACCATTGCCTTAGTAGGTTCATCGGGCGGAGGAAAATCAACCATTGCCGATTTAATTCCAAGGTTCTATGACCCAAAATCTGGAGCAATTACCATTGATGGTGTAGATATTCGCGATGTTTCTCAACATTCACTTCGTAAAATCATGGGTATTGTTACGCAGGAAGCGGTTCTCTTCAATGATACCATTTTTAATAATATTGCTTTTGGTGAAAGCATTGGCTTAGAAGAAGTACAAGCTGCCGCCAAAATTGCTAATGCTCACGATTTCATTATGCAACAGCCTAACGGCTATGAAACCGTAATTGGCGATAGAGGTACAAAGCTTTCGGGAGGACAACGCCAACGTCTTTCTATTGCCCGAGCGATTTTACAAAATCCACCCATTTTGATTCTCGATGAAGCCACTTCCGCACTCGATACCGAATCGGAAAAATTAGTACAAGAAGCTCTTACTAATTTGATGAAAAACCGAACGACCCTCGTCATTGCCCATAGACTAAGTACGATTCAAAATGCCGACCAAATTTTGGTTGTGCATCAAGGTCAAATCATTGAGCGAGGCACGCACGACGAACTTTTAAAATTAGAAGATGGCTTCTACAAAAAGCTAAGTTCAATGCAATCGTTGTAATTGCAGAACTGCTTATTGGTGTATTGATTACTGGTAAACTGGTTATAAGTAAATTAACAATTAGAACACCTCCTACCAATACACTAATAACAAATTTTCCAATAACTAATAAACCAATACACCAATAACAAATAACCAGTAACAAAATTGATTACTCGCCGCGACATACTCGTAAAAGCTGCTAATTTCTGTGCGTACCAAGAGCGTACGCATGATGAAGTGCGTGAGCGTTTGCAAAAATGGGAAGTTTGGGGCGATGAAGCAGAAGAGATTATTGCCTATTTGATTGAAGAAAATTTCTTAAACGAAGAGCGTTTTGCAAAGATTTTTGCAGGAAGTAAATTTCGGGTAAAACAATGGGGAAGACTTAAAATTAAGTATGAACTAAAAGCACGAAAACTTTCAGAGTACTGTATCAAAGTAGGTATGGCCGAAATAGACGACGATGATTATGTCAATACCCTACAAGAAATTTTAGAAAAGAAAAAACACGAACTCCGCACCGAAAAACACCCCTTAATTCTGAAACAAAAGCTAGCCAGATATGCCATTGGTAAAGGATTTGAATCAGATTTAGTTTGGGAGATTATTGGAAAAATAACCTCAAAAAAATAGCCCATTACCTCAGCAATGGGCTATTTTTCTATATCATTTTTTACTTATTGCTTAGCAAAAACAAAACGAGTTGTTGTAGTTATGCCCGCTTTTGTTTCAGACGTTGACCAAGTCATTTGTGACTTGCCGCTAAAGCTTAAGTCAACTATTGTTTGGCTTCCATCAGTATCTGTGATAGTCAACTTCTCATCTTTTACTTCATATTTTGATGTCGCTGCTATTCCAACATAATCTTCTACTTCAGATTTACAAGCATCTGGAATTGAGCCTGTTAATTCACCATTACTCTTAAAAGTAAAAGAAATATCTTTAATACAAGGCAAAAACGTAGCCAATAATGGTAATTGGTCAATTTCTGCTTTTGTGCCTTCTTTCGCATAAAGATTTGAAATTTTCCAAGTGCCTACAATCTGTGCCGATGGAGAATCATCAGTTGATTTTGAACAATTCATTACCGTCAGAGATAATGATGAGACTATAAAGAGAACTAATAATTTTCTAAGATGAGACGAAATTTTCATATTCTTTGGATAGTAATTGTGAAACAGCGAATTTACTATGAAATGTTTCATTATAACGAATCTACTTTTATAAAATTGAGCACTTATTTAGTAAATGGCAAAATTTAGTCCTGCCTCGGTGTTTTTTTCTTCCGTTTCATTCAATATTTCTTGACGCTCTTATAAATAAAACACAACTTTGAGTAACGATTTGTTTATCAATCTTTTTGTTCAAATTACGAATATGAAACAAAGCTTTTTGGCGATTGTAGTAATGACAAGTTTGGTCATTGTTTCTTGTAAGAAATCGGCTACTACCAATACTAACCCACAGTATAAAGCACTGACGGAAGCTGTCTATGCTTCTGGGAATATTTTTCCAAAAAACGAATACAAACTCACAGCCAATGCTGATGGTTTTTTGCTCAAGCAAATAGCCTTTGAGGGAGATATCGTATCGAAAAACCAAATGCTATTTCAGTTGGAAAGTGCTACACAAGATGCACGTTTAGAGGCCGCCAATAATATTTTTCGTCAATCAGAAGCTAATTTTAGTGATAACTCCCCCATTCTTGATGAATTGGAATCTCAGCTTCGAAATGCTCGCACAAAGCTTGCCAATGATTCGATAAACTATCAACGCTACAAAGAACTTTATGAACGTAATGCTACAACCCGCATTGATTATGAACGAGCAGAGTTGGCCTACCAAACCTCCAAAAATGATGTTTCGGCTCGTAGGAAAGCTTGGCTTCGTACAAAAAATCAGCTATATGTAGATTTACAAAATTCTAAATCAAATTTCCGAGTAAATGCCCGCGAAGATGATAATTATCGAATCAAGAGTTTTATGGATGGCAAACTTTATGAAGTCTATAAAAAACAAGGCGAGCTTGTGCGAAGAGGCGAAGCCATAGCTCTTATTGGCGATGCCAACGAAGTATATGCTCAACTGGCCATTGATGAGTCAGACTTTGTGAAAGTAAAAGTTGGACAAGAAGTATTGATAAAAATTGATGTTTATAAAGATAAAGTTTTTAAGGCTCGGGTTAGCAAATTATATCCAAAACTTAATAAAGCTGACCAAACTTTTAGAATTGATGCCGAATTTACTGACGAACAACCCAATGCGTACTACGGCATGACCATAGAAGCTAATATCATTATTTCACAAAACCCAAGGGTACTCACGATTCCCAAAAATTATTTAGTTGGGAGTGATTCGGTTTGGATTGAAGAAAATGGAGATAAAAAGAAAATTAAAATCATAAAAGGTGTAGAAAACCTTGATATGGTAGAGGTGAAAACTGGGCTTACCGAAAAATCGGTTTTGGTGCTTGGGAATTAATTATGTGTTATTGCCACGTTGAGACAGGGCAATGCTCTGTCTCAACAATACACCAACAAACAAAAAAAATTAAATCATGAATCTCGGTATATCTTTCCAAATAGCCAAAACTCACCTACTTACTAAGAAGCGTCAAACGCTGATTGCCATGTTGGGGGTTACTTTCGGAATTGCGATGTTTATCGTTATGATTTCGATTATTAAAGGTGTTAATCAATTTCTTGAGGATTCTGCCCTCGATGCTACTCCTCATATCAGGATATATAAAGAAATCACGAGTAACCACCCCAGTATTATCGAAGAAACAAATCCCAAAAACTTCAATGTGGTCTACCATCAACTACCTAAAAATGAGCTAATTAATATCAAAAATGGGCTACAAATTGCAGCAAATATTGAAAAAAATCCAGCGGTCATTGGTGTTTCACCACAAATTAGTTCGCAGGTATTTTTCAATAAAGGCCCAGTTCCGCTCTCCGGGCAAATTGCAGGTGTAGATATTCTTAAAGAAGACAAACTATATAATCTAAGAAAACGCATGAAGTCAGGCAGTCTTGATGCCCTGCTTTCGAACCCTAACAGTATTTTGATGGGAAAAATCCTCGCTCGCAATCTCAATGTGCGAGTAGGCGATAAAATCATGATTACTACGCCTACTGGTAATCTAAAATTGGTAAAAATAGTGGGTATTTATGGTTTTGGTATTCAGACCGTTGATGGCGTAAAATGCTATGCAAATATCTCAATGGTTCAGGAAATCTTGCAAAAAGATAAAAGCTTTGTCACTGATATTCATGTAAAAATGAAGGACTCTCAGTTGGCACTCAGCTACGCTAAAGATTTGAAAAATCAATACGGATACAAAACACAAGATTGGGCAGAGGCGAATTCGGCATTTTTAGCAGGCGATAAAATTCGTAATGGCATGGTAGTCATTGTATCTATTACCCTTTTAGTTGTAGCTGGTTTTGGTATTTATAATATCATGAATATGAATGTAATTAATAAAATGAAAGATATCGCCATTTTGAAAGCAACTGGTTTTGCAGGAGCAGATATCGTATCTATTTTCTTAATTCAATCAATTATTATTGGTGTATTAGGAGCTTTTTTGGGTATCATCATTGGTTATGGACTCAGCTATTTGGTTTCGGTAATGCCCTTTGATGCTGGCGATTTTCTGGATATAAAAACTTTTCCAGTATTATTCGAATTCAAATATTATGGTTTAGGGATGTTATTTGGTGTAGTCACAACCCTGTTAGCAGGTTTCCTCCCAGCACGAAAAGCATCAAAAATTGACCCCGTAGCTATCCTCAGAGGCTAACTAAATCTCCTAACATACAAATTGAGATAATGTAATGACAACGAATAAAAATATTGTAGAAAAAGTAGCTCCTCAATCGGGGGCAGGGGCTGTACTCTCTGCTACTAATATCAACAAGTATTTCTATGAACCTGAAAAATTTCAGGTCTTAAAAAATATTTCTTTTGAAGCGAAAAAAGGCGAGTTTTTATCATTAATAGGCAAATCTGGTTGTGGAAAATCAACACTTTTATACATTTTATCAACCATGGACACCGAATATGAAGGTAGCCTAACAATGAACGGCCAATTACTTACTGGCCGAACGCAAGACCAGTTAGCTGCCTTTCGAAATGAGCATTTGGGGTTTGTTTTCCAGTTTCATTTTCTTTTACCTGAGTTTACAGTCTTACAAAATGTAATGCTTCCAGCCATGAAGCTGAGTAAATATTCATTAAAAGAAATTGAAGAGCGGGCTTATCAAAAACTCAAACTCGTTGATATGCACGAACATGCCCACAAACAATCGTCTAAGCTTTCGGGTGGACAGCAGCAAAGGGTGGCCATTGCACGTGCTTTAATCAATGACCCAACAATATTGATGGGCGATGAGCCGACAGGCAACCTTGATAAAAAGAATTCGGCTGTTGTTTTTGATATTTTTAAACAAATTGCCCACGAAAATAACCAAACAATTATTGCTGTAACCCACGACCCCGATTTTGCGAAAGGAAGTGATAGAATTATTGAAATGTCGGACGGACAAATTATAACATGACTTGTAAATCACATAAAAAAAAGGATTTTCTCGCAAAAATTTTTGCTAAACCCAACCAAACTGTAGCTACCATTATTCTATTAATGGCTGGTATAGCGGCCATTGCACGTTGGTATATTTTCCACATTGAGCTAAAATATAATTTAATACTAAGTCTTATTTCATTGATTGTATTAAGTTCAACTTGGTTCTTTTTTCGTTGGCTTTATTCTTATTTTGATAAAATAATGCCCTACGACCGTGGAATTGTGAGGCGTCTGGTTTTACAAATTCTGGTTAGCTTAGTATTTGTACTTATCGTCACCCGTGTTGTTTTCTTAATTGGTAGCAGCTTTATCGTATTTCAAACAACTATTGCCCGAGAGTCAACAAACTTAGCTCAATTAGCTGGGATTTCTTCTGAGATATTACTGGTATTTTTGCTCAATTTAGCTCATTTTTCCTATTATTCACTTCAGCAATGGCGAGAAAACGAACTCAGAGCTTCAAATCTTGAAAAAGAAAAATCGCAGGTGCAATTCGATAATCTGAAGAATCAGCTCAATCCACATTTCTTATTTAATAGCCTTACATCTCTTGATTCGCTTATTCACGAAAATCCAGCTTTAGCTAGCGATTTTCTACGACAACTTTCACGTGTCTTTCGTTATGTTTTACAGAGTAAAGAAAAAGGCTTGGTTAATCTTGAAACCGAACTTCATTTTATTAAAAATTATATTGCTTTGCTTCAAACCCGATTCGGTGATTCGCTAAAGATTGTATTCGGGATTAGCAAAGAGGCTCTCGATTTACAGATTGCTCCTGTAACTTTACAGATTTTAATCGAAAATGCTCTTAAACATAATATCGCCAACCAGCATACACCACTGATAATCAAGATTTTCAATGAAGATAATTGTTTGATTATTGAAAATCCCATTCAATTAAAAAAACAAGTCGAAACTTCAAACGGACAAGGTCTAACCAACTTAATATCATTGTATAGTTTTTTAAGCGATAAAGAAGTAATTATTGAACAAACCGAGGTATTTAGAGTAAAAATACCCTTGATATAAAATGAAAATCCTTTTAATTGAAGATGAGCCGCTCGTAGCAAAAAACCTTGAAAATTTGGTAAAACAGCTCGAAGCAACAGCCAATATCATTGCAACAATTGATAGTGTAGAAGAAGCTTTACGATGGTTTCGTAATAATGCTGAGCCTGACCTTATTCTATCGGATATTCAGCTTTCGGATGGTGTAAGTTTTGATATTTTTCAGGAAATCCAACCACTTTGTCCAATAATTTTCACAACTGCATACGATGAATATGCCATTCGAGCCTTCAAACTCAATAGCATTGATTATTTACTTAAACCTATTGATAGAGAAGAATTAAAGGTAGCTTTTGAGAAATTTAAGCGAATGAGTAGTTCAAATACGAGCAATAATCGCTTTCAAGAACAGCTTTCTCATCTATTAAATGATTTAGAAAATAAGTCAGCTATCACTAAGTTTAAAACTCGATTTACGGCTCATCATCAAAGAAATATTGTTGCAGTTGGCATTGAGAAAATAGCTTGTTTTTACAGAGATGAAGTGATTTGGATTCAAACCACTGATAATCAACGACTCATCACAGATTATAATTCTTTAGATGAAATTGAAGAACTCATTGACCCTGACTTTTTCATAAGAGCGAACCGCCAATTTATTGTCAACAAAAACACCATAGAGAGTTATCGCACGCATTTTACGGGTAAAATTGAAGTAAAATTGATTGTTTCAACCAAAGATGATGTGGTTGTAAGTAAAGAAAAGGCACATCAATTTAGGGCTTGGTTTGAGGAGTAATAAAGTTTTAGTAAATTGGTTAAATCATCAATAATCGCCAAATACCCGAAATTAATAACAAGACCAAACAAAAAGGCGTAAGTACTTTCCAAGAAAGATACATCAGTTGATCAACACGTAGGCGAGGGAGTGTCCAACGCACCCACATTTGAATCAAGATTAAGAAATAAGATTTTGATATTAGCCAAAAAGCTCCCCAAGCATCGGCACTCCAATGCCCAATCTCTCCGCTCGTCCAAGTTCCTAAAGTGAATGAACCTAAATTAGGGAAAGGGGTATTCCAACTACCTAAAAACAAAATTGCTCCTAAAATAGCTACCAAAAGCATCATACCATATTCAGAAAGCATAACGATAGCCCATCGAAAGCCTGAGTATTCAGTATGAAAACCACTGATTAGCTCCGATTCTGCCTCGGGTAAATCGAATGGTGCACGGTTAGCCTCAGCTAAAGAGGCTATGAAATAGATTACAAAAACAATGATTAAAAACGGGTTACGCAGGATATTCCAAGTTAAAATTCCACCATATTGACCCACTTCCACGCCTGTTGCTTTTATACCAAACAGGTAATTTTTTTCGGTAGAAAAAAGCCCTTGCTGAAAACTAATCTCTTGTAAATCAAGCGTTTGTGTAATCAAAACCACACATAAAACCGATAACCCTAGCGGCACTTCATAAGACACAATTTGAGCCACCGAACGCATCGCACCAAGCAAAGAGTATTTATTATTTGATGACCAGCCCGCCATCATGATTCCTAAAATATCGAGTGAAACGACCGACAGCAACATGAAAACACCTGTTTGGGTAGCCGAACCTCGTAGATTAGGCGAAAGCGGAAATAGTGCAAACCCCGCAAAAATAGCCATGAAAATCATCAAGGGAGCAAACTTAAATAATCGTCGGTCAACCGCTGAAGGGATAATGTCTTCTTTTTGAATCAGCTTTAATAAATCGGCAATTAGCTGAAGTAGTCCCCATTTACCAACTTCCATTGGCCCCGTACGGTCTTGAATAAAAGCCGAAACCTTACGTTCGACATATACTCCAACGACTACATTGGCAAAAATCACTGCGAGAAATATGAGTATGGTTATGAGCATGTTGGCTATTGGGAATCAAAACTCAATTGGCATTTGCTAAACGTGCCACACTTTCAGAGTGTGGCACGTCTGCTATATTTTATTCAAATTTAGTGCCTAAAAATTAAAACTCTGCATTCTTAGGTGTACGTGGGAATGGAATTACATCACGAATATTTGTCATACCCGTTACGAATAATACCAAACGCTCGAAACCAAGTCCGAAACCTGAGTGCGGAGCCGAACCAAATTTACGCGTTTCAAGATACCACCAAATGTTTTCTGGGTCGATACCTACTTCTTTCGTACGAGTTAATAATTTCTCATAATCATCTTCACGCTGCGAGCCTCCGATGATTTCACCAATACCTGGAAATAATACATCCATTGCACGAACTGTTTTTCCATCTTCATCTTGCTTCATGTAGAAAGCTTTAATTTCTTTCGGATAATTGGTCAAAATCACTGGTTTTTTAAAGTGTTTTTCTACCAAATAACGCTCATGCTCTGACTGCAAATCGATTCCCCACTCAACTGGGTATTGGAATTTTTTCTCTTTATGAGGTTTCGAGCGAAGTAAAATTTCAATCGCTTCGGTGTATGTCAAACGTTCAAATTTATTCTCAACTACAAACTTCAACTTCTCTATCAAACTTAATTCACTACGCTCGTTTTGTGGTTTATTTTTCTCTTCTTCTAATAAACGTTTTTCTAAGAAAGCTAAATCTTCAGCACAGTTTTCAAGTGCATAACGAATAACGTACTGAACGAAATCTTCGGCTAAAGCCATGTTATCTTCTAATTCATAGAAGGCAACTTCTGGCTCAATCATCCAAAATTCGGCCAAGTGACGAGTAGTATTTGAGTTCTCAGCACGGAAAGTAGGTCCGAAAGTATAAATTTTAGATAAAGCCAAAGCTCCTAATTCTCCTTCTAACTGTCCAGAAACAGTCAAACTTGTTTGGCGACCAAAGAAGTCTTCGCTGTAATCAATGCTACCATCTTCAGCTTTTGGAGGATTTGCCAAATCGAAGTTAGTTACATGAAACATCTCTCCTGCTCCTTCAGCATCAGAAGCCGTAATGATTGGCGTATGAAGATAGAAAAAGCCATTATCATTATAGAATTTATGAACGGCATAAGCCAATGCGTGACGAATACGAAAAACCGCTCCAAAAGTATTTGTACGGAAACGTAAGTGGGCTTTTTCACGCAAAAACTCCATAGAGTGTTTCTTAGGCTGCATCGGAAAAGTCTCATCCGCAGTGCCATAAACCACTACTTTTTCAGCCTTTACCTCAACGGCTTGTCCCGAACCCATCGAAGCAATTAGCTTACCTGTTACAGCTACACACGCACCTGTACTTACCAATTTAAGTGTTTCTTCATCAACGATTCCACCTTCTACAACCGCCTGAATATTATTTATGGTAGAGCCATCATTAATGGCGATAAAAGTTACGGCTGCTTGTCCACGTTTGGTTCGTACCCAACCTTTCACGGTTACCTCTTGTTCGTTGGGTGTCTGCTTCAGTAATTCCTTGATTTGCATAATTCTTTGTTATTCTTGAATTGAAGTGCAAAAATAGGAATAAAACTTTTCTTAAACGCTCATTGAATAGATTTATGTACTGAAGCAAAGCGTTTTTTCTGACTTTAATATGACAATTCGCTTATTTTTTGTAACTTAGTTTCATTAAAGTCGATTGTATATGGTACTTGAGAAAGATGTTGAAGTAATTCCTAGAAAAATTCCCAAAGAATTCATCTATGAAATAATGGATGGAAAACCAATCTATTATAAAGGATACAAAGAAGCGATAAAGAAACATTTAAGTGCCGAAGAAATTATGGGAAGCAGTTCATTGCAAGCAGAATTAATTAACTATATTTTAAAAATTCTTTATCGATTCTTTGACGAAACAAAGTATCGCATTCATACCAACGAGTCTGGCTTACAATTAGCTTATAAGGACACACTTGCAGGCGATATTTTAGTGTATGATAAAGCAGTATTAACCGCCGATAAAATCACAACAAAATATTCGAATGTACCGCCGAAATATGTGATTGAAGTTGATACAAATGCCGATTTAAGTGAAACCAATTTTATGGATTACCTAACTCGGAAAACTGAAAAACTCTTTGAATTTGGTACTGAAAAAGTCTTTTGGATAATTACAAGTTCTCAGAAAATTCTTATTGCTCAACCAGATGAAGATTGGTATATCAGAAGTTGGGATAAAGAAATTGAGCTTTTTGATGGAATAATCATCAACATTGGAAAATATCTGGATGAAGAAGGAATAAAAATTTCTTAAAATGCAAAAAAGCCTTGAAAATTACATTTCAAGGCTTTTTTGTATTACGAAATTACCATTTTAAACCCTTTCAAACACCGTAGCGATACCCATTCCACCACCAATACAAAGTGTTACGAGACCCGTTGATTTATTAGTACGCTCAAGTTCATCAATCAATGTACTTGATAGAATCGCTCCAGTAGCTCCGAGTGGATGCCCTAAAGCAATTGCTCCGCCATTGACATTTACTTTTGAATGGTCAACGCCAAAATGCTCCATAAAAAGCATCGGAACTGCCGCAAAAGCTTCATTTACTTCAAATAAATCAATATCACTAATATTCATTCCTGCTTTCTTCAACACTTTTTCGGTTGCAGGTACTGGCCCAGTCAACATGATGGTTGGCTCAGAACCCACTACGGTAAATGCCTTGACTTTGGCACGGGGCTTTAAACCTAACTTTTCACCCATGGCTTTATTACCTATCAATAAAGCTCCTGCTCCATCGGTCAATTGTGAAGAATTCCCTGCATGATGCACATGATTGATATTCACCAAATCATTGTATTTCAAAAGTGCCAAAGCATCGAGTCCCATTCCTCCCATCATTTCGAAAGCTGGTTTTAACTTTCCTAATGACTCAAGAGATGTTTCAGGGCGAATTCCTTCATCTTTATCGAGCACCGTAATACCCAAATTATCTTTTACCGCCACAATAGATTTATAACGATTTTCGGCTTGTGCTGCTACTGCTCTTTTCACCGATTCTACCGCAAAGGTATCAACATCATTGCGTGAATAACCATATTTTGTAGCAATCAAATCAGCTGAAATTCCTTGCGGCACGATGCTGTGCTGTGCAATTATTTGTGGATTCATCATTAATGCTCCACCATCTGACCCCATAGGCACGCGTGACATTGACTCTACCCCACCAGCTACCATCAAATCTAATTGTCCTGACATCACATAAGCCGCAGCCATATTGATAGCTTCCAAACCAGATGAGCAAAAACGGTTTACTTGAACACCCGATACACTTTGGGCATAACCAGCCATTAAAACAGCAGTGCGTGCAATATCAGCTCCTTGTTCACCAATCGGTGAAACGCAACCCATTATTACATCATCAATAAGACTGGTATCAAGATTATTTCGGTCTTTTAAAGCTTTGAGGGCCGTTACTAGCAAGTCAACTGGTTGAATCTCGTGTAGTGAGCCATCAGATTTTCCACGACCACGA
The DNA here is from genome assembly GCF_000263195.1 of Emticicia oligotrophica DSM 17448. Taxonomy (GTDB): domain Bacteria; phylum Bacteroidota; class Bacteroidia; order Cytophagales; family Spirosomataceae; genus Emticicia; species Emticicia oligotrophica. Next base: position 1,194,591 of record NC_018748.1, read on the forward strand.
GGCGTTCGAACGGCGTCATAGATATATGCTTCCATTGTCAATGTTTAGTGAATGATGAATAGAAATAGTATGCTTGCATACTTTATTCGACAAAGCTAATCAATAGTTAGGTTTGATGCAAATCATGAAAATGCTAATTTTATGAAGTAATGATAGAACTATTTTTTTCGTTTAAATCTTTCATAATTATACGACACATCGAACCCGATATTTTTTAACTATCCATTTTACTTATGCTTTCACTGTACCGCAATGCCTTTGGTGGTTTATCTCGACAAGTCTGGCTATTAGCTTTGGTAATGCTCATTAACCGAAGTGGCACCATGGTAGTGGCATTCCTAACGCTTTATCTTACTCAAAAACTTCACTTTAGTATCACTGAAGCAGGTTTTGTGATGGGTATTTATGGCATTGGCTCCATTTGCGGAACTTTCATGGGAGGACGCCTGACCGATAAAGTTGGGTATTACCCTGTGCAGTTTTGGAGCCTGCTACTGGGTGGTATTGTATTTTTAATTCTGGTTCATGTTGAAAATTATTTTGTTTTTTGCGGGTCAGTATTTTTTTTAAGTGCATTGGGCGAAGCTTATCGACCTGCAAATACTGCTTCAATAGCCGATTTTAGCACACCCGAAACCTTTACCCGCTCAGTTTCCTTGATTCGTCTTGCCATTAACATTGGTTGGTCAATTGGCCCTGCCATTGGTGGTTTTTTAGCCTCAAGAGATTATACTTTACTATTCTGGGCCGATGGTATCACAAACGTTGGAGCAGCTATTTTGGTATTTTCTTTTCTTCGTACAGCTCGTAGAAAAAAAGCAGCAAAAAAAGCAGATGCCCACGAAATTAGTCAAAAAGATTCCGTTTATAGCGACCGCCCCTACCTTATATTTTTGGTTCTTACTACACTTTACGCGATGGCTTTCTTTCAATTATTCACAATTGGGCCATTATTTTATAAGCAAGTGTGCAAATTAAGCGAAATGCAAATTGGCTATATTTTAGGAATCAATGGGCTCATAGTTGCCTTTGTTGAAATGATTTTGATTTATAAGATAGAAGGAAAGTTCGAAAAGCTTTATCTGATTAGTCTGGGAGCGGGTCTGGTTGTAATTAACTATGTAGTATTCCTACTTTCGCACGATTATATGTGGCTAATTGTAGGAATTATTTTTGCTACTTTCTCCGAGATTTTCGCAATGCCATTTATGAATGCGTTCAGCATCGAACGGTCAAAACCACATAATCGTGGCCAATATTCTGGTTTACATTCAATGACTTGGAGTATTGCACAAGTTTCTGCTCCTTTGATTGGGACACAAACGATTGCTTTTTTAGGCTTTGATACTCTTTGGTTTGTTTTAGGTTCGTTTGGACTTATTTCCTCACTTGGTTTTATTTGGATGAAACGTCTTTTATAAAAAAGCCATTCAGTAATTGTACTGAATGGCTGTATAACAACTATAAGTTTTCATTAACAAACTTTTCGGAGTAGTCTTTTATCATTTGCCTAACTACTCTGAATTGCTCCATTATTTCCTCTTCTGTACCTGTCGCTTTAGCTGGGTCAGGAAAGTTATAGTGAAACATGTTGGCATTGGTCGGAAAATAAGGACATCTTTCTTTAGCATTATCGCACACCGTAATCACGAAATCAAAATCAATATTGGTGTATTCGTTTACATTGTTTGAAGTATGCCCTGAAATATCAATCCCATCTTCTTTCATAGTAGCAATAGCACGTGGATTTACGCCGTGAGTTTCAACACCTGCACTGTAAATTTCTGCTTTATTACCAGCAAAATGTTTCAAATACCCTTCTGCAATTTGGCTTCTGCAACTATTGCCTGTACATAGAACTAATACTTTTTTCATTGATTTATTTTCAAATTTAAACAAGTAACCAAAGTAAATTAATCAGCGTAAATCTAGCATCAAAACCATAGATTAGATTCAAAATGATGATTCCAGAAATAATTACTATTGGCTTTTTATTTTTTAAAATCCAGTTTTTCATTTGTGTTTATTAACAGCAACCGCTACCGGGTGTGCAGCAAGACGATTGAGGTTGAGCTTTTAATTCTCCCAAATTGATTTTTTGCTTTTGAGGTGGAATTCCACATTGGTCTTCGGCCAAACAAGCAGTTTGTTTAGCCAAAAGTAGAAAATGGTTTCCTGTAAAGCCCAAATTATATTTTCCGATGGTTTCGCCTTGATATTCAACTTCAATTTCTGAATCTTCAATGCCCAAAACACGCTCCGAAAGTGAGATGATATTGAGAAGTTTTTGAGGTTTTAAGCGATGGTCATAATCGTTGGCATTCCAAAGCTGAAAGTTTACTACACGCTCATTTCTTACAGTTCCACCGCAATCAATAAAATGTTTATTTACAACGCCCACTTCTGTAACGTGGAAACTTTCTGGCACAAAACTACCATCAGGTAATTGAAAATTTACTGCTTCAAGGCCTTCTAAGGCATTTTTTATTTCTGATAATTTCATCTTATACTAATATTTACTGTTACTGAATAAATTCAGCAACTAATTGAACAAAGGACTTATTTCATTCAAAGACTGAAACAATTCAGTCTCAATTTTTTATCATTTATAACTTAACAACAAGTTGATTTTTGTGAGGTAATGGTTTCAAACATTCCACCAAAATATTGTTGTAATTGCCCAATCACACGTTCATCTATGCAATAACAAATAGCTTTACCCTCAACATTACCTTTGATGATTCCTGCATTTTTTAGCTCTTTTAAATGCTGTGAAATAGTGGGTTGTGCCAAAGGCAACTCACTGACGATATCATTACAAATACACGCATTCACTTTAAGCAAATAATCAATAATAGCGATGCGTGCAGGGTGCCCCATTGCTTTTAACATAGTTGCTAATTCATTTTGGCGGTCGGTAAAATAATCTGTTTTAGTTACACCCATTTTTTAATATTATTATATTGCAATATTACGATATTAAAATCAAGAAATAAAAGAATTCCGTACTTTTTTTTAAAACTTGAAAACCTGCATCTCAAAAACTGCGTTTAATTCAAAAAATAAGACTGAATTAGAAATATCAATTTCTCAAACAACTCTTAGCTTTTATGAATAATATATATTTGACAGAAGATGGCTCACACTCTATTTTCAGCCAAAAATTTAATCAAACATACCACTCAAAATTTGGAGCAGTACAAGAATCACAGCGTGTTTTTATTGATTTAGGCTTGTGCTACGCCGCAGAAAAGTTCGAAGAAATTAGGATTTTTGAAATGGGTCTTGGAACTGCTCTGAATGCTCTCATGACTGCACAAGTAAGTCGAGAGAAGTTGCTTAAAGTTTCATACACAGCCATTGAAGCCTATCCCATTGAAATAGAAACAGCCAAAAGTCTTAATTATCAGGAGTTTTTTGGGGAAGATTTAGTAAAACTGCATGGACTTCCTTGGGGTGAAACTGCGAGTTTAAACGCCAATTTTAGTTTGCACAAAATCAAAGGAACTTTAGAAGATTTGGTAGTTGCCGAGCAAACTTATCATTTGATTTATTTTGATGCTTTTGCCCCTGAAACCCAACCTGAATTATGGACACAAGAAGTTTTTGAGAAAATTGCACAAATGACCGTCAAGGGTGGAGTTTTATGTACTTATTGCTCGAAAGGCTATGTGCAGCGAAATCTAAAAGCAGCTGGTTTTAGTATTGAAAAGCATGCTGGGCCCAAAGGTAAAAGAGAGGTTATACGTGCTATTTTATGAAATCTTTGAAGAAATTAGCTTCAAATAAGATGTTCAATACTTTCCTGTTTTTTCAATCAATTTTTCTTCTTAAACACTCCTCTTGGGTCTTCTTTTTTAGAAAGCAATGCTTCTAAAATTTCAACACTTGCATTATCAGGGTCGAGTTCGTAACCTTGATGGAAGCGTTCCCAAGCTTCATCAACTTCCTCGTTGAGAAGTTTTGCTAAAGACAACTGCATCAATCCGTTGGCATAATCTGGCTGCTTGGTTAATGCCTTGGTTAGAAGTTCAAAAGCAGATTGTAAATCTTTCTTTTCTGAATCAACTGTGAAGCATTTGATATAAACTGTTGCCAAATCAACGATTAGCGTTACGTTATCATCTTTCTCTAATTCGAGGCCACGATGCATTAATTCTATTGCTTGTCCATATTTTTCATTTTGGTAAGCAATTACACCCAATCCCCAATAAACATCTGCGTTTTTGTTATCGAGCAAATACGCCAAGTTGAAACGATACGTAGCCGTATCTTTTTGGCCTTCACTTAAATATTCCCAAGCACGGGTGGAGAAAAATTCACTTGCATCATTGCGAGTTTTAAAATGAGAATCACAGGCTTTTAAAAACTCTTCATCTACTGATTTTTGGACATCTGTTTTTTCAAAATCACCAAAAAGTGGTAAGAGATGTATATTCACACCCCTTGGAGCTATCTTTTTCTTGACAACTTGCGTTTGGCTGTCTTGAGCAGGGACAAACGACTTTACATTTGTAGGAGCCGACTGAGTTTTACTTGGTGTTGAATAGCTATTAAGATTAATATTCTGCGAGCGAAAAACAGCTTGTTGAGCTACTAAATCGGCAGAAATCAGAACACACAAACTCGATAATAATAAAAATCTCATTAGCAAATTTTGACAAATACATCAGAGTTATAACGACATCTATTGTAAATTTATTAGCTTTTTTTGAAAAATTTAAGTGGATATTTCTTTAAACTTAAATTTTAGTAAAGTGTTAATAGAAACTACAAATTTGATGCCTAAAAAACAAATATAGCAAATTAAGGAAGACTTCGCTTAAAGCAAGGTCTTCCTTCGGCTTTAGCGTCTTTTCCCTTTCACAAACGTGCCTCCTTTCTTGCTACCCAATGACGTTTTTTTTGCTCCACTAGCACTACTCTTTGATGAAGCATTTGTTTTTTTCGTGTTTTGTGGTCTTGGTTTATGTTTTTTCTCATGAAAAGCTCCTTTGAAATTGGGGTCTTCTTTTTTGCGTTGTTCATCAACCTCCTTCAACATTGCTTGGTTTTCGGCAAAAGGTGTTGGAGCTATTTCTACATCAAGCGGAATTAATTCACGTGGAATTTCCATTCTAATAATTTTCTCAATTTTCTTGATGTGATATTCTTCCGCAATCGTTAGAAATGTAATGGCTTCGCCTACATTATTAGCTCGCCCCGTACGCCCAATTCTATGCACATAATCTTCGTAGATTAATGGCACATCGAAGTTAACTACATGACTTACATTCTGAATATCAATTCCTCTGGCAGCTACATCGGTAGAAATTAAGGCTTTTACATTTCCTTCTCTAAAAGCCTCCATTGAGTTGATACGTGTATTTTGCCCTTTATTCGCATGAATTACTCTCACCTCTCCTTTCGGAATCACTCTTCCCTTCAAGGATTCATAAACCATATCGGCCATTTCTTTCGAACGCGTAAAAATAATGGCTTTTTGTATTTCTCCTGATTTAAAAAGGAACTCCAAAATATTCAATTTGGTCTGAATATTAGGCACCGCAAACATTCTTTGTTTGATAGTTTCGGCGGTAGTTGCTTGAGGCGAAACCTCTATGCGAGTCGGGAATTCTAAAAATTCATAAGAAAGCTTTTCAACTTTTTCTGGAAATGTTGCCGAGAACAAAAGGTTTTGGCGTTTACGTGGAATAACCTCTAAAATGCTACGAATCTGTGGCATAAAGCCCATGTCCATCATCTTATCGGCCTCATCCAAAACCATTATTTTGATTTCTTTTACGCCAATTTCTCCCCTCAAATACAAATCCATGAATCGACCGGGCGTAGCCACGATAATATCAACGCCCGCTTGAACGGCCTCAATTTGCGTTTTAGGCCCAAGTCCACCATAAAGAGCCACGTGGCGAAGGTCAGTATACTTAGCTAGCTCGCCCACTGCTTTATCAATTTGCATAACCAACTCTCGCGTTGGAGCAAAAATTAAACAGCGTGGCAGCTTACCCTGTGCATATTTCACTTTCATCAGAATCGGCAATAAATAGGCAGCGGTTTTACCCGTTCCTGTTTGTGCAATTCCAAGTACATCGTGGCCTTTTAAAGTAAGTGGGATTGTCTTTTCTTGAATCGGTGTTGGAGTTGTATAACCCGCATCCGCTACGGCATTTAGCAGTTGGCGATTCAACTCAAACTGTTCGAATGTATTTTCTTGTTCTTCCATTTGTCAATTTCTAAGCTTCTTTTAGCAGAAGCGTAGGAGTTTTCACTCCATAATTTTTATTTCATTAAATTGTCCATCAAAGCTTTGTTCGAAGCCCGAAGCTTGATTCGACCAAAAACGAATCTTAGTAACGCGTTGATTATCAACACCTTTATTTACAAAAAAGTTGCTAAGCTCGGCATGGGTTATTACTTTTTGATTAATAAACACCCCGCCTTTCAATATTTTATCTATTACTCTAAAGTTTTCTTGCTTACCATTCTCATAAGTAACCGAACAATATAAATAGGGCGGCTGAAAAAGTAACCTTGATAATTTTCCTTTCACACTGTATTGAATATCTGCCGAGAAACGAATTGGGCTGCTTGATTGTGGAATTGGAATCTCCTCATTCAACTTCGCCTTGATTGTGCTTATTTTACTCGAAGTAATCTTTTTCAAAACCTTATTTTTTTGAAAAACTGCAAATGAATCTTGCTGAATTACACACGTATCGGTCAGTTGATAATTTCTTAGTAGAGACTCAGTTAAATCGGTTTCTACCCAAAATGGATTTTGCTCTCGAAATGGGTCTATTCTGAATAAAACAATTGCTGGAGCAGTTGTCGAAACATATTTTTCACCATTTTTCTTCATAAGCCAGTCGCTATTCGCTTGGTATGATTGAATTACGGGGCGAGGATTATAATTTAGTTGATTAAAGTAAATATGCGAAATCTGGTGCGGAACAATATCTACCGAAGCATTTCCAATCTTACTTTTCAAATCAACAGGCAATACCACGGGAGAATCTTTAAAATTGTCATCGTATTGATAAGATACCAATCTATTTAGATAGTTTACAGGATTTTTTCCTGCAATTATCTGCAAAATATGGTCAAACTCGAAGCCCTTCTCCTTAATATCATTTGCTATCGCATCGGGTGGATAAGTAAGAACATAGCCTTTAAAAGTCTTTTCTCCGACATAATACCTAATTATTTGTGTGGCTACTAATTGTAAACACAAGACAACAACAAACATTCTGCCCGCCCAAAGTTTTTCTTGGTTCTCTGAAAATAAGTAAATCAGCGTGGCCAATGGTGGCATCAACAAAAAGAAACCAAAAATATTATAAGCACCTACGGCAGTATGAGCTTGTTTGAAACCCAAAAACCAAGCTAATGCAATAAGAACATATAGGTATAGACCAAAGAAATGGTTTTTAAATAACCAACTAAAGGTACGAAGGGCAAAAAGTAGCACAACCAATACGATTAGACCTTCAAACACCAATAAAACTGCCAAATCTTTGCTGGAAAGTAGCATAGTAGCCATGGCATCTTGGTAAGCATCAATAATCTTTAGGCTTGCCCCTAAATAGGCTGGAACATCTACGTGTAACAATATAGAAAAAACGTAGGTCAATAATATCTGGCAAAACAAGCAGAAAATCAGTGTACGTAATGTGAAGGCTTTTGCCCACCAAAAATAACATAATGAAAGCCAAAATAAACCATATACAATGATACTTAGGTTTACTTTTATATAAAATATGAGCACTGATAGCACAATAGCTAAAATCAACGCTCCTGAATTATGGGTTTGCTTGGCATAAAGTAGCCAAAAGATAAAGAAATAAAAAAACGTAAACGAAGTATCAGAAATAAAACCCCAAGGCATGAAAATCACCAAAGCAGCAATAGCAACCAACCAAAAGTTTTTTGGAGATTTCTGAAAACATAATTTAATGATTATCAAATAGTTAACCAATGTCAGTATTTCGGCAGCTACTAAAACCCAAATCGAAACACTTTTGGGCAAAAGTCCAGTATTCAAATAACCCAATGGCCCGTAATTAAATATAAAATCACGCCCAAAAACAAAACCTTTATCAATAGCCATCACGAGTGCTTCATGCCACGAAGCATCAATATTGAAGCCTGCATAACCCGCAGGAAGTGATAGTGAAAAGTAAATAAGACTAAAGAAAACTAGAAATAAAGTCTGACGATTTAAGAAGTATGAATTTTCTAACTGCATTAGCTATCGAGGAATTTTCTAACAATTTCCACAAAAATAGCTTAATTCGACGCTAAAACACGCTTTTAGGGCATAATTATTTCGTTTCAAACAATTATTTAGTACTTTAGTTGAAACAAAAACTACCTAAACACATGAAACACTTCAACAAATCTAAGGCTTCGAGTATATTATTATCTCTCATTATTATCACTATTTTTCCTCTAAATATTATAGCCCAACAATATGATATTGTTATCAAAAATGGACGAGTGATTGATGGCTCGGGGAACCCTTGGTTCTTGGCTGATGTGGGTATTAAGGGTGGAAAAATAACGGCTATCGGTTCGCTAAAAACAAGCGAAGCAGTCAAAACAATTGATGCTAAAAACCAGATTGTTTGTCCTGGTTTTATTGATGTACATACGCACGTAGAAGATGCGATTCAGAAGCTACCAACCGCCGAAAACTTCATTTACGATGGCGTAACGAGTATTATTACAGGTAATTGCGGAAGTTCGGAAGTAAATCTTGCCAAATTTTTCGATGAGCTCAATAGCATCAAACTTAGTGTAAATTTAGGCTCACTAATTGGTCATAATGCTGTGCGTAGATACATCATGAAAAACGTATTCCGTGACCCTACCCCAAAAGAACAAATCCAGATGGAAGCCCTTGTAGAACAAGCCATGAAAGATGGGGCCGTAGGCTTGGCCACTGGTTTAATTTACATTCCAGGTACCTATTCTAAAACACCTGAAGTAGTTGGTTTGGCCAAAGTTGCATCAGCTTATGGCGGGGTATATGCTTCACATATTCGAGATGAAGCCTCCAAAGTTAAGGATGCAATTAACGAGGCAATCAATATTGGCCGTGAAGCCCATATTCCAGTTGAAATTTCTCATTTTAAGATTTCGAGTAAACCTCTTTGGGGCCAAAGTAATATGACTATTGATTTAGTAGAAAAAGCTCGTTTAGAAGGAATTGATGTAAATGTTGACCAGTATCCGTATACTGCCAGCAGTACTAATATGGGCACGATGATTCCTTCATGGGCATTGGCTGATGGCGATTCGCTGGTGCATGTTCGACTAACCGACCCTGAAACTCGTAAAAAAATTAAGGAAGAAATGTTGAAAGGCTTAAAGGCCGATAATCGCAAAAACTTTGACTATGCTTTTGTGGCACGCTACAAAGCAGATTCAAGCCTCAACGGCAAGAATATTACTGAAATCAATAAGCTTTTGGGCAGAAAACAAAATGCAGCTACCGAAGCCGAACTAATAATGGACATGGTTGATAAAGGTGGAGCTCAGATGATTTTTCATAAAATGAGCGAAGAAGATGTAGTAAAAATCTTACAATATCCCTATACTATGATTGCTTCTGATGCTGGTGTAATTCAGTTTAATAAAAATGTACCTCATCCACGTGGTTATGGCTCAAATGCAAGAGTATTAGGACGTTATGTGCGAGAAAAAAACGTTTTACGCCTTGAAGATGCTATTCGACGAATGACCTCATTGCCTGCCCAACGTTTCAAGATTGACAATCGTGGACTTATTCGCACTGGTTATGCCGCCGATATTTTGATTTTTGATGAAAATAGAATTACCGATAAAGCTACTTTTGAGCAGCCACATGCCTATTCAGAAGGCATTGAGGTAGTTTTAGTCAATGGAGTGCCTGTGGTAGAAAACGGCAAACACACTGGTCAGAAATCTGGTCAGATTATTTACGGGCAAGGAAAAACAAAATAAATCAATATTGAGGAAGCATTTTCTTGCTTCCTCTTTTTAGTTCAAGCGTGGGTCTGTTGGGTAGTTTGATAACACTTTATACTGTCCACCCATACGTTTAAGTACTTCTCGCCAAAAATTATTGCTAGGAGTTTCAAAAATCAAACCAGCATCAATATCAGAAACTATCCAAGAATCTTGCATTAACTCTCCTTCCAATTGGCCAGCTCCCCAACCTGAATATCCTACGAAAAGCCTAATATCATTTTCTGATATTTTGCTGATATTTATTAAAGTTTTTACTTGTTCGAAATCACCTGACCAATAAATCCCATTACCAAGCTCAACCGAACCTTCAATTTCATCACCTAAACGATGAATAAAATGCAAAGTATTTTGCTCTACTGGCCCCCCCAAATAGAGAGGTAATTCGGCATAAATATTTTCTATTACATCATCAAGTTTCAGATTAGTAAGTTGATTAAGCACTAAACCAAAAGCTCCCAAATTATTATATTCGCAAAGCAAAACCACACTTCTCTCGAAATTCTTATCTCCTAAAAACGGTTCTGCAATCAAAACCTTACCCTTCGTAGGTCTTATCCTTTCTTCTTTCATAATTTTCTATCGTATATACTTCTCTAATGTATCTAAATTCTACTTTATTTTACTAAGAAAAAAATATTTTAAAATTTTTAAGTTTATAGAAATCCATATTCTGCTCAATCTCGTATATACGACTAATATTGTGTGAACCATTTATATTTATTTAACAAGGGTTTCAATCAATTTACTATATATCCATATAAATCTTATTAAGCGTTTCTAGTATTTTAACCCACTACTTTTATCTGTATTTTGATTAAGCTACGTGGCTTGTCAAAAATTAATTAAAGTTACTTTTAACAATAGAGAAAGTTAGGTAACCCAAAAGGAAAAGGCTCTTCTACTGAAGAGCCTTTTTTGATGTACACATAAATAAAGAAGGGCATTCCGTTTGAAATGCCCTTCTTATCAAATATATTTTTAAAAGATTATCTTTTCAAGATCATTTTTTGTACTAATGGTTTTCCATCAACCCTTAATACGCGAATGGTAAGTTCAGTTGCAGGAAGATTATTTGGTAATTGATATGCCGTACGCAAATCTTTCACTAAACCTTCTTTGTGCATAACCGTAGAACCATCTTGGTTTGTTACATCAACCGTAACTTGCTCATTTTCATTCATACCACCCAATTTCAAGAAATACTCGCCTTCGGTTGGATTTGGATAAACTCCAATTTCTGCTTTAATATTACGACTTTTCGCTAAAGTAAATAATGTGCCATTTTTCAGATCTGTTGAAGCCGAAAGTTTTGAATCTTCCAAAACATCCCAAGTACCTCTTTTCAAATATGCTACTTCTTCTAAACCAGCTTGGCTATTTACCGAAACCTGTGCCGAGCCTTTAACTGATTCAGATTTTAAACTCCAATATTCATTTTCATTGATAGCTGCTACATTTTCAGAAACCTGACCAGAGATATTCAACGGACTTTTATACAGATAAGTAGCGGTGAGTATTTGGCTATCTGAATTACGAGCTACACTAAATGCACGTAGGTTTGTTCCATCTCCTAATGGGAATTCAAAACTTTCGCTTCCTTCCTTCTTGATTACGCCACTGACATGTGAGAAATCAGACGCCCCAGTATGTTTAGCATTTGTAGAAAATACCAATGGATTTGCTGATGAAGAGGTAATTACGCCACGACGAAAAGCTATAGACTCATTTACACGTAGTGGTGTTTCAAGTTTTATATCATTATCTAACATCAATTGGCTAAATGCTAGCTCATTCTTACTTCTAAGAAGTTGTGCCCCGTTTCCATCAAAAATGGCCACACCCGCTGATTGTAATGAATTAAGATTTTCTAAGTTTTTCTGAAAATGAACTTTTCCATTATTAGTAATCTTACCCTCATTAATTACATCAGTATTAAAGCTAACAACTGCTCCCTCGCCTACGTAGAAGTCTGTACCATTCACAAACTGTGCATTTACATGGCCAGCTAATAAGCATACACCAAGTGAGTAGATAAATCTTTTCATATATTAATGCTTTTCTTGTTTTCTTAATATAAAGGTAGAGACTTGGTTTAAGAAGAAAAAACTTTCATATTAAATTTTATTTAATGGTAAGGAAAATTTTTGTTTTCTTCACTATACCGCTAATATACTTGAGCAATTATCATTCCACAAGAAATTAATTGGTAAAAATTTCTATTGAAAGGTATCATTTACCATAAAAACCTCTAATAATTTCATAAAGTTAAAATTTGGCACGAAGATTTTAACAAAAAATAAGCGAAAATCTATTTCATAAACTCTTTTTGAAAGTATCCTAAGTAGATAGGATATAAAATTAGCCGAGAAATATTAGATATATGACTCAATATAATTTCACCCGACTCACCAAAAATGCCCATACTAAACCTAAAATAGCCACAACAGAAAGAGCGAAGGGTAAATTAATGCTTTTGGAAATAAAACCAATAAAAACGGGCCCAGCTAAAAAACCTGCCATACTAAATGTATTCATGGTAGCCAAACCAGCCCCTTTAGCCATACCCGGTACACGTGCCGCACTTCCATAAAGAATTGGAGCTCCACAAGAAACGCCTGCTCCTACCAAAGCAAAGCCAACAATAGCGGTGAAAGTATAAGGAAAGGTAACAGCCAAAGCAATTCCGAGTGTTGAGATAACTCCTCCTCCACGAAGCACGGCATTCGCCCCAAAACGAGGAATCAGGGCATCACCAAGAAAACGCCCTAAAGCCATAAACATTGAATATCCAGCCAAACCCCAACCAATAAAATAATCATCGGTCTGAACTACTTCACGCATATACACCGCCGTCCAATCGGCCATTGTTCCTTCTGTTACATTTGTGCATAAGCTTATGAGTATCATTAATAACAAAGCTCCTTTCGGAAGTATAAATTTTGCTCCAGGAGCAGACCCTCCACCGTTTTCGTTTTCTTGTATTTTTTCTTCGTGAATCCCCAAAATAGTTGGTCGAAGAAATAATACCATTGCCGTAATTACCAAAGCGATTGCTGCCATTTGATAAGCAGGCACTATTTTCATTCCTTGTAGGACACTTGCAGCTATAGAACCAAACATCAAGCCTGCACTAAACATTCCGTGACAAGTGGACATGATATTAATTTTGTACTGATGCTCAAGACTTGTTACACAAGTATTCATCGCAACATTCGTTACCGAAAGACACATACCAACAATCGCAAGACCAAGAGAAGTGAGTGGCAGCCAATCAGCCCCTACCGGAACAATATAAGTTGTAGCTAATAAAATTAAACCCAAAATAGTTGTATTAAGCATTCCGAATCGATTAATAAAAAAGGTCGAAAACGGATTCATCAAAGTTGCTCCAATCGGGAAACTCAGTAATAATAAACCTAATTGAGCATCATTCAGATCAAATTTTTGCTTAACAAAGGGAATAAGCGTTGCCCAATTACCGAATAAAAAGCCAACCGAAATAAAAACCATTCCGATAGCTAAACTCTGACGATGTGTAAAAAAAGTGCGTAAATGTATAAGCATTATCAATAAAATGTAGGACAGGTTTGCAACCTGTCAATGGTGCCCATTGGGCAGTTTCACTGGGTTCGTTAATCATGTTTGGATAGGTTATAAACCTGTCTTACTCACAATATCTTTGATTTTCTGATAAGTAAGTCCTTCATAATTAACAATATAATCATCACAAATAGGCAATTCTTCTTTCTTATACGTAGAAAGCACACCTACAACCTTAGCTCCAGCCGATTTTCCAGCCGTAACACCCGAAAATGAATCTTCAAAAACCACACATTTAGCGGGGTCAATACCTAAATTTTGGGCTGATTTCAAATACACTTCGGGGTTTGGTTTATGAGCAGTTACATCTTCACTTGAAAGCAATGATTCCATTTTTTCACGAAGGGGAAGTTTACTCAAAATCAATTCCATATTCAAATAAGGAGCCGAAGTAGCAATACCCGTTTTAACACCATTGGCCTTTAGGTCTTCAATGAATGTTAATAAACCTGAAATTGGCTTTACTTCTTCATCGTAGATTTCACGAAATAATGCTTCTTTCTCAAACTCCATACGGGCAAATTCTTCTCCAACAATTTCTCTTTTAAAGAAATGTTTTAAAATATAGCTATTGCTTTTTCCATACATATGGGCAATGAATTCTTCTTCACTTGAAGCGATTCCATGCTTATCAAGGTAAGCTTTCCAAGCTAATGAATGATAGGGATTAGTATCACAAATGACCCCATCCATGTCGAAAATTACGGCGAACGGTGTTTCCAATGGTTTAAGATTTTTTGCAAAAATACAGTTTTTAGTGGCTTTTTTTTTCAATTTGATTTGCTAAAAATAGTACTGGATTGACAATTGTTGTGTTAAAGTCCTTATTTTTGCTTCTTAAAGCCGTCATTTTCAATCTATTAAACATTCAATTCGATGTCCCCAAAGTCTTCATTTTTGTTTAATAAAGCCTTTTTTTTAACACTACTACTTTTATGCAAAACATTTATTTCTTACGCTCAAATCAGTATTAGCTTCCCAGTAAATAGAATCGTCTTCCAAAGAAATAACGATAATACTGGTTTTGTCAATATCGTAGGTTCCTATACAGAAGCCATTGACAAAGTAGAAGCAAAACTTACGCCTATCGCCAAAGACCAAGGTACTGAAACCGACTGGATACTTATCCAAGACCAACCAAAAGCTGGTTATTTTACTGGAAAAATAGAAGGAAAAGGTGGTTGGTATAAGCTTGATGTAAGAGCAACCAAAAATGGGAATATTATAAAAACCATTTCGGTAGAAAAAGTTGGTATTGGAGAAGTCTTTATCGCTTTAGGTCAATCTAACGCACAAGGAATTCCTAATTATGGGGCTAAAGGATCCACCGACGATAGGGTAAACACCATTAATTTTCAGAATAGCCAAGTTTTAGACCCACTACCTGAAAATCTTAATTTTGTACAATTGGGCGAAGGTGTGAATATTGCCCCTCAAGGCGATGGCCCGTGGTGTTATGGAGAACTGGGTGATAGGCTGGCCAAACGTTTAAATGTACCAATTGCATTTTTCAATGAAGGTCTTTTGCTAGTTTCTGTCATTAATTGGCGAGAAAGTGCGGAAGGTCAACCAACTTTCAATTTTGTTTTGGATGTCGGTGGGCGTTTTCAACTTCCAGGTGGCCTCCCCTACGTAAACCTTAAAAATACACTACAATATTATGGTGCATTGATGGGGGTTCGTTCGTTGCTTTGGATTCAAGGTGAAACCGACAATCTCCCCAATCGACTTTCAGCCGATACTTATGCCTCTAATCTTCAAAAAGTGATTGATATTTCAAGACGAGATTTTGATGATAAACTTACATGGATGGTTTCTCGTACCTCTATTACTTATCAAGCCCCCTCAAACCCAGAAATTATCGAAGGTCAAAATCGGATTATCAAAAAAACTGGCAATAATGTTTTTGCTGGTCCTTTCACCGATAACCTACAAAACCCAAGGCCAGATAATGTGCATTTTCAGAATATTCCGGGAAATATGGGAATATCACTTTTAGCAGAAAATTGGGACAAAGCCATGGATGATAATTTTTTCAAAAATTCAACGCCTGTCATTGCCAAAGCAATTCTTGAACCCGAAATTTCATGTGATTCCAGCAATCGTGTTAATTTAAAATTACCCGAAGGTATGCAAAGCTACGAATGGTCAAATAAGGCAAAAACTAAGCAAATTACTGTTGATAAAGGTATTTTTACAGCTATCGTAAAAGACAAGAATGGCAATAAACGATTAGTGCCAACGATTAATACCAATTGGGTTTATTTTGCACAAAAACCGAGTATAACTGCTGATAAAAACTTCGAATTTTGTACCGATGGAATTACCAAAATCGAACTCACAGCCAACCTTTTAGATGCGAAATCTTTTATTTGGAGTTCGGGAGAAACTACTCAAAAAATATCTTTAAGCACTTCTGGTGAATTTTCAGTAAGAGGAAAAACAGCACTAGGGTGTATTTCTGAAACTTCTGATAAAATTGTTATTAAAGCAAATCTAACCCCTGCACAACCTAAAATAGTAGTTTCTCCAGCTAATAATGTTTGTGAGGGTCAAAACATTACAATTACTACTGATAGTAAAGAAAAACTCATTTGGAGTAGTTCTGCCACTTCTAATTCGCTCACTTACAGCAATATAGGCAACTATGAAATTGCTGTTAGAGCCATTTCTTCGGCAGGATGTGTTTCAGCATCTTCTAATCTGGAAAAATTAAGCATCAACCCCACACCCAAACAGCCAACCCTTTCTCAAATTGGCCTTTATACTTTAAAGACCTTGAGCACAGATTTGACACCAAACGACCAATTCGAATGGCTAAAAGATAATACTGCTTTTTCAAAAACAAGTTTACAAAATATCAAAGTCACGCAAACAGGAAATTATCAAGTTTCAGTAAATAGAACTTACCAAACACCCAATAATCAAGCCATTAGCTGTCTATCTAAGCCTTCCAATTTAGTCAGTTATAAAAGCGGTACGCATATATTCTCGTTATATCCAAACCCCGCGAAAGATATAATGTATATAGACACTCAAGAATTACTGCAAAACGTTGAAGTAAGGTTTTATACCATATTGGGAGAAGAAGTTTTTAGATACCATGCCGATAACACCAACGAACCAATAGAAATGAATATTCGTAACTTAGAAAAGGGCTTTTACGTTGTCAAAATCATTAGCTATGATTTCGAAGATTCAGCCAATATAATAATCCAAAAATAACGAAACTATATCAGCTCAAAATTGGTTGAAGAAGTTTGAGCTATTCTTTTTAAAACTGGATGAACAATACCCCCAATACTCAATATACTAACGTTGAATCGCTTGACCCTAAACAACACATCATTATCAAGGGAGCGAAAGTAAACAATCTAAAAAACATTGATGTTGCTATTCCACGCAATAAATTGGTTGTCGTAACGGGCCTTTCCGGAAGTGGAAAATCTTCTTTGGCTTTTGATACACTTTTTGCCGAGGGGCAAAGAATGTACGTTGAGAGTTTAAGCTCGTATGCTCGTCAGTTTTTGGGGAGAATGGAAAAACCCGAAGTAGATTATATCAAAGGCGTTTCGCCAGCGATTGCTATCGAACAAAAAGTGGCCACTAAAAACCCTCGCTCGACAGTAGGTACAACCACCGAAATCTATGATTACCTCAAACTTCTTTTTGCTCGGGCAGGTATCACCTACTCGCCTGTTTCGGGGCAAGAAGTACGAAAAGATACCGTAACTGATGTAGTCAACTTTATTCTCTCGCATGAAGAAGGTACAAGGGTAATGGTTCTAACGCCTTTAAAAGTAAAAGAAGGAAGAAAAATTGAGAAAGAATTAGAACTCCTGTTACAAAAAGGCTATACGCGTATTGTTGTAGATGGCGAAATAAAACAAATTGAAGAACTCCAAGAAACCAAAACAAAGCTTTCTACTGAACAAGATTTAGAAATTCTAATTGATAGAGGTATTGTTAAACTCGACGATGAAGATACACAGTTTCGTTTCTCTGATTCTGTTCAAACAGCTTTTTTTGAAGGGGAAGGTGAATGTATTGTGGAGATTGTGCCCTCGACTTCGCTCGGGCAACAATCAACTTCACTTGGGCAACAATCAACTTCGATAGAGCAACAAATGCCCAAACAATCGATGCCCGAGCGTGGTAGCCGAGGGCCGAAAAGAAGTAAATTCTCAGATAAGTTTGAACTCGACGGAATAGCATTTGAAGAGCCAAGCGTAAATCTTTTCACATTCAATAATCCTTATGGAGCCTGCAAACGCTGCGAAGGCTACGGAAAAGTTTTGGGCATTGACCCAGAATTGGTGATTCCTGATAAAAACCTTTCAGTCTTTGAAGGAGCCATTGCTCCTTGGCGTACCGAACGCATGAGCGAATGGCTTACCCCGCTACTCAGAAATGGCATTCGTTTCGATTTTCCGATACATCGCTCTTATAAAGACTTATCGCCAGAAGAACAAAAATTACTTTGGACAGGCAATGCATATTTTCAAGGACTCGATGCTTTCTTTGCTGATATTGAAAGCCAAGTGCATAAAGTGCAATATCGGGTCATGCTTTCTCGCTACCGTGGCCGTACAGATTGCCCTGATTGTCGAGGTTCACGCCTGAGAAAAGATGCCAGTTATGTAAAAATTGGTGGCAAATCAATCGTCGATTTAGTATTAATGTCAATATCTGAAGTGGCAGAGTTTTTCAAGAACTTAGAGCTTCCAGAATATCAAAAAGCAGTTTCTAAAAGAATTTTAATCGAAATCAACAGTCGTTTAGAGTTCATGGAACGTGTAGGCTTAGGTTATCTTACGCTCAACCGCTTGGCTTCAACTTTATCGGGTGGTGAATTTCAACGTATCAAATTGGCTACTTCATTGGGGAGTTCGTTGGTTGGTTCGATGTATATTCTCGATGAACCAAGCATTGGTCTTCACCCACGTGATACCAAGCGTTTGGTAAGTGTACTTGAATCATTGCGTGATATGGGCAATACCGTTGTAGTGGTTGAACACGAGGAAGAAGTCATGCGTGCCGCTGACCAAATCATTGATATTGGCCCTAATGCTGGTACTTTGGGTGGTGAGTTAGTTTTTCAAGGTAGTTGGGAAGAAATTAACCAAACAGCAACAAATCAAGCCAGTATTTCGCATACCATCAATTTTTTGACAGGAATTGACCAAATTTCTACCCCAACTCAACGACGCCGTCCAACCGATTTTATTGAGTTAAAGGGAGCGAGAGAAAATAATTTAAAAGAAGTAGATGTGAAGTTTCCATTGGGCGTACTTACGGTCGTAACGGGCGTGAGTGGTTCAGGGAAATCGACATTAGTTCGTAAAATCTTATTCCCTGCAATTGCTCGTCTGAAAGGTGAATATAGCGAAGAAGCTGGAAAATATGCTGGTTTAGTAGGTTCACTCGACAGAATCACGCAGGTTGAAATGATTGACCAAAACCCAATTGGAAAATCTTCTCGTTCGAATCCTGTTACCTATATCAAAGCATACGATTATATTCGTCAGATGATGGCCGAACAACAGCTTTCAAAAGCACGAGATTATAAGCCTGCGTTTTTCTCTTTCAACGTTGATGGTGGACGTTGTGAAGCTTGCCAAGGTGAAGGAGAGCAAACCATCGAAATGCAATTTATGGCCGATGTACGCCTAAAATGTGAAAGTTGTGGCGGAAAGCGTTTCAAGCAGGAAATTCTGGAGGTAAAATATAATGAAAAAGATATTGCCGATATTTTGGCAATGACCGTTGACGAAGCCATTGAGTTTTTTAGCACCAGCGAGCCAAAACTGGCCGATAAACTTCGCCCATTACAAGATGTAGGCTTAGGATATATTCGTTTAGGACAATCGTCAAGCACACTTTCAGGCGGTGAAGCCCAACGTGTAAAATTGGCCTTTTTCTTGAGCAAAGGCAATGCCGATAAAGGCAAAACGCTTTTCGTATTCGATGAACCAACTACGGGTTTGCACTTCCACGATATCAAGAAATTATTGAAAGCCATCAATGCCTTAGTTGACCAAGGTGATACCGTAATTATTATCGAGCATAATATGGAGGTAATTAAATCGGCTGACTGGATTATTGATTTAGGACCAGAAGGTGGTGAAAAAGGCGGTTATTTGACATTTGAAGGAACACCCGAAGAAATGGTTAAACTCGAAGGAAATTATACAGCTGATTTTTTGAAAGGGAAAGTATAATAATCTGACTATAAACAACATTTTTACCTTTTTGCTGATTCATAAATTTGATTAATTTTGAAGAATCTTCAACCTAAGGTAAAAATGTTTTCATCAGAATTAATCGGCCACCTACATCCACTCATCGTACATTTACCCATCGGCATTCTGATTTTTGCCTATATAATGATGGTTCTTCAGTCGATTCAAAAATCAGACATGGAATCGGCTATTCATTTAGCTTTTCTTTTAGGAGCAATCTCATCGATATTTGCGTGCGTAGCGGGTTGGTTATTGGCTCAATCGGGTGACTATGAGACCGATGCTATCTTTAAACATCAATGGACTGGTATCAGCACTGCTATATTTAGTATGCTGGCTTGTTTCCTAAAAAAATATAGGTGGATTTTAGCCACTCTTAACATAATTTTACTAACAATTACGGGACATTTAGGCGGAAATCTCACGCATGGTGAGGATTATCTTTTTTCTTCTCAAAGTAAAACTCCAACCACAACAGATAGTACAACAATCGCTTCATTTGAAAATAATGATACCACTCAAAAAAACAACCAAACGCTCGTACGAAGGTCATTTGTTTACAGAGATAAGGTTGTGCCGATTCTGAAAACTAAGTGCTACAATTGCCACTCTGCCAGCAAAAAGAAAGGTGGTTTACGCTTAGATACAGAAACATTTATAAAAAAAGGTGGTAAAAATGGGCAAATTCTACTCCCTGGAAATCCAAGCAAAAGTACCTTATTTACTCATCTGATTTTACCAGAAGATGATGACAAACACATGCCACCAAAAGGGAAAACGCAACTTACCAAAAGTGAAATTTCGGCTATCCATTTTTGGATAAAAAAAGGAGCATCTTTCGCAGAAGAAATAGAAACCATCACGAATGAAAGTAATGTAACACCTATACCAAATTTAGCCATTCCCAATTCAAAAATCACTTCTGAAGAAATTACCAATATTCCTGTAAGCGAAAACGAAACTGACAAAAACACTGAAGTAAAATTACTCAGTCAGAATACGGAAGCGGCAAGCCCAGAAATTCTGGAAAAGTTAAAGCAACAAAATATCGGAATTGCTCATTTAGGTGATGGTTCAAATTACCTTTCGGCAAATTTTGTAAACGTCCGAAATTATCAACCATCCTTATTAGATAATTTAGAAAATATTACTAATCAACTTGTTAGGCTTCGACTCAGTAACCAGCCTATCAACGATGAGGCTGTTAAAAAAATCGCTAACTTTAAGAATCTAACGAGATTAAATCTCGAAAATACACGAATTTCCGATGTGTCTTTGGAGTATTTGAAAGCATTACCCAAGCTTCAACAACTCAATTTATATGGCACAAATATTACCGACAAGGGCTTGGCTGTTTTGACAAAATACCCTAATCTGAAAGTGATTTATTTATGGCAAACCAAAGTCAGTAAATCAGGTATTGAACAATTAAAAAAGTCATTGCCAAGCTTACAAATTGAAACTGGAGAGTTTCAATTCGCAAAACCAGATACGAATAGAAATATCAGATAAGTGTTTATTTTTTGTTTCTAACGATATTTAGTGCTTACAGCACATTTTCTCTAATCAATGAAAAACAATTATTGAAATTTAAACTACTTCGTCATGAGTTTTATATCGGTAGAAATAAGCGAAAAGTAGAAATTACTGCTCCGTCAGGAGCTATACCAACAACAATACTAATTCACACATAAATAAAAGTTTACTACCGATACATAGTGCTTACAGCACATTTTCTCTAATCAATGAAAAACAATTATTGAAAATAAACTACTCCGTCAGGAGTTTTATATCGGTAGAAATAAACGAAAAGTAGAAATTACTACTCCGTCGGGAGTTATACCAACAACAATGCTAATTTACAAATAAATAAAATATGATATTTTCTATTAATCCTAAATATTAAACTACTCCGTCAGGAGTTTTATATCGGTAGAAATAAGCGAAAAGTAGAAATTACTGCTCCGTCAGGAGTTATACCAACAACAATGCTAATTCACAAATAAATAAAATATGATATTTTCTATTAATCCTAAATATTAAACTACTCCGTCAGGAGTTTTATATCGGTAGAAATAAGCGAAAAGTAGAAATTACTGCTCCGTCAGGAGCTATACCAACTGCAATGCTAAAACACACCTAACAAAATGGCTAATACTTTCACACAAATACATCTGCATTTAATATTTGCAGTAAAATTTAGACAAAACCTCATTCAACGAGAATGGAAAGATAAACTTTATAAATACACAACTGGAATCATACAAAACAATGGTCATAAAGTTTTGATTATTAACGGAATGTCCGACCACATTCATATTTTAATCGGATTTCGCAGTACCCAAACTCTTGCTGATTTGATGCGAGATATTAAACAAATGACCTCTCTTTGGATAAATGAAAATAAATTAACTAAAAGTAAATTTGCTTGGCAAGAAGGTTATGCCGCATTTTCTTACGGACAATCTCAACTACCAATTATTATAAAGTATATTGAGAATCAAGAAGAACACCATAGAAAAAGAACATTTTTAGAGGAATATAAGGAATTTTTAAACCTATTTGAAATTTCATTCGATGAAAAGTATATTTTTAAGGAACCTGAGTAAATTGGTTTAGCTCCTACGGAGCATTTCGAATTTAGAAATAATATTTGCTACCGATATCTAACTCCTAACGGAGTACTTACACAGCACTGATTGCAATCACTTTACAATCATAATAAAGAAATCAAAAATTATTATTCAATAAATTCAATCATGAAAAAATACCTACTATTACTCGTTGCTTGTATTTATTTATGGTCATTCAAACCAAGTGGGCATCAGCTTTCCGCCCCCCCTAAATTACCTGAAGATGTAGCCATTGCCTATAAAAACTTACCTACAACCTTAGACTATAATCTTCATGTAAAACCAATTTTATCAGATAAATGCTTTGCTTGCCACGGCCCAGACAAAGCCAAACAAAAAGCAGGCCTTCGATTAGACTTAGCAGAAGCTGCTTACGCCCAACTTCCCGAAAGCCCAGGGAAAGTGGCAATTTCGCCCAAAAATTTAAAGAAAAGTGAGGTTTTTCATAGAATAGTCTCGAATGACCCAACTTACGTGATGCCTACACCCAAATCACATTTGAGCTTATCGGCCTACGAAAAAGCGGTTATCATCAAATGGATTGAAAATGGTGCAGTTTATCAACCTCATTGGGCTTTCGTGAAACCACAAAAAAGAGCAATTCCTTCTCTTAAAAATACGCTTGCTTTTTCTCCCATTAATCAAATTGATAATTTTATTTTCAGTCGCTTAGAACAAGAAGGTTTGTCGGCCTCAAAAGAGGCTTCAAAGGAAATTTTGCTGCGTCGTTTGTCTTTTGATTTAACTGGCCTGCCCCCAACTCTCGAAGAAATTGATGCTTTTTTGGATGATAATAGCCCCAATGCCTACGAAAAACAAGTAGATAGGTTACTAAATTCGCCACATTATGGTGAAAAAATGTCCACTGATTGGCTTGATTTAGCTCGCTTTGCCGATTCTCATGGTTATACTGTTGACCGACTTCGAGATATGTCGCCCTATCGAGATTGGGTAATTCGGGCTTTCAACGAAAACATGCCTTATAGCAATTTTATCCACCAACAACTGGCTGGCGATTTGTTTCCATCACCCACCAAAGATATGCTCATTGCTACGGCTTTCAATCGAAATCATCCGCAAAATTTGGAAGGAGGTATTGTAGAAGAAGAATTTCAAACCGAATATGTCATGGACAGAACCAATACTTTTGGTGATGCTTTCTTGGCGATGTCGGTTGGTTGTGCCCGATGCCACGACCATAAATATGACCCAATTTCACAGAAAAATTATTACGAATTATTCAGTTTCTTTAATAATATAAGAGAAGCTGGTCAGATTTCGTGGAATGATGACCTACCCACTCCTACCCTACTTTTACCGACTGCTGAGCAAGAAAAAGTAGTAGATTTCATTAAAAATTCCATTGCAGAACAAGAACAAAAAGTAATTGAAGCGAAAAATTCAGCTACAACAGATTTTGAAAAATGGTTAGAAAATAAAGAATATCAATCACTATTAAACAATGCTTTGCCACAAGCTAACTTACAAGGATTTTATACCTTTGAAGATTCACTTCGAAACAGTGTAAATCCTAAACAAAAAGGCGTGATGCGACGTGATGCCGGAACTCTTGATAAACCTACTTTCGAGCAAACCACCAAGGGTCAAGTGCTGCTTTTAGATGGCGATGTCTATGCCGATTTAAAAGATGTAGGTGTTTTTCGAAAGTCTGAGGCTTTTACGGTTGGTATGTGGGCCTACATTCCAAAGGAAATGAAAGATGGTGTGATTTTCCATAAAAGCAATGCCGAGCGTTTGTATAATTTCAAGGGCTACCACTTATTTCTACGAAATAATAAGTTAGAAATTACGATGGCTCACACCGCTCCTTCAAATGCCATTACAAAATTAAGTTTGAAAGACGCTCCTCGTGATAAATGGCTGCATTTGTGCATGACCCACGATGGCTCTGCCAAAGCCAACGGTTTCAAACTCTATCTTGATGGAGAAGAAATGACCATGGAAACCGTCATCGACCAATTATATAAAGACATTATTTTTTACTCAAAATCAGAGCCAGCATTGCAGATTGGCGGCTGGTGGCGTGGATTGGGTTTTAAAGGAGGAAAAGTTGACGATGCCATAGTTTACAGCCGAGCTTTAACGCCATTTGAAATAAAAATCTTAGCCAAAAAGGCTGATTGGGGCAATATTTCGAATAAATCTTCAAGTGAATTAAACCCCCAAGAAAAAGCGATTTTGAAAGAATATTATCTTTCGGCCATCAATCCAACAGTTTTATCGGCACAAAAAGAATTACAAAAGCTCCGAACGGCTTTATCTGATTCGAGCGAAAAAATTGCCGAAATTATGATTATGCAAGAAATGCCTAAACCAAAGGTTACTCACTTGCTACATCGTGGACAATATGATGCTTTGGGTGAAGAAGTAAAACCTAATACCCCGAAAGATATTCTATCATTTCCTGCCAATTTACCTAAAAATAGACTTGGTTTGGCTCAATGGCTTACCGATGAAAATAATCCGCTTACTGCAAGAGTAGCAGTAAACCGATTCTGGCAAAATTTCTTCGGTACAGGCATTGTAAAAACGACTGAAGATTTTGGGAATCAAGGCGAAATGCCGAGCCACCCCGAATTACTTGATTGGTTGGCTCTAAATTTTCAAAAAGATTGGGATGTAAAGAAACTCAATAAACTCATTGTTATGTCAGCCACGTATCGACAAGATTCAAAAGTAAGCAGAGAAGTTCGAGAACGTGACCCCGAAAATCGTTTGCTTTCACACGGGCCAAGCAATCGACTTTCTGCCGAAATGCTTCGTGATAATGCATTGGCAGTCAGTGGTTTATTGAATAAGAAAATTGGTGGTAAAAGCATCAAACCTTATCAACCCGATGGCCTTTGGGAAATCAATAATACCCAATATACCCAAGATTCGGGTGATGCTATTTATCGACGTAGCCTTTATATAGTTGTGAAGCGTTCTGTACCCAATCCGACTTTGGGAACATTCGATGCTCCTTCTCGCAGCTATTGTGTGGTTCGTCGACAAAAAACCAATACGCCTTTGCAAGCCCTCGTGACGCTCAACGACCCAACTTTTGTTGAAGCGGCTAAAGTGATAGGCGAAGCCATGGCCAAAGAAGCCGATACCCGAAAAGCGATTATTACTGTTTATAGGAAACTTAGTGGTAAAACTCCTTCTGAACGAGAGTTGGACTTACTCTTATCATTGCAAAAATCTGAATATGAGGAGTTTAAACAAAATCCTGATAAAACCAAAGGTTGGCTAAAAACTGGACTTTATAAAATTGACCCAGCTTTAGAAGCCGCCTCAGTAGCCGCCAATGCCGTAGTAGCAAGCACGATTTTAAACTCAGATGCAACCCTTACCAAAAGATAAAATGGCACACCACGACGATACTTTCAAACTTCATTCTCCTGAGTTTTCGGCATTGAATCGAAAGCTCGACCGACGTAATTTTTTACTCCGTTCGGCCTCAGGTTTGGGTGCAATGGCTTTGAGTAGTTTGATTAGTTCAAACGCAAGAGGAAATACACTCGAAGAGCAAATCATGAAAGCTTTGCCCAGTATTGCACCAAAAGCCAAACGAGTGGTTTATCTCTTTATGAGTGGAGGGCCTTCACAATTTGAAACTTTCGATTATAAACCAAAACTCGCTAATCTTTTTGGTCAAGGCTTACCCGATTCGGTTAGAAAAGGGCAAAGACTTACAGGTATGAGTGCCAATCAAGCGGTTTTACCGCTTGTTCCGTCGGCCTATAAATTTAATCAATACGGAAAAACTAAGACTTGGGTAAGTGATTTGCTACCTTACACGGCTCAAGTAGTCGATGATTTGTGTATCGTAAAATCTATGTTTACTGAGCAAATCAATCATGACCCCGCCATAACATTTTTTCAAACTGGACATCAATTGCCAGGTCGCCCTTCTATCGGCTCTTGGATGAGCTACGGTTTGGGTTCTGAAAATCAAAATCTGCCTGCGTTTATTGTTTTGGTTTCAAAAGATGCCTCGAAAGACCAGCCACTTTATGCTCGTTTGTGGGGCAATGGCTTCCTATCTTCTGAGCATCAAGGAGTGCAATTCCGCTCAGGTAAAGACCCTGTTTTATTTCTTAATAATCCCGAAGGTTATGACGGCCAAGACCGCCAACAAATGTTGGAATATTTGACCAAACTCAACCAATTGCAAAATGAAACTTGGGGTGACCCCGAAGTAGATGCCCGAATCGCACAGTACGAGATGGCGTATCGGATGCAGACCTCTGTTCCCGAAGTAATGGATACTTCTAAAGAACCCGATGAAGTTTTTGAGCTTTACGGAGAAGGTAGCCGAGATAAAGGAACGTATGCCGCCAATTGCCTTTTAGCTCGGAAATTACTCGAAAAAGACGTCAGATTTGTGCAGCTTTATCATCAAGGCTGGGACCATCACGGCTCCCTACCCAAAGGAATGGCTCACCAATGCAAGCAAACTGATAAAGCCACCGCCGCCTTGATTATTGATTTGAAAAGAAGAGGTTTACTGGAAGATACTTTGGTGGTTTGGGGTGGAGAATTTGGCAGAACAGTTTATTCGCAAGGTAAACTCACCAAAGATGATTATGGCCGAGACCACCACCCAAGATGCTTTACGATGTGGATGGCAGGTGCGGGTGTAAAATCGGGGTTTAGCTACGGCGAAACCGATGATTTTAGCTATAATATCATCAAAAACCCAGTGCATGTGCACGATTTTCAAGCAACTTTATTACATTTAATGGGAATCGACCATGAACAACTGACTTATAAGTACCAAGGTAGGCGTTTTAGATTAACCGATGTGCATGGACAAGTGATTAAAGGAATTTTGGCTTAATTAAACAGAGGAACAAGCATTGAGGAATGAAACATATTTGGGTAATTTTTAAGTTAATTTTATTGATAGTTTTTGCACTTCGACTACTCATTGCCAATCGCAAAGAAAAACAACCGAAGTTTCAACATGACCCTAAGCGTGGCCTATTCAACTTGTTTCACCAGCAAGTATTTTCTAAGAAAATTATGTTTCATTCAGAAGAATTGAGCAACGAACAACAGCTAAAGGAAATATTCAGAAAACAAATTCGTCCAAAAGAAGAAGCTTGGAAACAAGACGGCAAACTATTCGATGATTTTTTTGCTACTTTAAGTTTAGAAGAGCGAATGGTTTATGTAGCCTATCTTTCAAATAAAAGCTTTCAGAAAGGTAGTATTTTCAATTTTCTATGGTACAAAACCGAATGGATTATTGCTTTTGGGCAAATGCTAAAACATCTAAAAGCGGATAACCTGTATTTCCTCTTTGAAGTCGTCGTCATCGAATCTTGCCATTTCGATATTGAAAGCATTTCGCAAGAAAACCAAGATTTCTTTCAACTCGAACTCCACCCCGACGGTAGCCAAGAACATGAGTCCGTGAAGCAATTTGACAAAGTATTCAGACCCGAAGAATTTTATGGGCTTGTACTTCAAAAAATTCAATAACTAAGTATTCCCTTTAAAAATGGGGATGCTTAGGAAACGAAAAAATGAAGGTTTTACGTCGAAATATTTCGTTAATTCTATCTTTTAAATACTATTACTAAAATATTTTCGTTACAAAAAGATTGTAAAGTTCTGACTACACAATTTAACTATTATTTATCATGAATTTGCTTTTCCGCTCCAACCTCTTCAAATTGTGTTATTTTTTTCTTTTAAGCTCCAATCTCTTTGCCCAAACATTCAGTATAAAAGGTGTAGTTCGCGATGCCAAAACTTCTGAAATAGTACCTTTTGCCAATGTTTTTGTAGCTAATACTACCAAAGGAACGAGTTCAAACGAAAAAGGAGAATATACCCTTTCAAAAATCCCTTTTGGAACAGTCATCGTATCGGTTTCGATGGTGGGCTATGCTCCCGCTCGCCAAACCATTAGGATTGAAACCGAAGGAACAAAGGAAGTTGACTTTACCATTAATCCGATTGAACAAGAACTCAGTGAAGTAAAGGTTTCGGCCAATAGAGATAAAACTTGGGAAAAACAATTTCAACGTTTTTCGAAAAGTATTTTAGGAGATTCTCCTTTATCTAAGTTATGTAATATCAAAAATAATTACCTGATTGATTTCGAAGACACTAAAGGGACATTAAAAGCCACCGCTAAACAGCCCATCGAAATTGAAAATCTTGCTTTAGGGTATAGAATGTTCTTTACACTAACTAACTTTATTTTAGCCAATGAAGAAATTCAATACCAAGGTTATGCTCGCTTTGAAGAACTCAAACCTGTAAGCGAAAAAGAGGCAAGCAAATGGAAACAAAACCGGTTAATGGCTTTTGAAGGTTCTGACCGGCACTTATTTTGGGCTTTGGCTCAAAGAAAACTAAAAACTGAAGGCTATGAAGCATTTGTCGATGCTGCAGGTTTCAATCCAGCCAACCGAACCGCCAATTTTTATGGCCAATTAGGGAAAAGTATTCTAGCTTACCCCCTCGATTCGATTGTTAGAAAAGGTAAAATAGCTACTGAATATCGAATTAGATTTCCAAAACGTATCGAACTCCATTTTGCTAGTCCTTATTATAATGGTCAGTTTTACCGTGATGATACCCGTATGATTTCGTGGATTGAAAGTTTAAAAGATTTAGATTTTAACGACCGAGGCATCATCCAAAACCCCAAAGATTTGGTTATTTCTGGTTTTATGAGTAGTAAGCGTTTGGCAGAAATGCTTCCGCTTGATTATTTGCCTAATGAAAATGTCGAGCGAGAAATTCCTAAAGAAAAAATCAATGTTTCTCTCGACTCCACCACCCAACGAAGTATTTGGCGTTTGCAAGAACGCGTACAGCTTATCAGTAATAAAGCCTATTATCATCCAAACGAAAATCTTTGGTTTGCGGGAAGAATGCACTACGCAGATGCCACAATGAGCGACTCTATCAGTAAAGTGGTTTATGTAGAATGGATTAGCCCACAAAATGAATTAATTGCTCGACAAAAACACCACGTCGACTCCCTGCAATTTAAAGGAATGATAGCTTTACCCAATGACCTTGCTTTAGGAAATTATCGGATTCGTGCTTATACCCAATGGATGCGTAATTTTGGAGATAGCTGTTTCTATGAGCAAATTATACCGATTATTTCGCCTAGACAATATGTAGTTTCTGCCCAAAACTTCCCACCTAAAACGTATTTTAAGATAACGACCGATAAAAAGGCCTATCAAAAACGTGAAAAAATCAATGTAAAAATTGAAGGAATTGAAAGTAAAAATTTTTGTATCTCAGTTACCGACACCATGGCTGTTCGTTCGTGTAATACTTTAGTAAGTTCTAATAGTAGTTTTTTGCCAGCCACCTCATTCAAAACGATTCCAGAGTTTAAATTTTTAGCAGAAACAGGGCTTAAACTTTCAGGTAAGGTACTTGATAAAAATAACAAGCCTACACTGGCAAATATTATTTTTTACTTCGGTCAAAATCAATATCCACTAACAACACAAACTGATGCCGAAGGACATTTTTCTGTTTCGGGTATTCAGTTAAGCGATACTACTGATATTAGCTATCAAGCCACCGATTTGAAAGGTAAACTCCTTGAGAAAGTACTCTTTGACGTAGAGGATTTCCCTACTATCAAGCCCTCAAATATAAAGCTCAATTTCATAGTAAAAGACTTACCCTCAGCGGTTTTAATTGAAAATAATATTGATATTCCCAAAGATGCAATTGCATTAGAGGAAGTGAGTGTAACCACCAAACGTACTGAAAAACAGTTTGTAAGTAAACCACTCTACGGAAACCCCGACTTCACTGTATTTTCAAAGGAAATAAGTCCCGCATTATCTGGCATGAATCCCGTTTTGGCACTACAGGGTAAAGTACCGGGCTTACAAGTAGTACTAGCAGCCGATGGCATAATTAGAGTACGCATGCGTGCTGGACAAAACTCTATTGAAGGTGATTCTGCTCCGCTCTACTTAATTGATGGTTTTCCAGTAGAAAATGTTAATTCATTAATGAATGTTAGTATGGATAACATTGACCGCATCGAGGTATTAAAAACCGCCCGTGCCATGTTTGGTTCTAGGGGTGCCAACGGTGTTATTGCGATTTATACTAAATCATCAGTTGTAAAGCCTTCCGAGAGAAATAATAATGGTTTAAAATCAAGTACCAAAATGCTGAGCATTGTAGGATATAAATCTTATAAACCATTTTTTAGTCCAAATTATAGTTCAGCACAAGCTAAAGAATCTAACAAATTTGATATTCGAACGACCATTTTTTGGCTTCCGAATCTTACGAGCAACACCTTCTCTTTTTATGCGGCCGATAATGCTGGGGTTTACAGAATTTTAGCAAAAAATGGCGAAGAAATTGCCGAAACCTATGTAGAAATCAGATAATTCAAATAAAAAACCACCCTTTGGGGGTGGTTTTTATAGATTATATTAAGAAAAAGCATAGTCAAGTCGGAATCCTATTATGAGCCACACATTTCGCAACCTTCTGGGTCATCAAGCGAGCATTGCATTGCTGCGTACTGATATTCTGCTTCACTTGAAAAAGTTGCTGCTGCAGTTGCTTTAGCAGTTTGTTCTTCAGCATATTTTACATAGTCTAAAGGTTTTTCTGATACCGCCGATGTTGCAGGTACAACCTCAGCAATTGCTTGGCGGTCAACTGTAAATTTCACTGCATCAGAAGCTGCTTTCGTACGTAGGTAATACATACCTGTTTTCAAGCCCGCTTTCCATGCGTAGAAATGCATCGAAGTAAGTTTTCCGAAATTGGCATTTTCCATAAAGATATTAAGCGACTGACTTTGGCAAATGAATGCTCCACGGTCGGCTGCCATATCAATAATGGTTTTTTGTTTGATTTCCCACGCTGTGCGGTACAAATCTTTCAGGTTTTGTGGAATCTCTGCAATTCCTTGTACTGAACCATTAGCGGCAATTAGTTTGTTTTTCATGGTATCGTTCCACAAACCAATTTTCACTAAATCTTTCAGTAAATGTTTGTTTACAACTACAAACTCACCAGAAAGTACACGACGTGTGTAAATATTTGATGTATATGGCTCAAAACACTCGTTGTTACCCAAAATTTGGCTCGTTGAGGCCGTCGGCATTGGAGCAACTAATAAAGAGTTTCTTACGCCATGTGTTTTTACTTTTTCACGTAATTCTTCCCAATTCCAGCGACCAGAATCTGGAGATACGCCCCACATGTCAAATTGGAAAATACCTTGCGAAATTGGCGAGCCTTCCCATGTTGAATAAGGGCCATCGGCCATAGCCATTTCCATTGAAGATTCCATGGCCGCAAAGTAGATTGTTTCGAAGATTTCTTTATTTAATCTACGAGCTTCATCAGACTCAAACGGCATTCTCAAGGTAATAAAAGTATCGGCCAAACCTTGAACCCCCAAACCAATCGGGCGGTGACGCAGGTTACTACGCTCAGCCTCTATTACTGGGTAATAGTTTACATCAATTACTTTATTAAGGTTTTTAGTAATCACCTTCGTTACTTCATAAAGTTTTTCGTGATCAAACTTCATGAAACCAGTTTTCTCATCCTTAACAATGTATTTGGGTAGAGCAATCGAAGCTAAATTACAAACCGCAACCTCATCAGGAGCCGTATATTCAATAATCTCCGTACAAAGATTCGAAGATTTGATAGTCCCTAAGTTCTTCTGATTTGATTTCTTATTGGCTGCATCTTTATAGAGCATGTATGGTGTGCCTGTCTCAATTTGAGACTCCATAATAGCAAACCATAAATCTTGTGCTTTAATAGTTTTGCGAGCTTTCCCCTCTAATTCATATTTTTCGTAAAGCTTCTCAAACTCTTCTCCGTAGCAGTCAGATAAACCTGGAGCTTCATTCGGGCAGAATAACGACCAAGTGTCATTAGCTTCTACGCGTTTCATGAATAAATCAGAAATCCAAAGTGCATAGAATAAATCTCTGGCACGAAGTTCTTCTTTACCGTGGTTTTTTCTCAAATCTAAGAATTCAAAGATATCGGCATGCCAAGGCTCAATGTAGATAGCAAAAGAACCTTTTCTTTTACCACCACCTTGGTCAACGTAGCGAGCAGTATCGTTGAACACACGTAGCATCGGCACGATACCATTTGAAGTGCCATTAGTACCTTTAATGTATGAACCAGTAGCACGTACATTATGGATGGCTAAGCCAATTCCACCAGCTGACTGTGAAATTTTTGCTGTTTGCCCAAGTGTATCGTAAATACCAGTGATACTATCTTCTTTAATCGTCAATAAGAAACATGATGAAAGTTGTGGTTTCGGCGTACCAGCATTGAACAATGTTGGGGTTGCGTGTGTAAACCAACGCTCCGACAATAATTCATAAGTTTCCAGTACACGGTCAATGTCTTCGCCATGAATACCTACTGCTACACGCATAAGCATGTGCTGTGGACGCTCAACAATTTTTCCGTTTACTTTTAATAGATAAGATTTTTCAAGGGTTTTATAACCAAAATAATCATAACCAAAATCTCGGTCATAGATAATTGCAGAATCAAGCAAAGCGGCATGTTTCTGAATTACTTTCCATGTGTCTTTGGCGATTAAAGAGGCATTTTGGCCAGTTTTCGGGTCGATGTATTGATACAACATTTTCATTGTACCCGAAAATGACTTAAGAGTGTTCTTATGGAGGTTAGAAATAGCAATCCTTGCCGCTAAAATAGCGTAATCAGGGTGCTTGGTTGTCATCGAAGCAGCCGTTTCAGCAGCTAAACTATCTAACTCTGATGTAGAAACACCATCGTAGATACCTGCTACTACTTTCATGGCAACCTCAACGGGTTGGACAAATGCTGGCTCTAAGCCATAACAAAGTCGCTCAATACGAGCAGTGATTTTGTCGAACTTTACCGACTCGCGGCGTCCGTCTCTTTTAATTACAAACATAGGCAGCCTTTTTAAAAGTGTTTTATGGGATTCACAACAATGTCTTAAGCAAACCAAAAAAATGGTTTAATAAAGGAATCTTAGCTTTAAAACTAATTATATTATTTACGTAATTTATGTGACTGCTAGTCACTTTTTGGATTCACTAAAAAAAATTATAAAGCAGTCTATGTAAGGTCAAATTTACTACATACTGTAAGTAAGTAACAGATGTAAAATTAGTAAAATATCAAGGCATATAAAAATCCAAAAACTATACCTATTGACCGATAATTAAAAAGTGTAATATTAAGAGAATATTAAGAACTAATAATCAGTTAGTTACTTAACAGTGAGATAGGAAAAGTCTAATAAAAAAGTTATCCACATTAAATAAACTATTTTTGCTTCTCCAATTAGAGTCTTTTAAGTTGCAGTTTGTGGCTATTTTCATTGACAAATGTAAATATTTTATTTTCAGAAAAAAAAGAAAATTCTGAAAAAGTTATCCACATTGAAAATTGAATTATTAGTCATGGCACTCCATTAGTAAGAGGTCTCCTGATTTGTACGAAACTCTAACAATTCCATCAGCCGCAACTTCATTACTATTTCCCGAACGATAACCCAATATAAGTTCCTCATTATCAATATTATAAACAAGATTTTCGGTTATAATTCCAGTAGCAGAACCAATAGGAATAAGTGAGATTTGTGTACCTTTCGCATACCACTTTTCAAAGCTTGCAGGAAAGGGCAGCAAAGGGTAGATAACTGAGAAATCATCTATCATAACAATCGAAAGTTTACTTTTGTAACGAACGATATTAGTCATGTTCGTAATGGCATGGTCAGCTCTTCGACCCGTTGCCCAAACCACATTTGCCGCAGGAAAACCTCTATTAATTAAAAAATCGAAAGCTTTTTCAAGGTCTGTTTTATCTTGGTCTGGCGTGTAAACAATCTCAATCGGGTATTGGCTTTGTTCAATTTCTTGTAAATTTATATCTCTATCAAAATCGCCTAAAAGCACATCGACTTTGATTCCAAGAGAAATGACACGGTGAATGGCATTATCAAGCACAACTACAAATGGACTCCATTCTAATAGCTGCCCAAGTAATTCTACACTACAACTTTCGCCATTGGCAATAATAAGAGCCGGTTCCTGTTTTTCACGTACGATATGATGAGACGACATACTCAAAGTTATTAAATTTCGACAAACATAATGGCAAAAATTACTTCACAATCCATTGAAATAATTTTGAAATAGGCTTCGCATAAAGTGTGTACCAACGAGGCACAAGACCATTCTCAGCCCATGCTCGACGGTCTTCTTTATTGGCTCTAATTCTGTTTTTAAGAGAAGCATTACTTGTACCGCCTGTACGCATTTTCATGAGTACTTCGGGAATATAAAAAGAAGAGAGTTTATGCTTATAAAGCATTCGAAGCATCAGTTCGTAATCTCCTGCACTACGATACGAGATATTATAAAACCCATATTTATCATAGGCTGCTTTAGTCAAGAAAAAGGCAGTATGTGGGGGCATCCAGCCATTCAAAAAGCGTTTACGATTATATGAGCCTGATATCCAGTTACGGACAATTTTATTCGTATCTGCAAAATCTACGTAATATAAGTCTCCATAAACCGAATCTGCTTTTGATTCTTTGAAAGCTTTTGCAACTTTACTAATCACCTGATTATTAGGGTAAAAATCATCCGAACCCATTACGCCTATCGCATAGCCAGTAGCCATTTTTACGCCCTTATTCATGGCATCATAAATACCATTATCTTTTTCTGAAACCCACTTAATTTTATCTCCGTAGGATTTCAAAATCTCAACAGTACCATCTTTTGAGCCTCCGTCAACAATTATGTATTCGATTGATGGATAGTCTTGTGCCAGTACGCTATCAATGGTATCTTTAATGGTGGCAGCTGAATTAAACGCAACAGTGATGATTGAGATTTTCATTATTATGGGCTTCGCTAAAGAGTAAGCCTTAGTGAAGTAAAGCTATCATTTGATTTTTAAACCTTCAAATTTACTAACATCAAGCGTAGGAATTGTGGTTTTGAGCGAATTTTTATAATTTTCGTTGATAACCTTGATAATTTCGTTGGCAATGACAGCCGAGCCTCTTGGTGTTGGATTGATACCATCAAGACTAAAAAAACCTCCAGTTAGCGGAGAACTTTCAAATGTCAAGCCATTGACGGTATAAGTTTTGTTTTTGATTTTCGTATATAAGCTATTCAAATCAAAAAGTGTAATTGACCGCTTTTCTGCCTCAAATTTTAGAATTCCATTAAAATCATTCTGACGTGCAGCAATAATATTTATTTCATCTTTATCTAACACTTCCTCGTTACTTAGCGGATATGCCGCCGTGAAGCCTTTTTTCTGACCTACGGCATTTACTTTTCCTACATTCGGAATGGCATCTATTAAGATTTTATCATTGGCTGTGGCCGCTCTAATAACCCCATTACCCGCAGTAATATATATTTCTGTTACCCCTAAATTTTTAGATAATTCAGCAAACGAGTAAAAGTTGAAATAGGGTAAATCAAGAATATTTGGAAGATTGGTTAGAATACCTGGAGCCTTATTAACAACCAAAGCATCGAGCAATTTTTGAATATTGATAGCAAAAGACGAGGTTTCTGTCATGGCAATTTTACCACCCGAAACCGCATAAACTAACAAATCTTGCTCACCCAAACTCAGCGTAAAAAAACTTGGGCTACTTTCTTTAACGAAATCAGTATAAGATAGTTCTTCCTTACTCACTGGTAAAATTCGCTCAAAAAATGGGTTAAATCCTTGAGTTTTGGCATTTCCTAAACCAGCTTTGTTGATATCAGCTACACGCAAACCTACAACCCCATAATTATTATTAATACTTGCATATTTACTTAAAACAAATGGAGAAGTGCTTACCACACCTAACTTATCTGTAACTTTATTAAATACAGGAGCGATGTTACTCAATGTTGTAGTTAAATAACCTGTTCCGTTTTCTTGACCTGCAGGAAAAAGAGCTTGCTCAAACTTTACTCCAGCTTGTTGAGCAATTAGATTAGGAAAAGCGGTGAGTTGTCCTTCACGATATAAGCCGCCATTGGTATAACCAGCTGTGAGCGAACCACCAACAGCTATATACTTAGAGAAAATAGCATCTCCATTACTCGCTAAAATAGGACTGGTATCTTCTGTTTGGGTTTCGCAGCTACTAATTAATGCTAAACCAGTAAAAGCAACAGCAAGTATTCTTAGAAAGGGTTTCATCGTGGCGTGTATTTTTCTGTTAATAGGTCAATATTGTACTTTCAAAAATAATGATTGAACTTCATGCTAAAAAGTTGTAAGGTCAATAAAGTTTTACGCAATTATAAAAATACCATCGCAATAAAAATGATGGCATGCAGATAACGCTAATTTCTAAAAAACTGCTGATTTTCGCCTAAAATATAATAAAATCTGCGAAAATTAGCGTTAATAAATCTGTACTATCTGCGGATTAAAAATTTGTAACAATATCATAATTCTGAAGTTTTAAAACAATAAACTTTGAATTCCGAAAAAGCAAATTTGTAGAATAAGTAGCACAAGTGCAATCTTATTATCTTTACGAAAAGGTAACCAATGGAAAAGTGTCAGTAAAAAAGCAGATACCAAAAACCAACCAATATAATTTTGTAAGGGTGGTAATTGCCCAAACCACGACCACATTTCTAAACGAATTGCGATGGGTTCAGCCAAATAATCGAACATTGTCATGAGTAAAGCTCCGTAAAGGACTTTAAAGTAAAGCGGCTTATTGACCCGACAAAACGAACTACCCACACAATAAACCAAAAGTAGCCAGTTAACACCAATCAATGGCGGGGTTTCTAATATTTTAAACCCAAGGGTTGTATCATAGCGATAATGCCCAAAAATCAAGCCCGTATTTACACCAACCACTTCAACGAAATAGCCCACCAAGAAAGCTACTACAATAAAAATAACGAAACTCCGATTCCATTCATTATGAAAATAAAGCAAAATACCTAAAGAGGCCAAGAGATTAAAAGGAGTCAGAAACTTAAAAAGCGTAGCGGTTACATCAAGATTTAACCCTATAATGCCTGCCACGTACATGGAAGTTAGAAGATAAATGAATGGTTTATGTTTCACTGCTATCATTTGAGAATTATCGTGTAGTTTGATTCTGAAAAGTAAATCTTACCTTTTCCTATTTCTTACAACCTGTTTATTTAAAATTCGTTTATTTTCGACTCGAACTAATTGCTGTTTTCTAATTCCCCAAATTTGCTCTTTGGCTTTTTTGGATGCCTCTTCTAAATCAATTATTGGAAAAGGATAATTTTCTCCCAACCTGAAATTATATAATTCTTGTTCCATTGGAGTCATTTTCCATGGTTCATGAATAAAGTTTTCGGGGCAATTTTCGAGTTCTTTAACCCATGTTTTTATAAAGATACCATTAGGGTCATGGTCCTGCGATTGCTTCACAGGGTTATACATTCTTACGGTATTCATGCCTGTTACGCCCGCTTGCATTTGAAACTGAGGATAATGAATACCCACTTCAAAATCAAGAAACTGTTGAGCCAAGAATACTGCACCCGTTTTCCAATGTTGGAAAAGTTGATGGGTTAGAAAAGAAACGACCATTGCTCTCATTCGGAAGTTTAGGTAACCAGTTTGGCATACACATCGCATACAGGCATCTATAAGCGGATACCCCGTAAGCCCACTTTGCCACCTTTCTATAAAATACTCATTATCAATCCTCTCTATATCATCATAGCCTCGATTTAAGTTTTCAAACTCCATTCGGTCTTCCATCTCAAATTTTTGAATGAAATGGCAATGCCAGTGAAGTCGTGAAATAAAGTTATCTAAATCTCTTCGATGAGCGACTTTCTTCTTGGCATTTTGTGCATATTGATATACCTGTCGAATCGACAAATTTCCCCAAGCGATATAAGGAGAAAGACGGCTACATCCTTTTCGACTTTCGAGCGGTTTTGAAATATGTTTTGAATAATTTTTAGCTCGTTCGCTCAAAAAACTTTGCAGATAACGATGAGCATAAGTTTCTCCTCCCGGCTGAAAATTATTAGCATCTTTCAGCAAATAATCGTTTGGCAAGAAACGCTTGTAAATTTCATTGGATTCATCAAAGACTAAGCAATCACCTCTTAGTTTTGTCCAATTTGGCACATCCCAAGGTTTTTGCATTTGTGCTTTCCAATATTCAGCCCAATTATCTCGATTCTTCAGTTTACGGACTACCCCATTCGTTTGAAATTCCCGCCATTCAATAGCAGTTTCCTTAAAAAACAGACTCAATTCTTTATCTCGGTCATAAGTAATCCGAAGCCCAGTTTCTTCGTAAGAGAAAACCTTTTTAAGCTGATATTTTTGATGAATTGCATGAAATATTTCCTTAGCATTACCTTGTAAAATCGTAATTCGAAGAAGTGGATTGGCTTCTGATAATTGCCGATTGAGGTCGTTGAGCGATTGCTGAACAAAATTCCAATGCCGTGGACTATAATGTGAATCAGCCATGATGTTTGGTTCCCAGATGTAGAGCATCAAAAACGACTCGCCATCTTCAATAGCGGCTTTCAAAGCAGCGTGGTCGCTGAGGCGTAAATCTCTTTTAAACCAAACAATGTTCATAGCCAAACAACCACAATCATTTAGCTTTTGTTTATTTAGATATATGACTATTTAAAGAAAACACTTCATAATTATTACAAAACGTCATACCTACGCACAATTTCACTTAATTTTGTGGGTGTTCTGACAAGTCGTGTACAAAAAATGAAGAAAATACAACTTATTATACTTTTGCTGATTTTCCAAAGTAGTCTTTTTGCTCAAAATATTTTACCACAAGAAGATTATTGGGAAACCCAACTTACCCCATTGATTGAAGTAAATGATATGCTTAGACTCATTTACAACGACCCTTTCAAAGAAACTTTCTTAAATGCCATTCCGGCAGGTTATCCGATGAATAAATCGGTTAATATTAATTCGTTTTACGGTGTCAGAAATCATCCTATACATAAAGTTTTGCTTTTCCATAGAGGTATCGACCTCAAAGGGGCAACTGGTGAAAAAGCCATTGCCACCGGTGATGGTGATGTAATTGAAGTAGGTTTCAAGACCGATTTGGGCAATTATATCAAAATCAAACACTGCTATGGTTTTGAGTCGATTTACGGCCACCTAAATAAAATATTGGTAAAAAAGGGACACCACGTGAAGAGAATGCAGATAATTGGCGAAGTAGGAGCGACAGGTACGGTTTCAGGACCACATTTACACTATACTTTAAAGAAAAATAATCAATATATAGACCCCTTCGATTTTCTGTTTATGGATTTTGAACGAGGTAAGATTGGTATGTTGAGATAAAAAAACAAAGCCGCAACAATTTAAAAATTGCTACGGCTTTGTTTTAAGTTCATTGAATAAATTCAGATTTTTGTTTACTTAAAAGCTCTACTACTTGATTTTTCGGCCGTTGGGAAATCTTGTGGAATCGGGAAAGTTACCTTTCCAGTTGCTGCCCACTCTGAGCCTCTCAATAGGCAAGTGATAAAGCCTACACACTCCACTGAGTAATCAATGTGACCCATTGGAGTATGAAAAATGCGTCCTTTACCATAATTGAGTGCCATTAAAATTGGCTCGTGGCGTCCAGTACCTTTTTGCTCCTTCGATGAATAAGCCGTTGCTAAAACGTCCATATTTTCGGCTGGTCCTCTCAGACGGTCATATAACTCATCTTTAGTATGTAACCACTTTGTTGGCATTCCTTTCATAATTGGGTGTTCGGCATTGCGAGTCTCAACTATGTATTCGTGTTGTGGGCCATGCGAACCCGCTCTGCCTGGGGTTGTATCTCTAATAAGTTTACCTTCATCGTTGTAATACACATAAGGTCCATCTTTTTCTGTGCGGTCGCCCCAACCTCCTATGCCAATCATTTTGTTATA
Organism: Emticicia oligotrophica DSM 17448; assembly: GCF_000263195.1. Classification (GTDB taxonomy): domain Bacteria; phylum Bacteroidota; class Bacteroidia; order Cytophagales; family Spirosomataceae; genus Emticicia; species Emticicia oligotrophica. The sequence continues at coordinate 1,235,052 of NC_018748.1, forward strand.
GTCTATCCATTGAGGAAATGAATTATCGGCGGCATGAATAACCACTAAGCCTCCACCTTTTTGCATGAATTTTTCAAAATTCTTTTGCGTTTCTTCTGGCCAGGGAGCAGCATTCCAACCAAAATTACAGATTACCAAATCATATTTTGAGAAATCTGGTTTGAAATCTGGGTCAATTTGAGATTTCTTCAAAGCTTCTGTTTCGCCAACGCCTTCAATTGGAAAGCTTTTGATAAACTCCTCTCCTTCCCAAGTATATTTAGTACGTTTTACATCTACTTTAAATCGACTCGTTTCCTCCAAATACTTTTTCATCATAAACGTTATTTTAGGCCACTGTACGTGATTATTTTGGCCATCAACAATAAGCGTTCGAATAACTTTCTTTTTTTGAGCCGATGCCCCAAAAGCAAGAGCAAATATCAAAAATAAAGAGAAAAAATACGTTTTGTTCATAAGATGAGTTGAAATTGAGGTAGTCCGCAAGCGATGAACAAGCGTCTTACAATGATGGATAAAAATGGAAATTTTAATTAAACGCTAGAATCTATTTAGCAGAAGCAAGTTAGGATAATTTGATTGATTTACAAATAGCTCAAAAGGAAGATTTGATAATCAGTAGAAGCGAAAGCGGCGACAATGAAGATAACATTATTGAACAATAGAAGCGTTGATTATCTCATGGATACGCTTACGAATTTTCAATGTATTGATTTTGTTGTTGGCAGAACTTTGATACACACGGTTTGAGAGAAAAATAAACACTAATTCTCGCTCGGGGTCAACCCAAACTGCTGTACCTGTGAAACCTGTATGGCCAAATGTTTTAGGTGAAGCATCACTTGCTACTACGGGCTTATCATCACCTACTTCGGGTTTATCCCAACCTAAACCTCGGTGACTACGCTGCGTATAATTTCTGGCAAAATGTGGCACTGTTGTCGAAAAAAAAATCTGTCTCCCACCATAATAGCCTTTCTGTAAGTTCATTTGATAAAGTTTCACCAAATCATTCACATTGCTAAAAAGCCCAGCATGGCCGGCCACTCCCCCCAACAAAGCTGCGTTGGGGTCATGTACGGTTCCTTGTATCTGCGAAGCCCTAAAAATTGCATCTTGTTCGGTTGGAGCAATATTTGCTTTGGGAAATCTACTAAGTGGATTATAAAGTGTTGAAGTCATTCCTAAAGGCTCATATACATTTTGCTCAACGAATTCTTCTAATGGCTGGTTAGTGATTCGCTCAACCATTTTTTGTAGAATAATTAGCCCTAAATCGCTGTAAGTATAGCGGTATCCACCTGATTTATCATATATATTGATAAGTTTCGATTGCTGTACCCATCGCCAGACAGAATCTCTAATTGCAGGCTTAATAAACAGATTATCAGCTACTTGTAAGTTTAAACTATCTTTAGCAAAACTATAATAATCGGCTTTAAAAGTAGGCCCCGTTTTTGTTTTTTCCCAAAACGGAATAAAGGCCACTAATCCTGCTTGGTGCATCAGAATATCTGAAACCAACATGGCTTCTTTATTGGTTTGTTTTAACTCTGGAAGATAAGTAGAAGCTTTTTCGTTTAAATCAATTGCACCACGTTCATTGAGCAACATCACGGCTTGGAGCGTGGCCGAAACCTTTGTCATTGAAGCAATGTCATACAAGGTTTGGTCATTGACGGGCTCATACACACCATAGCGAAGTGTCCCAAAATTTTTGCTGTAAACTACTTTTCCTTGTCTTGCTACTAAAACCTGACACCCCGGAAATGCACGATTGCTAATGCCTTGTTGCACAATCTGTTCGATTTCATCTAATTTTTTTGAGTTCATACCAACTCGTTCGGGAGGCCCAAACGAAACACGCCCGATGCGTTCGGTTTGTATGCCATTCCCAACTTTTTGCTCATAAGTTACTGAAACTGGCAATTTTCCTTTGGCTGGCAATGCCCCAAATAATACCTGTGGAACAACTCGCTGCGAAGCAATTTCATCTTCATAACCACAAACTAAATTCGGAACACCATCGTAGAGTTTCATTCCGTATGGATTTCCAAAACCTACCACAACTACTTTTGTTTTGTTTCGAAGTTGATTGATAAACGAAATAGTGGCGGGCGAAACACCGTAATTTCTATCAGCTCGACTATTCATGTCGTGTACACTTACTACCACCACCTTATACTTCGAAGCTTCTTCTAAAACCCAAGCTACATCTTTATCAGCAGCAGGTTTGTATGGAATTGCAAAATGCTTAAAATTAGCATATTGACTTAACATTTTTTGAAACTCATTACCCGATTCGGCACTAATGGCAACCGAGGCAAAACTAGTGGTATCGAGATTGACAAAAGGTAATAAATTATCTTGATTCTTGATAATTGTTACTGCCTGTTCAAATAACTCTGCTTTTAAATCTTGGGCTTGGGCACTATTCAAATCTGTGCCCAAACCAGCCATTTCGATAGGTTTGTAATTATTCAAACCTGACCAAAATTTTGCCTTTAAGATTTTCTTCACGCGTGCATCTAAATCAGTCATTTGAATTTGTCCACTCTCAACCGCAGCTTTGATTCGGTTAAAGGCAGCGGGCAAATTTCCTGATTGCAACAAAATATCATTTCCTGCTAAAAAGGCAAGTAATTCAGGCTCTCCTGCTTGTAAACCAGCTGTAATTCCACGCATATTGAGGGCATCTGTAACCGTAATGCCCTGAAAACCCATTTGTTCTTTTATAATTTCTGTAACCACTTTTCGAGAAATAGAAGTGGGGGTATTAGTTTTTGATTCGAGGGCAGGAACAAACAAATGCCCAGTCATTACCATTGCCACACTATCGGCAATCAAACGACGAAAAGGCATCAACTCAATATCGTTTAGGCGGCTGAGTGTTTGGCTTACCCAAGGTAAGGTGCGGTGCGAATCTTGGTCAGTATCGCCATGCCCCGGAAAATGCTTCGCACTTCCCATCACATGGTACTTTTTCATTCCTTTGATATACATAGCCCCTTTTTCGGCTACATTATCTTGTAATTCCCCAAATGAACGGTAATTAATAATCGGATTCTTAGGGTTTGTATTAACATCTACTGAGGGTGCAAAATTTACGTGAATACCCAAACGTTTACATTGGCGGCCAACTTCTTCGCCAAATTTTTCGATGTAAGTATTATCCTGAATAGCACCAAGTGTAATTTGTTTCGGAAACTCAATCACACTATCAAGTCTCATACCCAAGCCCCATTCGGCATCAATACCTATTAATAATGGGATTCGGGAAATTTGTTGATAACGATTGGTTAAACGTGCCTGACGATAAGGTCCACCTTGAAAGAAAATCAATCCTCCCAAATGGTAGGTGGCAATATTATTTTCTACTTGTTGATAGTAAGTTTCCGTACGGTTTGAAAAAGTAGCAATCATAAATAACTGTCCAACTTTTTCGTCGAGACTCATCGTTGAAAGCAGACTATCAGCCCAGCGTTCTTGTCTAGTAAGGAAATCTATTGGGGTCTTTTGAGGCGAAATAAACGAAGTAAGAAACGCGTAAAAGCTACCTATAATAGCCAGCAAAAGTATTTTTCTGGTTTTGTAAAGCACGATAAATTTTATTGATTTTTGGAATGAAAACGAACAAAATTAACAAAGGATTACCGATTTTGCCCGATATTATTGAGAAAATAGACTAAGTTTGAAGTAATTAGATGAAAAAGGACTTATCACAAGGGTTTTAGGCCCTCGCTAATGAAAGAGGATATGCCACGAATACTATGTCTCAAGTATTCGTGGCAATGAAATTTATTCAATAAATTTTGAGAAGTCTCAAACGCAGAAACGCTATTTTTTCTTTAACTGATTTTCAAATAAAAAAACGCCATTTTTATTGGCCGTAATAATATCGAGTTTACCATCTTTGTTGATATCGGCTACACTTACATTTAAGCCCGAACCAGAATCATTATCAATCATGTGCTCGGCATAATAGGGTTGTTTCTTCGAATCAAACTCAAAGTACAGAAGAATAGCTGCATCGGCATCGCCGGGGTCTCTACCATGGTGTGCCAAGAAACGCTTCCCTGTAATGTATTCTTTTTTGCCATCACCATTCAAATCAGCCATGATTGAAGAATGCGTTTGGGCAGTAGTTGTGCTTATGGTATGGGTTTTGAAGTTAATCTGTCCTTGTTCATTTATTTGTTCATGAAACCAAATGCCCAAAGCATGTGCTGAAGCACTCACCACATCGTTTTTACCATCGCCATTGACATCAAATACTTGCATGTGTGAACAAGGTTCGCCCAAATTGGCGGGATGAAATACCCAATTGCCTCCTTTTAAATCTTTAGTTCCTTGAAACCATCCCTCTCGAATAACAATATCCTTGATGCCATCATTATTGATATCACCTAGGCCAATTCCATGCGAAAATATCTCGGTACCTTTCACATTTTCTTGAGTCAGATTGAAGCGTTTCCAAACAGTTTCACCCTTTTTGGTTGGAGCTTGGAGCCAAATGATTTGTTTTTTTGCTTTATCTCCACAAAGGATATCCAAACGGCCATCGCCATCCACATCAACAAAATTTGGTGATTCATTTGAAATACCCACCGAATCGGCAATGATGTGTTTTTTCCACTCCGAAACCTGTTGTTTCTTAGGATTTTCGAACCAAAAAGCTGGTTTTCCCGGAAAATCAACAATAACCACATCATCCCAACCATCGAGATTTACATCCATACCAAGATTCAAGAATGAATTACTGTATTCTTCACGTGGTTTAAATGCCCTAGATGGAGCCATTTCGTGGCGTGTCCAGTTGGGGGCTTCAAACCAAAAATACCCCGCTATAATATCTAATTTACCATCTTTATTCAAATCGGCTACTGCTGCCCCCTCAGAAAGAAAATCACGTGTAAGCGTGGTTTTCTTGAAGTCTTGGGCATAAGATATAAATGAAACTAGCAAACATAATGTGGCTAATTTTAAGACTTTATTTTTCATGTTTAAATCGATTTCAATGATTATGATTTTCCATTGTTGCTGCTGGGGCATCTCGCTATGCGAAGTCTGAGACTTTGCATTTGTGTCGTTACATCTCCTGATGTCAACGTAAATATTGTCATCAGGAGATGACTTTTCGCCCGTGCGAAGTTCACAAACTTCGCACAACAAATAAATAATATTTAACTTATTTTCTACCAATATGAAGCCCTTCTGGGGCAAATACAAACTATTTTAAATCTCGCTATGCGAAATTCGGTAACTTAGCTCGGACGAAACCTATCAGATTTCTAATGATTATGATTTTCCATAGCGGGCATAGGATTAGCCCCACCTAATCTTCGCTTCATATACTCAGCAATTTTCGGAAGCTTAGCTTTTTCAGCCATTTGTATGGCTCTTTTTGCATCTACATCGGCCAAAGGTTCGGCGGCATACCAGACCATTAGGGGTAAATTATGGTCATTGGCATCTTCCTCTTTTTGCACCAATGCTTCAACCACACTCCAACGTTTACTTGGTTCAGTTCGTTGCATTGCCGATGCTAAATACAAACGCACCAATGCCGAATTATCAGATTTAGCCATCTTAGCCATTTGCGTAAGAGCTTCTTCAGAAAGTGACTTATTTTCTGCCAATAACTGAATAGCCCAACTTCTGAGATACTCACTTTGGTTGGCTAAAAGTGTTATTAACTCTTGCTCTGAAAGACCGTTAGTCACGTGCAAAGTCCATAAAGCTCTTAGTTTACGCGTTACGTCTGGGTTTGTATTTAAAATTACTTTAAGAGCATCATGCACTTGCTTATTTCCACCTCTTTCTTGCAAAATTGTTCGAGCCTGCCGCACATACCATTCATTGGCATGAAGCTGATAATTAACTAATTCTAAATCAGTGGCTTTTCTTAAATCGACTTGTGTCCATTTATCAGTTTCATAGCTAATTTTAAAAATCCTACCCATTGTTTTATCGTGAACATCTGGGTTTGGACTATGACATTGATTTTTATCGTACCAGTCGATGGCATAAACCGAACCACTTGGGTCATATTTAAAATTCAGCCATTGCGACCAACTATCATTCATAGCCATAAAATCTTTTTTATGCTTACCTACGTAGCCCGAACCTTCACGCGTGAGTTGGTCAATGTTCAGTTTAGCACCATTGATATTATTCATGAAGATATTGTTATGAAACTCCTTTGGCCAATTACTTCCACCTAAATAAATCATTGCTCCAGCGTGAGCGTGTCCGCCCCCTGCAGCACCCGAACGAAAATTTCCTGCATGTGGGCCACGGTCTCCCAGCCAGTGTACATGGTCGGCAATGGTTTTAATATCATCGTAGATATATGGATTGAAATGTTTGCCCGCCTGACGAAAATAACGCCCTCCTTGAATGATGTGGTACAAATGCGGAATCACACAAGCAGTAATGAATGGGTGTCCATAATCATTGAAATCAAGCCCCCATGGATTACTCGAACCTTCAGCAAAAACCTCGAAAGTATGTTTGGTTGGGTGAAAACGCCAAACCCCAGCATTTATTTTGGTTCTTTGGTCATCTGGAGTACCCGGTTTACCCACTTTTGAGTGTGTAAATACGCCATGTGTGCCATACAACCAACCATCTGGCCCCCAGCGTAAGCTATTGAGTGTTTCGTGGGTATCTTGTGTACCCCAGCCATCCAATAGTTTTTGTGGTTCACCTGTTGGGGTATCGGTACTAAAATCAGTTGGAATAAATAATAAATATGGGGCAGCTCCTAACCAAACACCTCCCATGCCTACTTCTATTCCACTTACTAAATTCAGGCCTTCTTTAAAAACCTTTCTACTATCTAAAGTTCCATCACCATTCGTATCTTCAAAAATCAGAATTCTATCTCGACCTTGTCCTTCGGGTGCTGGTACTGGATAGGTGTGTCCTTCCACTACCCAAAGACGTCCTTTCCAATCAATCGTGAAACAAATTGGGCGAACAACTTCTGGCTCGGCAGCCGCCAAGGTTATCTTAAAACCTTTAGGGGGAGTCATGGCCTTGGCTGCTTCAATACCCGAAAGTCCAGCATTCAGTACAGGGTCAAGTGGTGGTAAAACAATGATGTCTTTTTTAAATAATTCATTCGAAAATTCTGGTCGAGAAGGATAAAAAAGGAAGTTATCGAAGTTGATATGAGCAAATTTTTCATCTGGAATGTAAGGAATCTGCGAGATACCCGTTTCTTTATCAATGATTCGGATAAAGATATTTTTATTCAAAAAAGCCTTCAAATCAACAACTATTGGTTGAAGATTTGCTCTCCCCTGTCCGCTCGTTTGGAAAATAACCTTTTTTGTATCGGCCAATACGATTTCAACGCGAGTATCTTGTAAAGCTCCACCAGAAACCATAAATGAAGCAAATGGATGAGTGATTTTAAAAGGAACTGAAGTAAGTGTACCAGTAAGTTTATAATTTACAGTTCCACCACTACTCAAGAAATACTTGCCCTCGGGACCAATAGTCATATCTTTGGCATGTACTGGCGAAGGGTCTGCTCCAATAACGGGGTTCGCAAATGAATCTCCTGTTGCTGTCCAATCTTGTAAAGAACCCGTTTCAAAATTCAAATTTAGCGGTTTCCCATTTTTGGTTGGAATCACGCCTACTACTTGTTTTTCTATGATATCACCTTCATGCACTTCTAATTTTCCAAGCATACCCGCTGCACGGTGCCCCGGCACAGTACAATAGTAAGTATCATTTTTATCAGCCACGAAAGTTATGCTTGCTTTTGAGCCTTTTTCAGAAACTGCACTACTCTTGATACCCATTTTTTCTAAAGCAATATCATGGGTCATTACCTCGCCATTGACAATGTTTATCCTTACTCTGCTACCTTTTTTTACTTTTAAAGTTGGGTTTCTCGTACCATTCTTCGCAAAATAGCCCAACATTGTTGTTTCGAGTGTAAATTCTTTATCAATTTTACTTGTGTCTTGTGTAGTTTGTGGTGAAAGTGCCTTTACTTTCGGGCATAGAAATACTCCTACGAGTAAAAGAAAAAGTAAACGTGTTTTGTACATAGTTTTGTTGTATTAGGTTGAATAATGTTTTTGTGTATGCTTAAAGTACGTTTATGGCAATTCTTGAATTTGAATATCTTTGAAAAAGACCTGTGCGGCACCTCCGCCATGAATTTGTAATCCAATGAGGCCCGTTTGTGGAATTGTTAGGTCAGGCTCTGTGTAGTCAGTAGTTTGTTTACCATTGATAAATATTTGAATGTGGCGTCCCTCGGCTCGGAGTTCGTAATCGTTCCAATCATTCAAACGAATGTATTGTTGCGTAAACTTAGGGTCTTGCCCCGCAATCGTTTTGTTTCTTCGAGATTCATCGTAGAGTGTTCCCCAGTAGCCTTCGCCATAATCGGCCTGATAACCTGTCATTTCATGAGCAGGGTCTTTTAATCTTTGGCTTCTAAATTGTATGCCGGAGTTAATAAAACCCTTATTTCCTGTGAGTTTAATTTTGAGTTTTAGAATAAAATTAGCGTAGTTACGTGTGGTGCAGAGGAAATTATTGTGCGGAACATCTTTATCTAAATATCCACCTATGAGTACTCCTTCGGCAATTCGCCAAGTATTTTCAATATCTCCTTCCCAACCTTTGAAGGTTTTTCCATCAAAAAGTGGTGTAAATTTAGGGGGTGTACGAAACGACAGAAAGGCGAAAGCCAATATGACTAAGCCCAAACAAAGTTTTTGCATAAAAAAGAGTATAGGTTGATATAGAATATGACATTAAAAATAATGAAATGATAATTGATAATCAACTTATTACCTATTATTCATGCAAAAAAATTAGTGCTACCTGAAATCAGATAGCACTAATTTGAATCAAATATTTGTCTCTAAGAAATTAATCAATCTCAATTACTACTCCTTTGGTCATTGGGTGAGCCACGCAAGTAAGAATAAAGCCCTGTTTGATTTCTTTTTCAGTTAAACCCTCTTCTTCGTCCATTTTCACTTTTCCTTCTACACATTTACCCATACATGCCGTGCACATACCCGCTTGGCACGAATACGGTAAGTCGATATCTTCTTCCAAAGCGGCCTCTAAGATTGTTTGATGTGGTTTTACTTCAAACTCAAATTCTTCGCCTTCATATTTTACCTTCACAGTTTGTGTTTGTAGCGTTTCGCCATCCTCTTCTTTGTTATCGCCTTCATCTGCTATTGCGGCATGGAAGTTTTCTTTGTGGATACGGCTTTTCGGTACATTATATATTTCTAAACCCTTTATTATATCTTCCATCATTTCATTTGGGCCACACATGTAGAAGTTATCAGTCGAAAAATCAGTATTAAATTCTTTCATCAAGCGAATAGCTAGACCTTGACTAATACGACCTTTTTGTCCAACCCATACCTCTGAAGGGCGACTCAAAACATGACTCACTACCAAACGATTTCCGTATTGAGCTTCAAGTTCATGGAGTTTTTGCTTGAAAATAATCGACTCTTCGCTACGATTTCCATAAACAAGACTCACTCTCGAATTTGGCTCCATTTTTAAAACCGATTTGGCCATTGAAAGCAAAGGTGTGATTCCACTACCTGCTCCAAACATTACTAAATGTCGAGCATTATCAGCATCTGTTTCTACCACAAAATTGCCCATCGGTTCAATGATTTCTAAGAAATCACCAACCTTAACTTTATCATTGAGGTAGTTCGATACCAACCCACCAGCTACACGCTTCACGGTTACACCAATTGAGGTATCGCTATGCGGTGAAGTAGACATAGAATAGCTACGACGTACTTTTTTTCCGCCTTCTCCTGCTGGTACAATAATGGTAATGAACTGACCTGCTTTGTATTTAATTTGCTCACTTAAAGGATGCCAGAAATAAATAGTTACACTATCTGAAGTTTCTTGTACAACTTCTTTTACCTGTAAGAAATAAGTTTTTAACGACATTTTTGATTTTTATTTAGACCATGATTGATAAAACCATGTATCTGGACTACTGACTAATTATTATCTTCTTAACAACTTCTTGCTCTGAAGTGTTTATTTTAAGGAAGTATTGGCCTCCAACTAAATTTCTAATATCAAATTTCTCTTGCTGAATTCCACCCAAGGCATTGATTTTTCTTTGTTCTACGATTCGGCCACGGCTATCTAAAATCGTAATGTTTAGAGCCTTGTTGGGTTGTAATTCGAAAGAAACGTTCAACTGTTCTGCTACTGGATTCGGGAAAACATTAACTAATGCTTTACTAAGTGGCTCGTTTGCCAAAATCGCACTTACCTTTATTTCCGTTTGGGCAGTTCCAAAGCAATTATTAGCATCTGTTACTTTTACAGTATAAGTACCCGTAGCATTAATTCCAATATTCAAAATACTCGGATTTTGAATATTGGCGGCAAAGCCATTAGGCCCACTCCATTCGTATTTCAAAGGAGCCGTACCACTTGTTGCATTGCTGCTCAACTTCAATAATTCTCCTTCAAAATAAGGCCCAGAATTACTGGCAGTTACCGCTAATTTAATGGCTTGTATCAGTAGGGCATTGGAAATACTACTTTCTTTACAGCCCGCAACCGCACATGTAGCAGTATAAGTAGTATTGTCTACTGGCGAAATGGCAATTGTAGTACCTGTCGAGCTATTTGACCATTTTAGCACGCCATCTTTACAGCTACTTGACGTGAGCGTTACTTTCTCGTTTCCGCCCGCACAAATGGATAACTTATCAGCTGCGATTACTGGAGGAGGAGTTTGACCAACGGTAATGTCTAGCGTATTGGTACTTTCAATTATTGGTGAAGTAGAAACCACCTTAACCTTATAAGTTCCGCTTTCTAAATCTTGGGCTGTTTTTACATTAACCGAGCGGCGAGGGTCACGGCCGATTTCGATGGCTTTATCAAAGCTTCCTGTTTTATCTGATAATAATATTCTAAAATTATTATCAAGATTGAAATTTGCATCAGCCGTTGTGAAGGCAACCGTGAAACTTTGTCCTGCACAAAAGCTATTTGAGCTCAAATTTGATAGCGTAATACTTGGTTGAACCTCTAAGCCAAATTTACCATTTTCAGTAAAATAATTAGTATATAAATCTACTGAACCCCCACGCCCGTCTTCTACTTCTTTATTACAGCCATATAGCACAATCACGCCACCATTTTTAGGGTGAAGCATGAGTCTATAATCACTGTAAAATGTATAATCTTTGATTGCAACACCATCTTCCCCAAACTTTGGATTGCCATTGGCATCGAAGTGCTGAACGGTTAGGTCATACCCAATATCTTTAGGTTTCAGCCAAAGCGTATAAACGCCATCTTTACCATCAGAAATCAGTTTATTTGGCAAAAAATAAGCTTTATCCGAACGAGGTGTAAAAACTTCATTTTTCCAAATAATATTGCCATTGGCATTAATTTTAGCTTTCTGAAAAGGTCTTGATTTATCACCAGTTTCTATCCAAGTGGCAAAACCACCACCATCACTTGTTGGTATAATCTGTACATCAAAAGTTGAATTTGACCCTAAATTTACTCCACTTATTCCCCATAAGTTTTTTCCGTCTTTATTTATTTTATGAACGAAAACTGTTCTTTTGTCTTCACCCGAAATTGTTCTTCCCACAATGGCGTTGCCATCAGTATCAACCTTAAACATATCAATTCGAGATTTGCCGTTGAAAGGATTAGGTAATGCTGCTGTGAGTGGAAGGATTTCCTTATTACTGGTATCGAATGTTTGGAAAGAATAATCAGCATTAGGGTCTCGAACGAGGGCTAAGAACTTACTGTTTTTTTCATCGTAAATTACTTTTGTTTCCAAACCTTTGGCTTGCAACAATTTCGTTTCCTCCTCAATAACCGCACCTGAATAATTGAGTTTTTTTGTGTAAACTACATTATCATTGGTAGTTCGATTAAAATTATTGAAGGTTATTAGTAATTTATCATTTTTCAAATCATTCAACTCCAGTACTCCGTCATTAGCATCATCGCTTGTAAGTTCTTGTTCGGTTACTTTCACCCCATCAGCTGCCCATTGTGCTTTCCCTTCACTAGAAACATATTGTGCATATAAATTTCGGCGGTCGGTCTTATTTACATCAATACATCTATGCCAAAGAATATACGCTCCACCTTTGCCATCAGGTTTAATGAGTTTTGGGGTATAAATAAAAGTAGATTTATCTAAAATACGGCCAATTCTTAAACCATCTTTTGTCCATTGTGGAGTTCCTTTGGCATCTAGCTTCTGAGCATACAAATCAATCAAGTTATCACGATAATCCGCCCATACATAAAAGCTATTGGCATTATCATCTATTGAATATAAAACAGCATACTGAAAATCAGGGGCAGCACTAACTACAGTCGGAGTTGACGTGTTAGATTTCCACTGAGTATATCCCATTTCAACGGAGCATATGAACAGTAAGCTTACAAGAAAATATTTCATGATTTTGGGTATGGATATAAAGGAAGAGTTTTTATGAAAGAACCCTAATGCGACTTGATATAAGTACAAATTTACGTTCTTATCTTGAAATCAACTAATTAGAGATAAAATAATTCATAAGTTATTGCTTTTATCAAAACAAATCTATAATTTTGCAGCCCCAAAATACCACCCTCGTAGCGTAGCCCGTTTGTTCGAGGGAGCTATCAAGTTAGGGAAGTTAACTGTTCCGGAGTTGGCTAAGTGTTGTTTCAGCACCCCATAACTTTCTGAAAAAGGTCATCGAAAAGCAGCCGTAATCGTTGGGAATGAAAGCTGAAAATAGTTGACAAATGCTTTTTTCAAATCGCCAGTAAAATGGCGTATCGAACATTTAAAATAAATAAAAACAGTGAAGCATTTAAGTTACAAGACAGTTGCGGCAAACAGCCAAACTGTAAATAAAGAATGGGTAGTTGTTGATGCTACCGACAAAGTATTGGGCCGCTTGTGTAGCCAAATCGCGAATATTATTCGTGGTAAGAACAAAACAAACTATACTCCTCATGTAGATTGTGGTGACAACGTGATTGTTATCAATGCTGAGAAAATCCGTTTGACTGGTAAGAAAATGACTGACAAAGTTTATATCCGTCACACAGGTCATCCAGGTGGACAGCGTTTCGCAACTCCACGTGAAATTTTGGCTAAAGATGGCCGTCGTGTAGTTGAAATGGCTGTAAAAGGTATGTTGCCGAAAGGTCGTTTAGGACGTCGTTTATATACAAATCTTTATGTATATGCAGGTTCTGAGCACCCACACGCCGCTCAATCACCAAAAACAATCGAATTGGCTTAATTGATAAATTTGTTATTGGTCATTAGTTATCTTTTTGATTTTAAAAGCTAACTTTTCTCAAATAACATTCAATCAATTTCCCGATATCAGAATTCTTTATTAATCTCAGAATATTTTCAAATTTCTATATACAAATGCAAGTTATCAACGCAGTAGGTAGAAGAAAAACAGCCGTAGCTCGTATCTATATGAAAGCGGGAAATGGTGAAGTTTCTATAAATGGAAAAGGTTTGAAGGAATACTTCCCTTCAGAAATTCTTCAAATTATCTTAAATCAACCGTTCAATACAACAAGCACGGCTGGTCAATACGATCTTAAAGTAAACGTAAGTGGTGGTGGTATTGCTGGACAAGCTGAAGCTGTTCGTATGGCAATCTCTCGTGCATTGTGCGAAGCAAATGCAGAGAACCGTCCAGCGTTGAAAAAAGAAGGATTCTTAACTCGTGATGCACGTATGGTTGAACGTAAAAAACCAGGTCGTCGTAAAGCACGTAAGAGATTCCAATTCTCGAAACGTTAATACTAATTTGGAGATTTGTCAATTTGAAGATTTGAAAATGATAATAATGAATTTTCAAATTACCAAATCGCCAAATTTCCAAATTTATTATTATAGTCCAGACAGCACTTAATCGTGTCCGGTGTGCTGTGCTGCGTAGTTTAATTTATTATTTACCTTTTACTAATTTAGTCAAATGGCACAATTAGAATACAAAGAATTATTAGATGCAGGTGTACACTTTGGTCACCTTACCCGTAAATGGGATCCCAAAATGGCTCCATATATTTTCATGGAGAAAAACGGAATCCATATCATCGACCTTAACAAAACTCTTGCTTGTTTACAAGATGCACAAGAAGTTGTAAAAGGTATCGTTCGTTCTGGCCGTAAAATCATGTTCGTAGCTACTAAGAAACAAGCTCAAGAAATCGTTTCTGAAGAAGCTCGTCGCTTGAAAATGCCATACGTAACTGAGCGTTGGTTAGGTGGTATGCTTACAAACTTTGCAACTATCAAAAAATCTTTGAAGAAATTGCAAAATGTAGAGCGTATGTTGAAAGACGAAGCTACTGCTAAAAATATCGCTAAGCGTGAGCGTCTAATGTTAGACCGTGAGCGTATCAAATTAGAGCGTTTATTAGGTGGTGTTTCTGACCTTTCAAGACTTCCAGCTGCATTATTTATCGTTGACGTTAAGCGTGAACACCTTGCAGTTGCTGAAGCACACCGTTTAGGTATTCCAGTAATCGCTATCTGTGATACTAACTCTAACCCTGAAGCGGTTGAGTACCCAATCCCAGCAAATGATGATGCTTACAAATCAGTAGCTTTAATCACTTTGGCTATCGGTAAGGCAATCGAAGAAGGTATCATGGAGCGTAAACTTGACAAAGATAACGCTGCATTACAAGAAGAAGAAGATGCAAAGCGTGCAGTTGATGAAGCAAAAGCAATCATTTCTGCTCCAGAAGAAGCAGCTGCCCCTGCACAAGAAGAAACAGAAGCTTAATATAAGGCTAATGATATAATTCAAAATAGAATAGCCCGAAGCGAAAGTTTTGGGCTGTTCTGTTTCAAAATGACAAAGTATTAATACAAACTTAATAAAAATATAAAATGAATATCACAGCAGCAGATGTAAACAAACTCCGTCAAATGACAGGAGCGGGTATGATGGACTGTAAAAAAGCTTTGACAGAAGCTGAAGGCGACTTCGACAAAGCAGTTGAAATACTCCGTAAAGCTGGACAAAAAGTTGCAGCAAAACGTGCTGATAACGAAACAAACGAAGGTGTAGTATTAATTGACGTAAGCGATAGCGGTAAGAGTGCTAAAATTTTAGCTTTAGCTTGTGAAACAGAACCAGTTTCTAAAGTTGAATCATTCCGTGAATTAGCTAACGAAATTTTACAAGTAGGCGTTAAACACCATACTAAAGATAAAGAAACTTTATTAACTCTTGCTACTTCTGATGGCCGTACAGTTGAAGAGCGTATCGTTGAGCTAGTAGGTAAAATCGGTGAGAAAATCGTTATCACTGAGTTCCAACACGTAGAAGCTGAGCAAGTAGTATCTTATGCTCACTCAACTGGTAAATTAGGTGTATTGGTTGCGTTTGATAACACACAAGGTAATGATGTGACTGAAGTTGGTAAAGACGTAGCGATGCAAATTGCAGCGATGAAGCCAGTAGGTCTTGACAAAGACGATGTTGACCCAGCAATCGTACAAAAAGAAATCGAAATCGGTATGGAAGTTGCTCGTCAAGAAGGCAAACCAGAAGCGATGTTAGAAAAAATTGCAATGGGTAAATTGGGTAAATTCTACAAAGAGAACACTTTGTTGAACCAAGAATTCGTAAAAGATAACTCTATCACAATTGCTCAATTATTAGAAAAAACTGTAAAAGGCTTGAAAATCACAGCTTTCAAGAGAGTTCAAATCTAATTGATTAGTTGCAAACACGATATAAAAGGCTCTTTCCTAACTATTTGGAAAGAGCTTTTTTTGTGTAATACCTATCGTGCTCACTACATTAATATTTTTTCTAAAAAAAATTCAACAATTTGTTTGTTTTTTCAAAATCCGAATTATACATTTATATCATACTTCCCATTAAGTAATACCTTATAATCTACCATTAAAGCAATATAGCCAAGCTATGTCGCTTCATTCCAAAAAGTAAAAATTATTTTTTATTGTCTAATTGGTTAGCTCTACGCGGGCTACTAAAATTCTACAGCCATGAAAAAAATAATTGCTTTTGGGATGTGTATGCTATTCTGTACAATTTCAAGCGTAAACGCACAATCTTGTAACTGTAGCCGAACAATTTCGGCAAGTGGTGTCTACAACGGACAAACTATGAATGTTCAACCAGGTGAAGTCATCTGTATTCAAGCTGGAAACTATTCACTATTAAGGTTTGTCAATTTCATCGGAACTGCGTCTCAACCTATCATCTTTAAAAACTGCGGTGGACAAGTTACCATTGCTCACAATCAATATTATGGAGCTTTAGACTTTTTAGGTTCTAAATATTTCAAAGTTACTGGAAGTGGAAGTGCTAATATTCCGTACGGTTTTTTAATCGCTGGAACTGGTGCTAATGCTAGTGGCCTTTCAGTCGCCGGTTTAAGTACAAACTGTGAAATCGAACGTGTAGAAGTAAAAAATACTGGCTTCGCAGGTATGCTCATTAAAACCGACCCTAATTGTGACTCTAGCACGTGGAGAAGCAACTTCACTATGACTGATGTTTCGATTCATGACAATTACGTGCATGATACTGGTGGCGAAGGTTTATACGTAGGTAGTAGCTTCTACAATGGAAAAAGCATTACCTGTAATGGTCAAACAATCACTGTATTTCCTCACTTGATAGAGAAATTAAAAATCTACAATAATATTATTGCTAATACAGGTGCTGACGGGCTTCAATATTCATGTGCTCCTCAAGCAGAGGTTTATAATAATTCTATTAGCAATTATGGCATTGCACCTTTCGAAGCATTTCAAAACAATGGTATCCAATTAGGAGCTGTAAGTGGTAAATTCTACGGTAATAAAATCAAATCTGGTACTGGTAATGGTATCCAAATTACACAACCGATAGGTGATATATCAGTATATAATAATGTAGTTGAAAGTGCTGGTCAAAGTGCTTTATTCAGTGATGATCGTAGTTCAACTAATAATATATTGATTACGAATAATACCTTCGTAAAATCTCCAATCGAACTTTTAAAAATTTATGGTAATACAAGTACAAAAAAGATATACAACAACATTTTAGCAGAATCAGCTACCAATGTATATGTAACATACGGACTTGGTGCAACTGCTGATGAAAAAAATAATTTGAAAGTAAGTAGCACTGCTAATGTAGACTTTGTAAGCTCAACTGATTTCCATCTTAAAATCAATTCACCTGCGGTAAATACGGGAATAAACCCTCAATTTAGTAGCCTTTCAACTGATATTGAAGGAAATCAAAGACCTAGTGGTGGTTTCTACGACATGGGAGCTTATGAATCAATGGTAAATCCACCAATCTTAGCTCCCATTAGCGATAAAAATTTATCTGCAAATACTGCATTATCATTCAATATTTCGGCATCTGACCCAGATGGAGGCACTCCAAGCCTAACAGCATCGAGCCTTCCTTCTTATGCTAAATTCACTGATAATGGTAATGGAACTGGCACATTTACTGCTACTCCGCAATCAACAAATACTACATTTAATGTAACATTTACTGCTTCTGATGCAACTGGTGGTGTAAGTAATCGTACGATTCAAGTTCGCCTTTATGCAAGTTTACCAACTAGCCAGCAAACTATGTATAGAATCAACGCTGGTGGCGAAGGACTTACTGACAACAATGGCATACTTACAGAAGATAGCAACACAAAACCTTCAAACTATACAAACGTTACGGCTGCTGGAAGCGTAAGTGGTACTAGTAGCGTAACAACTAATCAAACAGGCTTACCTAATCAAGTATTTCAGACTTTCAGACGTGATAGCCAAACTGGTGATGATATGCGTTGGAACTTCCCCGTTTATTACGATGCTGGTTGGTATATGTTAAATCTATATTTTATAGAAAGTGTAAGTTCAGCAAATAGAGTATTCAACATCATCGTTGAAGGAAATAATGTAGCTCCAAACTTTGATATTAAAGCAGCAGCAGGTGTTAGAGTTGCTTTGAAAAAAAGTTACTATATTTATGTAGCTGATGGAGCAATGAATATCCAATTCCAAAGAATTTTAGATAACCCACTTGTTTCAGCTATAGAAGTGGTTTCATTGGGAACAGGTACTCCTCCAAATGCTCGTGTAAGAACTTCAAATCAGTCTAATAATGATGATTTCCAAGAATACTACGAAATTGCAAGCAACAATTATTCTAACGAGGTTGCTGAAGTTACAGAAAACCCTGTGGAAATAGTGACTTATCCTAACCCTGTTCAAGATGTACTTTACTTAAATACTAATAATACCACAGAACCTCTTAAAGTTACTTTAATCAACATGAGAGGAAACATCTTGTGGGAAGGTACTTTAAACGATGGAAATACCCAAAATAGTATTCCTTTCGCACAATACACTGCCGGTACTTATGATGTTGTTGTAAATAATGACCAAAAACGCTGGGTTAATAAAATCGTAAAATTATAAATATAATTAAATATCTATTTCTACAGCTCCTTTTTCTTCAATGAGAAAGGAGTTTTATTTTTCATAATTCCCTATAAAAGTATTCGATAGCTCAGCAATGTTCATTTTCTATGGAACTTCTATCAACTGTCTCCAATATATCTGTTCTCTGTTTTGAATGATAATTGTTTGATATGGTTACCAAATTCTTTTGTTATTTCTAATACTCCATTTGGCTCAGTAACAACTCTAAATGGAATAAATTTTAATGTTTTGTCAAGACCGTTAAGAATTGAAACACTAAATTTAGGTGATTCAATTGTAGCATCTGAACTTTGTGGGTTTAACGAGATTTCTTCAGCTTTATAAAAGCAGAAGTTTAAAACTAAAATAGTACATATAAATATGAATATATTTTCCATTTTAAAAATTCGTTTAACTATTAAATACTATATCAATACTAATGCCAAAAACATAATATACTGATAATCAACATTTTAGTTTTTGCCATACCACTAATTTGTTCCATATTTTGGAAATATTTTGTAATTTTGGAATTTACGAACAAAATTTACCTTTGCTTCGTTAAACAAATTGATAAAAAAGAAGCTTGAAAAGCTGCTTAACAATCATTCAACTGCATTAGAAGAAAGAAAGAGATTTATAATATCAAAAAAAATCATTTAAAATTTCCGTTCAAATTCCACAGCAAAGGACCTCGATTATGTTCTTAAATTTATGAGGGCATTTGATATAAATAAAGGATAAATAATTTCATTAAAACCAATGAATAGTTTAGTTTTTTGAAAATTTGCGGGGTCGCCCAGTCAATTTCGATTCACTCATAATACTTTTGCTCAAAAGTAATCTTAACTCTCTTACCCGCCGAAAGTATTAGATTTATTGTTGTTTGGGGCTTATCCCAAAGAATTGACAACTATCTCGAATATCATTGCCACATTTTTATTGAAATTCTACTATTGGGTTTGCTTCTTGATAAAAATATTCCCATCAAAAGTGTTTTTTACCTAAAAACATTTCTGACTCTATTGTTGTTAAAAGGTATAGGTTTATCACAAAGCATTTGGGTTGCCCAACTACTTTTACCATAGAAAAAACTAAAAACCGAATCATATGGAGTATTTAGGAATACAAGCACGAAAAAAAAGTGTCAAGGTACACTCTCCCCTATTGTCTTGGAGTATTGCCCACCCCTTACTTTCTAAACAACTTCAAATCGCTGAAGATATCGTGCAGCTTGCCCAATTAAAAAAGCAATACCAGTGGCAAATAGATTTTGATTTTAGAAATTTATTAATTGAAAATAAATCCTTAGTCATTACCAATCTTTACCAAGAAATTATCTGGGTGAGTAAGAATTTTACCAACCTAACGGGTTATTCAGCAGAAGAAATTGTAGGACATAAGCCATCTATGCTTCAGGGTGAAAAAACCAATGAAAAAAACAGAAAGATCATTCGTGAAAAGCTTACCAAGTTTGAAAATTTCAAATCAAAAGTCTTAAATTATCGAAAGAATGGAGAAGAATATGATTGCCAAATCGAAATATTTCCGATACAAAACCGAGCGGGCGATTTTGTTCATTTTCTAGCAATTGAAAAAGAAATATGTTGATTAATGGAAAAACATGCACCAAGTAGTTGCCCTAGATGTGGAAAAATATTTGTATGTAAAGCCAATAATATACACCAATGCGACTGCCAAAGTATTTCTATGACCTTCGAAGAAAATCAGTACATCAGAGAAATGGTCAAACATGATGAAACGTTTTTGTGCTTGGCTTGTTTAAATGAACTTAAAGACGAATTTAAAACCTGAAAGGTGTTTAGCAATCACTTATAAAGCATAATCATCATTTAGTCAACGGTTTTACTTAATTTTGTAAAAGAAAGCACTCGCTTAGTTGATGGCGTGAAAACCTTCAACCTTTTACAAATAATTAATTGGATGAATTTACCCGAAAATTTTATAAGTCAAATGCAACACCTTTTAGGTGTAGAAGAATATCAAGCATTCGCTGAAAGTCTTGAAAAAGAAGCTCCAACAGCCATTAGGCTCAATCCGCACAAACAACTTTCTACCGAAACTTTATTTGGCCAAGAACTTGAGGCTGTCAAATGGAATGCAGATGGCCATTATTTAGCTCAAAGACCAATTTTTACGCTCGATCCTGCTTTCCATGCGGGAGCGTATTATGTGCAAGAAGCTTCTTCAATGTTTGTGGCAGAAGCCATCAAACAAACATTAGATTTAAAACAACCCCTTAAAGTTTTAGACCTTTGTGCCGCACCCGGGGGAAAAACCACGCTTCTAGCTTCTATGCTCAATGAAAATAGCCTATTAGTGGCTAACGAAGTGATTAAAAGTAGAATTGCTCCTCTAAAAGAAAATCTCGAAAAATGGGGTTTCCCAAACTATATTGTAAGTAATCATGACCCAGAAGAATTAATCGACTTAGAAGGGTTTTTCGATTTAGTACTAACCGATGCTCCGTGTTCAGGAGAGGGTCTTTTCAGAAAAGACCCAAAAGCAAGAAACGAATGGTCGGTT
Organism: Emticicia oligotrophica DSM 17448; assembly: GCF_000263195.1. GTDB lineage: Bacteria > Bacteroidota > Bacteroidia > Cytophagales > Spirosomataceae > Emticicia > Emticicia oligotrophica. The sequence continues at coordinate 1,256,110 of NC_018748.1, forward strand.
GATAGTGTGCAGCTTTGCTCAGCACGTCAAAAACGTATTTTACAAGCAGCAGCTATGCTCGTTGCTCCCAATGGGTACTTATGTTATTCTACTTGTACCTACAACGAAAAAGAAAATCAAGAAAATGCCAAATGGCTTACACAAACGGCTGATTTTGAAGAAGTAAAGCTTAATATACCAGCCGACTGGCAAGTGGTAGAAAAAGGTATGGGTTATCAGTTTTTCCCTCATCGCACGAAAGGCGAAGGTTTTTATTTAGCTGTCTTTAAAAAAACTCAAGGGGCTAAAACCGAAGCCCGAGGTAAAATCAAATTCAATCGTTTACCACAAAGAAAAGTTGAATTATTAAAGAAATGGTTAGAAAAACCAGAAAACTTTGAATTTTACGAAAAGCCCGAAGGTTCGATTGTTGCCATTCCTGCTAAACTCACCAATGAATATGCCACTCTTTTCAGAACTTTACAAAAACGTTCGTCTGGCTTTGAAATTGGACAATTTAAAGGTGAAGACTTTATCCCAAGTCATGATTTGGCCTTAAGCACGGCCATTTCACCAAAACTACCTGCGATAGAGTTATCAAAAGAAGATGCTCTTAAATTCTTAAAAAAAGAGCATATAAATATAGAGAACGCTCAAAACGGTTGGCTATTAACTCGCTATCAAGGTTTAAATTTAGGATTCATAAAAGTAATTGGTGATAGAATGAATAATTATTTGCCCAAAGAATGGCGAATAAGAATGGATATCCCCGAATGATATTCTATCTCATGGAAACTTCATAAATTCATATCAAAATATCATGGTGTGAATTTATGAAAATCATGCTTCTGTAGTCGCTTATTACTTAGGAAGTGCCAAAAACTTAATGCGAAATAGCTTCCATTGAAAAAGTGAAAAACGTAAAATAAAAAGCTTAAAAAACTTGCTTTTACGGTTTATATATTCTATATTTGCTTCGTACTACTTCGCGAGCGATATCATACAATCTCCTTACAAAGTGATGTTAAAAAACATTTCTTAATATCGAAAAGTAAAAATCTTTATTACATTTTTTTTAATTAGTTAAACTGCACGAGCTACAAAAATTTCGCTGCTATGAAAAAAACAATTGCCGTTTGGATAGGTATCCTTTTCTATACAATTTCAAGTGTAAACGCCCAATCTTGTAACTGTAGTCGAACAATTTCGGCCAGTGGCATTTACAATGGCCAAACAATGAATGTTAAACCAGGTGAAGTCATCTGCGTTCAGGCAGGAAACTACTCACTGCTTAGATTTGTCAATTTTATTGGTACTGCTTCTCAACCTATCATCATTAAAAACTGTGGGGGGCAAGTTACTATTGCTCATAATCAGTACTACGGAGCTTTAGACTTCTTAGGTTCTAAATATTTCAAGGTTACTGGAAGTGGAAGTACTGACATCCAGTACGGCTTTTTAATCGCTGGAACTGGAGCTACTGCTAGTGGCCTTTCAATCGCTGGTTTGAGTACAAACTGTGAGGTTGAGCGTGTAGAAGTAAAAAATACTGGTTTCGCAGGTATGCTCATTAAAACCGACCCTAATTGTGACCCTAGCACTTGGAGAAGCAGCTTCACTATGACTGATGTTTCGATTCACGATAATTACGTACATGATACGGGAGGCGAGGGTTTATACATTGGCAATAGTTTCTACAATGGTGAAGTCATCACTTGTAGTGGTCAGAAAAGGACTGTATTCCCCCACTTGATAGAGAAACTCAAAATTTACAACAATACCGTAGTCAATACGGGTGCTGATGGCATTCAGTATGCATGTGCACCTGACGCAGAAGTTTATAATAATTCCGTTAGCAATTATGGTATTTCACCTTTTGAGGCATTCCAAAATAATGGTATGCAATTAGGTTCTGTAAGTGGTAAATTCTACGGTAATAAAATTAAATCTGGCAATGGTAATGGTATTCAGATTGTACAACCTTTAGGTAATCTATCTGTATACAATAATATAGTTGAAAGTGTTGGCCAAAATGCTTTATTTAGCGATGACCGTTTTTCTACGAATAATCTCCTCATTGCTAATAATACCTTCGTAAAATCTGGTCAGGATTTAATGAAAATTTATGGTAGTACAACCAGTAAAAGAATATATAATAATATATTGGCAGAATCAAGCATCAATTCATATATAGTATACGGACTTGGTGCAGCTGCTGATGAGAAAAATAATCTGAAAGTAAATAGTGCAACCAGCGTAGGATTTCTCAGTGATAAAGATTTCCATCTTACTATAAACTCCCCTGCGATAAATGCTGGAATAAATCCTGATTTTATAAGTCTTTCAACTGATATTGAAGGAAATAAAAGACCCAATGGTGGTTTTTATGATCTCGGAGCCTATGAATCAATGGTAAATCCACCAATCTTTACCCCTATAGGTGATAAAAACTTATCGGCAAGTAGCTCATTGAAATTTAATATTTCAGCCTCTGACCCTGATGGTGGAGTGCCAAAGCTAGCCGCTTTAAATATTCCTACTTATGCTAATTTTAAAGATAATGGTAATGGAACTGGTACATTTAGTGCTACTCCACAATCGAGCAACATGACATTCAATGTAACGTTTGCGGCTTCTGATACCACTGGAGGTGTAACTAATCGCACGATTCAAGTTCGCCTTTATGCAAGCATACCTACCGGACAACAAACTATGTATAGAGTCAACGCTGGAGGACCAGCTATTGGTGATAGTAATGGCATACTTACAGAAGATAGCAATGCTAATCCTTCACCGTATACCAATGTTACCGCCGCTGGAAGTACAACTAGCACTAGTAGCGTAACAACCAATAAAACAAGTTTACCAAATCAAGTGTTTCAGACCTTCAGACGTGACAGCCAAACCGGTGATGACATGCGTTGGAATTTCCCTGTGTACTACGATGCGAGTTGGTATATATTAAACCTATATTTTATAGAAAGCATTAGTTCGGCAAATAGGGTATTTAATATCCTTGTTGAAGGTAATAATGTAGCTCCGGGCTTTGATATTAAAGCATTGGTGGGTACTAAAGTTGCGATGAAAAAAAGCTACTACGTTTATGTTTCCGATGGAACACTAAATATTCAATTCCAGAGAATTCTGGATAATCCACTTGTTTCGGCTATAGAAGTTATTTCGTTAGGAACAAGCACTCCTCCTAATATTCGTCAGGATGAGCCTCATGACGATAACTTACCAACATATTATGAAATAGTAACAAATAGTCATCCTAATGACCATGACATTGACCTTAATGCCAACCCTTTAGGAATAGTGGCTTTTCCGAATCCTGTTCAAGATATACTTTATCTAATCACTAGTAGCACTGACCCTCTTAAAGTAACTTTAATCAATATAAGTGGTAATGTTTTGTGGGAAGGTATACTAAACGATGAAAATGCACAAAACAGTATTCCTTTTGGGAAATATGGTGCTGGAATTTATGAAATTATAGTTACCAATGACCATAAACAGTGGGTTGGTAAAATCGTCAAATTCTAATTCCACCATAAATTAGCTTAGGAAAACTCTATTTTTCGTTAAGCATCAAAAGCTCGAAAAATAGAGTTTTTTATTTATATTTAATTGATTTAAAAGGATTTCTCATCAAATCCGAAGAAAAGTTTATTGAAGGATTATAAATTAAAATAAAAATCTTAAAGCATATTTTATAAGCAACTCTTATTTACCAAATAAGTATTTCTAATTCAGAGACACGCTTATTTCTTCAAACTTTATTGAAAATTGTTTTGTTTCATGAATATAATCATCATACAGAAAACCAATGTTCAATAATTTTGTCTATCAAAATCCAGTAAAAATACTTTTCGGCAAAGGTCAGATTGCCCAATTAGGCAAGCAAATTCCAACTGAAGCCAAAATCCTACTCACCTACGGCGGTGGAAGCATTTTCCAAAATGGTGTTTATGAACAAGTAAAAAAAGCTCTCGAAGGCCGAAACGTCGTTGAGTTTGGTGGTATTGAAGCCAATCCTACCTACGAAACCCTCATGCAAGCAGTTGAGCTTGGGCGTCAAGAGCAAATCACATTTTTGTTGGCAGTTGGTGGTGGTTCGGTACTCGATGGCACGAAGTTTATTGCTGCCGCTATTCCTTTTGAGGGAGAAGATGCTTGGCAAATTGTAACTGGAAAGGAAAAATATAAAACAGCCATTCCGTTGGGGGCGGTGCTTACATTACCAGCCACAGGTTCGGAAATGAACTACTATGCAGTAATTAGCAAGAAATCTACGCAAGAAAAGAAAGGAATGGGCGGGCCATTGGTTTATCCTAAATTTTCAATTCTAGACCCGGAAACTACCTATTCATTGCCTCCACGACAAATTGCCAACGGTATTGCTGATGCCTTCACACACGTGATGGAACAGTATATGACCTACCCTGTCGATGCTCAAATCCAAGACCGTTTTGCAGAATCGGTTTTACAAACACTCATTGAGGTTGCCACTAAAACTCTCGAAAATCCTACTGACTACGAAGCTCGTGCCAATTTCATGTGGGCGGCAACGGTAGCACTCAATGGTTGGATTGGATTAGGTGTACCTCAAGATTGGGCAACTCACCAAATTGGACATGAAATTACGGCATTCCATGGGGTTGACCATGCCCGTACACTGGCAGTTGTGCTTCCGCATTTATTAAAATTCAAAGAAGTTGACAAGAGAGCTAAACTCATTCAATATGCCAAAAGAGTTTGGAATTTAAGTGGTACGGATGATGAATTAGTGGCAGGAGCTATTCAGAAAACAGGAGCGTTTTATGAATCATTGGGCTTACCAATCAAAGCTTCTGAATATGGTGTTAATCAAGAAACTATTGCTAAAATTAAGCAAAGATTCATTGAAAGAGGTGTCAATTTTGGCGAAAAAGCCGATATTACCCCTGAAGCTGTTGAACAGATTTTAGCAATGAGTATTGCGTAAGGCGAATTACGATTTAGGAATGTAGACCGGACCGCCCGTGGTGTGATAATGAAAAAACGTGACACATTTTAATAATGTGCCACGTTTTTCGCTTCTAAAGACCATATTATCACTGCACTTTAGCAAAATCAGCAGTTAATTTATTCATTTCTGCATCTGAAACTTCACCCGAAGTTACCACTAAGCGAAAACGCATGATTGTTGACTGTTTTGGAGCAAGTTTAAAATTAAGTTCTTCTTTACCATTAGAAAACACCTTTTGACCGAATGGATTTGCAGAGAAAAGCCCATATCCACGTGAGTGCCAGTAGGTTGGATAACCCACATTTTTAGGGTGGTCGATGATAGCTACTGAAATTTTCTCATCGCCAATTTTACCACGAAGGTTCACCCAATCAGAGCGTTTTGCCCAAGTATCTTCACCTTCAATTCCTTCTTTGTTTCGGTAACTTCCCGTAATTCCTGTATTATCAAGCACTGGTACTTTCGTAGCTACACCACTTGCATCAGTAAAGACCTCTGCTTTATTTGATGGGTGCTCAAGCTGGCGAGCTAAGCGGATAGCAAATGCCCCATCTTTCACATCTTTGAAGGTCACCTCTTTATCAGCCGCCGTTAAAGTAGTAATACGGTCAGTAATGCGTTGTTTATCAGTACCTTGGAAAATATAAGTTGTAGTTTCTTTCAACATTATTTTTCCATCTTTATCCAACCAATCGGCCGTAACTACTAATGAACCTTTATTTGTACCTGATTTTACTGATTTAATACCTGTATGAACGATTGTTCCGTAAACCCCTTTCGGATTAGGAGGTGTATTTGAGTTATTCCAAAAATCATGGCCATTTACATCTTCATAATTAAACCATACTCCTACATGATGCGGGTGGTCGATACGCTCGCCCGGACGTGGGTCCATTGGCCAACCACGCGTAATCAGTGTGCCTTCAGAAGTACGAACAGGATACAAAACTGCTTTTTTTAGCACTTCAGGGCCTGGATAGATGTATGAAGTAAAGGGCTTCCCATCAACCAACACATCCACTTTCTTATTGGCATCATCACGCACGAGTTTTACGGGCTTTGTCTGACCGAAAACTACAGCAGGAACAAGTGAAAAAAGCAAAAAGATTTTTTTCATAAATTTGATTTGGATAGAGTAAAATAATGTAACAAAGTAAATCTACTTTTACTATCTTAACTAACGAAATATTTGCTTTTTCTTATATTTTTTTGACTTTAACTCAGTTGGCAGTGGTTAATGTAGAACTACAAACGATACATGAGACCTACCACGACAGCATTTTCATTATCTATTTCATCAGATGTACGACGGCGGCGGAATATATATCGATAACCTAACTCCGACTCTAAGTGCTTCGTGAAATTATGGTTGAAAGTAACTCCTAATTGATTTTGTTCATATTTCTTAGTAGAATTTGGCGGTGCCCCGAATAAAGCTTCTTGTAGAAACACTAAACTATTTGTTTTAGAAATAGGTTGTCGAAACTGTAATCGCTGTCTGAAACGCCCAGCAGTTCTATCCACAAAAGAGCGGTATTCATACTGTGTACGCCACTGAAAAGTAGATTTATTAAAATTCTTAAAATACTCTATTCCAGGAGTGAATCGCCACTCAATGGTGGGTAATTTTACAAAATCTGCCTCTTTACCCAAAATTTGATAAGCATGCCAACGACTAATAGCTACATTAAATAACCAACTTTTTGTACGATACCCAACGGTGATACGCTGAGCATCTAACAGGGGCTTCGCCAAAAAATTATATTTGGAATAACGAAAATCATTTTGGCGACGATAAGCAACATCACCCGATACTGTCCATTTACCAAATTGCTTACTCACTAGCAATCTTGACCAAACAGAAGCATGATTATACGTTTGGGAAAAGGCCGATAAAGAACAAAAGACTACAAACAAACAAAGTAATGATAACTTGGAAGTTTGAATTTTTAGTTTTAGATATAAATGTTTCACTGAACGTAATTAGCTGATAAACAAGGGTCTTGAAATTTTCGCTACAAAATTATAATAAAAAAATATTAGCCGAGATTAAAATACTTCTAAATCTACCAAACTACTTAGGTTAAAGGTTATAAAACGACAAAGTATCGACATCTGTTGGATTAGTAATTATTCATTTTTTCGAAAATAATTGTACTATTCTTATTAACAATTTGATAATCAGGGGATTGTCTGAACTACATAAGGTTTTCTCATTTTTATTAACTAATTTTGCGGTTTATTACAGAAATATTGTTCTTCGTCATTGTTTATCCGTCGTGCGTTGGGTAAATGCTGACGCCACGAACTAAACAATTACATTTAATGAATAACATCAGAAACATCGCCATCATTGCTCACGTTGACCACGGTAAAACTACATTGGTTGATAAAATCATTCACGCTTCAAAAATTTTCAGAGAAAACCAAGAATTCGGTGATTTGATTCTTGACAATAATGACCTTGAGCGTGAGCGTGGTATCACTATCGTTTCTAAAAACGTATCGGTGAGATACAATGGCGTAAAAATTAACATCATTGACACCCCAGGTCACTCTGACTTCGGTGGTGAAGTGGAACGTGTATTGAAATTAGCCGATGGCGTAATTTTATTAGTTGATGCCTTTGAAGGACCAATGCCACAAACTCGTTTTGTATTAGGTAAAGCTCTTCAGTTAGGGTTGAAACCAATCGTTGTTGTAAATAAAGTTGATAAAGAAAACTGTCGCCCAGACGAAGTTCACGAGCAAGTTTTCGATTTGATGTTTAACCTCGAAGCGACCGAAGACCAACTTGACTTCCCTTGCTTATATGGTTCATCAAAACAAGGTTGGATGAGTACTGACTACAAAAAACCAACAACTGATATCATTCCATTGTTAGATGCTATCATTGAGCACATTCCAGCATCTCCAGTAGTAGAAGGTTCGGCTCAATTACAAATTACTTCACTTGATTATTCTTCGTTTGTGGGTCGTATTGCCATTGGTCGTGTAGCAAGAGGTGTTTTGAAAGAGGGTATGCAAGTAGCTCTTTGCAAAGCTGATGGCTCAATCAAAAGAAACAAAATCAAAGAATTACAAGTATTTGAAGGTCTTGGAAAAGTAAAAGTTACAGAAGTAGCTTCAGGCGAAATTTGTGCGATTACAGGTATCGAAGATTTCGAAATCGGTGATACAATCGCTGATATGGAAAATCCAGAGGCATTGCCACGTATTGCAATCGACGAGCCGACAATGAACATGTTGTTTACGATTAACAACTCTCCTTTCTTCGGAAAAGAAGGTAAATTCGTAACATCACGCCACCTCCGCGACCGTTTGATGAAAGAAACTGAGAAAAACCTTGCTTTGAGAGTTCAATCGGGCGATACTGAAGATAAATTCTTAGTATTTGGTCGTGGTATTCTTCACTTATCAGTTCTTATCGAAACCATGCGTCGTGAAGGATATGAGCTTCAAGTTGGTCAACCACAAGTATTATACAAAGAAGGCGAAAACGGTGAGCGTTTAGAGCCAATCGAAACTTTGGTTGTTGACGTTCCAGAAGAAACCGCTGGTAAAGTTATCGAATTAGCTACTCAACGTAAAGGTGAATTGTTGATTATGGAGCCAAAAGGCGACTTACAACACCTTGAGTTCAATATTCCATCACGTGGTTTGATTGGTTTGCGTTCGAGTGTATTGACAGCTACTTTCGGAGAAGCCATCATGAACCACCGTTTCAAATCGTATGAGCCATTCAAAGGAGCAATTCCTGGTCGTGTAAATGGTTCATTGATTGCTAGCGGTAACGGTCCAGCAACTCCTTATTCAATTGATAAATTACAAGATAGAGGAGCGTTCTTTATCGATCCAGGTGAAGAGGTTTACATGGGTATGGTAATTGGTGAGCATAACCGTCAGAACGACATCGTTGTGAACGTACAAACTGCGAAACAATTAACCAACATGCGTGCATCTGGTTCAGATACTAACGTAAAGATTGCTCCAAAAATTAACTTCTCGTTGGAAGATGCCATGGAGTATATCCAAAAAGATGAATACTTAGAAATCACGCCAAAATCGATTCGTATGCGTAAGATTTATCTTGACGAAAACGAGCGTAAACGTGCAGAAAGTAAAGGTACTTTCGCAATGGCGTAATTATCAATAGAGTCTGTACCGTGGGTCTGACTCATTTTCTAAAAGCCTTGATAGTCTAATGATTATCAAGGCTTTTTTTGTGTAAAAAATTTGCACAAAGTTTCCAGTTCCCCCAGAGTCTCCCGAAGGCACGTAGGGGACTCTGGGGGGCGAGGGGCTCAGGCAAACCAAATTAGTAAATAGAAGAAAAAAACATAGAACTCATGGCCGTAAAAGTAAGGCAGAGCCAACGAGCAACAATCTATTTTATAACATTTACTTGTCATAAGTGGTTGCCGCTTTTTGAAGAAACAAAACTATATGATAATATTTACTGTTGGTTCAAAATCTTACAAGAGCAAGGTATAAAAACAGTAGGCTATGTACTCATGCCCAATCATTTGCATTGTATGCTTTATTTACCCAAAGAAGCACCCGAACTTTATAAAATTATCAGTAATGTTAAGCGATTCATGGCGTATGAAATAGTCAAAAGATTAGAGCATGCAGGCAATACAACATTATTGGCAAAATTAGAAGAAGGTGTAAAAGTCAAAGAAGGGAAAAAGGGGAAGTTACATCAAGTATTTAAAGAAAGTTATGACGCAAAAGAGTGTTTTAATCAAAATTTTATCATTCAAAAATTAGATTATATGCACAAAAATCCAGTTAGTGGTAAATGGTATTTAGCAAGTGATTATTTACAATATAAACATTCATCAGCAAGATTTTATGATTTGAATGAAATAAATGAACTTGTAGTTTTAACCCATTATCAAGATGTCTAAGTAGGACAGACCAATGCCCTCAGAGTCCCGTGAAAAACGGAGACTCTGAGGGAACGAACGTTCCCACACCATAAACACGCAGGGAATGAAGATAAAATCGAAGAATCAGAAGAAATGACTTTAGAGAAAGTACTGAATTTTATTAGTGACTCTTTCTAAATCTCAAAAACACAAAAGCCTTGATAGTCGAATGATTATCAAGGCTTTTTTTGTGTAGTTTGAAAATCGTATCTTTGCCATTATGATTCAAAAACCTATCCTCATACTAAAATTCGGAACGGCTTCGATTACTCAAAAAAACGGAGAACCTGACGAAACCATCATTGCTGATATTGCTCGCCAAGTGGCCATTCTTCACGCTGATTATCAGATAGTTATGGTATCTTCGGGTGCGGTGGGTGCTGGAAAGCATTTTATCAAAAATTATTCGGGCGAAATTGCCGAGCGTAAGGCCGCCGCTGCCATCGGAAACCCACTTTTGTTGAATATTTACTCGAAATACTTCTCACAATACGGCATTCAGATTGCCCAAAGCTTGTGCGAACGTCAACATTTTGGCAACCGTGAGCAGTTTTTGCAGTTGAAAGAAACTTACCAAGAATTGTGGGAAAACGATATTATTCCGATTGCCAACGAAAACGACGTAGTGAGTAACCGTGAGTTAAAATTTTCGGATAACGACGAATTGGCGACATTAATCGCCACAGGTTTCGGAGCAGAAACACTGATGATTTGTACTTCGGTTGGTGGACTTTTAGATAAAGACAAAAACATCATTCGTAAAATAGAAAATATTGATAATCAGATTCTTGGCTTGGTCGATAACTCAAAATCGGCACTTGGTTCGGGCGGAATGGCTTCTAAATTAACTTTTACGAAACTCGCCACTCGAATGGGAATCAAAGTGATTATTTTTGGGATGAAAGAGCAAGATGGTATCTTAAAAGCAATCAAAGGTGAGGCAGGAAGCGAGTTTTCGGCACAAGAAGTCAATCTTTCATCAAGAAATAAATGGTTGGCCAGCGGAAGCGTTGCGGTAGGCACATTACAAATTGATGCAGGTGCAGCCAAAGCCATTCAAAAGCGTAGTAGTTTATTAGCCGTTGGCATACGCAAAATCAAAGGAGAATTTGAGATTGGTGAAGTTGTAGAAATTGTCGATAATCACGGCGAAATGCTAGCCGTTGCCCGCACAAAGGTTTCTTCGGTTGAGTTGGCCGAAAACCTCAAAACCATCAATTATGAAGTAGCAAATGCCAACGATATTGTATTGATTTGAGGCGAGTAATAAATTATATCCTAACCAAAACACAAAATGTACTTCCTCTATTTAGCGATTGCCGTTTTAGCTTTCATTTTCAATATTTTGATTGTGACCAGTAGTACAGCGGGCAGAAAAGTAGGCATTGCTCCTGTTATACAATTGGTTTTTATAATTCCGATTTTTATTAGTTGTTCGCTTATTTTTTATTTTACCAAAAACACCAGTCTGGGGCAGAACTACCAACATTTATATATTTTGTTACCATTCTTACTGGAAATCACCTACTTTGGTTTTACCAAAGACCTTTTTGGTATTTTCAAAGCAGATGGCTTCGTAATTCGCTCTTATGTTTTATCAATCGGATTAGCCACGATTGCTGCCTTTTTTCTCAATTGGTTATTCCTAAATATCTTCTAAAATGACACCTCAAAAACGCCAACAGATGATTCATCAAATACTTGAAAATCTTTCTGCTCAAGTACCTACATACAAAAGTAGCCAAGCTGATTGGGAAATTTGTGAAGGAAATGTAGCAGTTTGTATTATTGACCATGAAGGGAATATTTATGGAAAAATTTGGGGCGATGATAAATTAAAAGGCCGACGATACTACGATGTTGCTTATAGAAAAGCCTCGCAAGTTTGGATAACAGGCTACAAAACAGGTGAATTTGAACGTTTGATTTTCACCGATAAACTTAATTATCGAGATTTTGGCATTCCACTACCCGAGCTCATGGGTTGGGAAGGTGGCCAACCAATTCAATTAGATGATGAAACTATTATCTCATGTGGTTTTAGTGGCTTTAAAGGGGCAACCGACTTAGCAATTGTAAAAAAAGCCGCAGAAGCGGCTTTGCAACAAGTCTAAAGATACTTGGGAAAAGCTATTTTTCTTTTCCCCAAATTTCATTTACGGGGTCGCCTTTAGAGCTTTTACCCGAATGGTACCATTTATCTGCTTCTACCTTAGCATCAAAAGTCAGTGACGCCCCTACCCGACTGTTATCTCTTGAAAAAAACTCAAGTGTTTCGGTATATTTTCCATCTTTGAGGGTGTATGTTCCTCCGCCTGTGCCGAAAAATTCCTTAGTTTCGGGGTTAATTGCAAACCATTGAAACCTCGTACCTGAGCAAATTTTCAATGTTTTTCTGGCCGTACGCTTCATTTCAGTCATTTGTCCATCTTGCCCTACACGAGCCGTAATTCTCCAATTACCCGAAAGAGCATCATTGCCAGTATCAATTCGTTTCCAAGTAGCTTTTGCCTGATTTTCAAGGGTAAACTCGTTGTCTTTTCTTGTAAATTTATAACTAACTTTCGTCCCAACGCTCTCAGGATTTTTGTCGTTAAATTCGAGTGTTAAAGTTAACCCTGATTCATTTATTTCATAAGTCCCCCCGTAGGCACGGATATAAAGATTTTTCTCAAAAATGGCTATTGAAAGATAATTCTCAGTTGCAATCATTACTGCTCTTTCGGTAGAACCACTGCTTTCTGGCTGCATTTCCCATGCCCCACGAAGTGTTCCTGCTAAACTTTCAAAGACCAAAGCTAAAGCAAAAAAGAAAGTTATAATCGTTGTTTTCATATTTTTAGAATTTTAGGTTGAATCTCATTTTCAAGGTCGGCAAGGCTTTGAACTTTGCCGACCTTCTAGAGTGTTATCTATTTTTCAAAGCTTTTACTCCCCAAGCTCCCAAGGCACTTAAAACAGTAAGAAGGGTTATTCCTGCAAAAAACCATTTAATTAAGCCATTGTTTGAGGCAAATGCGGCCCAGAAATCAACTCTTTCTGGAAAAGCCCGCAGCATTTGAATGATTCCCGTATTTTCAAGCAAATCAAAGGTCAAGCCTCCAATAGGAATGACATTTAAAAAAGCCAAACGTTGCTTTTCCCATCCATTTTTCTTGAATAAAAAGCTAATGAGCATAATAAAAGAAAGCGTATAAATAATCGGATAAACAACATCAATCAGCGATTCTACCAATAGATAAACTGCTCGCCCATTCTCTCCATAACTTTCAATAATTTGATAACCACGCTCGGCACTAAAGCCAAAACTTAAATCCATTAAACCTCGATTCAATTCGGGGTCGAATTGCTTCTGAAAATAAGGCAAAATAGCTCCCGAAAAGGCAAATTGAAGGGCTAATAAACCTAAAACTAAATAGCCATTTGTACGGGCATAAAAGAAATCGGACAGTTTTTTCATGGTTTCTACTAAGGTTGGTTCTTGAAAAGATTGAATCGAATTTACCGCTTTATTTGAAGCTACATCTGTCAATGATTACAAAACTAATAATTTTGACTTAAAATACTAATTATCAAGTTTTTGAAAAGAAATTCCCATTCATCAATAAAGTGTTTTGACAAGAACATTTTAGGTGATAATTTCGAGACAAATTTTAAGATTCTAAGATTTATGAAAATCGTTTTCCTTGATGCCTATACCCTAAATCCGCTCAATGATTTAGACCTTTCAGTGCTAAACACACTCGGAGATATTACACTTTTTGACCGCACACCAATCGACCAAATTGTTGAGCGGGCTAAAGATGCCGAAATTATTCTCACCAATAAATGCCCACTTAGTGCTCAGACTATCAAGCAATTACCAAACTTGAAGTACATTGGTGTAACAGCTACTGGCTATAACATCATTGATATTGAAGCAGCCAAATCACAGGGCATTATGGTAGCCAATGTACGTGGTTATAGCTCGGCAGCAGTAGCTCAATTGGTATTTTCTCTGATTTTAGGCTTTACGAACCGAGTGGCCGAACACGCCGAGCATATTGATAAAACATGGCCTTCTGCAGCCGATTGGTGCTTTTATCATTATCCATTGGTGGAGTTAGAGGGGAAAACTTTGGGTATCATCGGTTTGGGTGATATTGGCAAGAAAGTAGCCAACATTGGCTTAGGATTTGGCATGAAAGTTTTGGCAAATAAGCGAGATTTGAGTTCGGGTGGAATGACAGGCGTGGAGCTATGTACTCAAGAAAAAATTCTACAAGAGAGCGATTATATTTCTTTACATTGCCCATTAACTCCTGAAAATCAGAATCTTATTAATAAGCAAACACTGGACTTAATGAAGCCATCGGCCATTTTGATAAATACTTCAAGAGGTGGATTGATTCATGAACAAGATTTGGCTGACGCCCTCAACAATGGTCGTATTGCTGGTGCAGGGCTTGATGTGCTCTCTGCCGAACCACCCGCTGCATCAAATCCATTATTAACGGCAAAAAATACGATAATCACGCCACATATTGCTTGGGCGGGTGTAAACGCACGCAAAGATTTACTGAAAGGTGTGGTTGAAAATATAGTCGATTTTCAGCGAGGAAAGACACCAAAAGGCAAGATTTAGTGCAATTTGTTCGTACCTTTGCCTTCTAAAACCTAATGACAACAAACTACATTTTTTAAAATCCTTTATGAAAAAACTATACTTTACCATAGGAGTAATCCTATTGGGAATAAATCTATTATTTGCCCAAGAATCAAAAAACAGAGATGAAGAAAAATATACCATACGCATCAAGAAAGCTAAGGAGGCTCTAAAATTAGATGGTGTATTAGATGAAGGCTCATGGAATACAGCCGAAATTGCTAAAAATTTCTTTCTGAATCGTCCTTACGATTCATCTTTTGCCAAACTCCAAACCGAGGTTAAGGTATTATTCGACGATAACTTTATATACGTTGGAGCGATTTGTTATGAACCCCGCAGTATGTACACCGTTGCCTCTCTAAAACGTGACTTCGAAGGTGGTACAAGTGATGTTTTTACAGTAAATTTCGATACTTTCAAAGATAAACTTAATGGTTTTCAGTTTGCTATTAACCCCTATGGAGTACAACGTGAAGGCTTGATTTTTAATGGAGAAGAAACTTCTAATTTTTGGGATAATAAATGGTATTCGCATGTAAAGCAACACGATGATTTTTGGGTGGTTGAAATGGCAATTCCATTTAAAACACTTCGCTATAAGGTAGTGGAAGGACAAAATTCATGGCGAGTAAACTTTGGTAGAAATGTATTAAAAGCCAACGAGGTATCTACTTGGGGACCAGTTCCAAGAAATTTTCGCCCTGCCAACTTGGCATTCGCTGGTAATCTGATTTGGGACGAAAATCCACCAAAACCCGGAGCAAATGTTTCACTAATTCCTTTCGTTTCGTTTTCTTCTCAAAAAGATTTTCCACGAAATGAATCTGACCTAAAGGCCTTGCCAACTACTTCGAGTACGCCTGCGGGTGTGGGGTTAGATGCAAAAATTGCCGTAACCCCTTCGCTCAATCTAGACTTGACCGTAAATCCTGATTTTTCTCAAGTAGAGGTAGATAAACAAGTAACCAATTTGAGTCGCTTTGAATTGTTTTTCCCAGAAAGAAGACAATTTTTTCTAGAAAACAATGACCTTTTTGGCACTTTTGGTTTCCCTGATACACGTCCTTTTTTCTCACGTCGTATCGGTATTACGCGTAATCCAAATACGGGTTTGACCCAACGAGTACCTATCTTGGCGGGGGCAAGATTAAGCGGAAAACTCAACGATAATTGGAGAATTGGCTTGATGAATATGCAAACGAGAAAAGTAAATTTCGGAGAAGATAAATATCTTCCTGCGGCCAATTATTCGGTTGCCGTTGTACAACGAAAATTGCTTAATCGCTCTACTTTGGGAGGTATTTTTGTCAATAAAGAAAATGATTTCAGTAATCTAACAAGTGAGCAAACATCTGGTTATCGAAAATTCAACCGTGTAGGAGGTTTAGAATTTAATTTCTATTCAAAAGATAGTCGTTTTGAATCTGAAAGCTATTATCATCAATCTTTTTCACCCGAAAACAATAAAGATGCTGGTAGTTTAGCTCATTTTATGGGCTACCACCACCCACACATCGACCTTAATTTAGGTGTACAACGAATCGGACAAAATTATCGTGCCGACGTAGGTTTTGTGCCACGTACGGGTATCTGGCAGATTTATCGCCCAGCCAATATCATTCTTAACCCAAAATCGAAGAAAGTGGTTAAATATATCAATGCTTACGGAATTGGTACAGAAGGAAGCGATGTTTTTGATTTAACAGGAAAACGTTTAGATGGCGAAACCAATGTGTTTTTATTTGCTAATAATGCGGCCGGTTCAGAGGTGTACTTAGCCAAAGGATGGAGTTTTACGCATTTATTTGCCACTTTCGACCCTACCAATGCAAGTAATAATCCAAATCCAGATAATTTTAAGAATGTAGCAGAATTGCCAATTGGTGATTATCGCTCAAATTTTATCAGCTTTGGTTATACAAGTAGTAAAAGAAACAACCTAAATGGCTCTTTTAGCTACACTAAAGGTGATTACTTCACGAATAAAGCCCAAGGTGTAAAAGGTACTGGTTTGTTTTTAGAGGGTAGTCTTGGTTATCGTTACCAGCCTTATGGGGTCTTTGGAGTAGATTTTAACTACACTCAAATTGATATGTCAAAGCCTTATAATAGCGTAAAATACTGGCTTGTAGGCCCACGTGCTGAGCTCTCTTTCTCGAAAAGTGTATTTTTCAGCACATTTTTCCAGTATAATACGCAAACCAATAATACCAATATTAACTCACGATTACAATGGCGTTTCCGCCCTGTATCTGATTTCTTCTTAGTATATACTGATAATTATTTCGCTGAAAATATCCCTAATTATTATATTAAAGCATGGACACCTAAAAATCGTGCCTTAATTTTCAAAATGACATACTGGCTGAATGTGTAGTAATAGTTTATAGAAAGTACTCAAAATATTTACTATTTGGGTACTTTCTTCAAAACACTAAATAAATTAAGCAAACTACAATCAAGCTTACAATACCTTGCAGACCCGAAAGTAGTGTATGTGTACGATAAGCATCTCGTTGATTGATTCCTGTAAATTGTGAAACTACCCAAAACCAAGCATCATTAGCGTGCGATACCGTCATGGCTCCACTGCCTACTGCCATTACTAAAAGGGTAAGTTCGAATGGTGATGCAAAACCTACGGATGTAGCTAATGGAGCTAAAATTCCAGAAGTAAGTACCATTGAAGTAGTAGTTGACCCCTGAGCTGTTTTGAAAAATGCCCCTACTAAAAAAGCTATCACTAAAAACATCACGCCTGTTGTCTGATTGGCTAATAACCAAGTGCTAATCATGTCTTTTAAAGCTGTTTCTTTCAAAATTGCCCCAAAAGCTCCACCTGCTCCTACCAACACGAGCGTAGTGCCACAATGCTCAATTCCGCTCTTAAAACAAGCTAATAATTTATCGGCAGGTTTTTCAGGGAAAAGTGTGTATGAAAAAGCAATAGCCAGCAAAAACGAAACCAAAGGACTTCCTAAGAAACCCAGCCAATGCAATACTTCGTCGCTGAAAAAATGCGTAATCTTAGCGAAAGAAGCGATTGTTATGAGCAAAATCGGCAATAAGATAGGCATAAATGCTTTCCAGGCAGGTAAATTACTTTGCGTATCAGCGAGGGAAGTATCCCATTCGTCATCTTCAATGATTTCGATGTTATTGGCATATTTTTGAGCAAACCACGTAGAAACAAACAAACTTGGAATAGCAACTACCAAGCCCAATAAAATAACTAAGCCAATAGAATCAGTTAAGTTTAAATTACCAGCAGCCGAAAGTGGCCCCGGTGTAGGTGGTACAAGTGTATGTGTGGCAAAAAGTCCACCAGACAATGCGATGGCAATCGTACCAAGTGGACGATTTACCATTTTTGCCACAATTTTATTGAGTTTTGCTAAAATAATAAAGCCCGAATCGCAAAAGACGGGTATTCCTACAATAGCTCCAATGACCGACATCGCAAAAGCAGGATATTTCTCTCCAAAAATTTTCAAAATCACATCTGCGACTTTAATTGCTGCTCCCGATTTATCTAAAATTGCTCCAATCACACAACCCAAAATAACCATCAAGCCAATTTTTGACATTAATTCCCCAAAACCTTTGCCAATGGTTTCGGCCAATTTATCAATCGGTAAACCTGCATAGATACCCACCGATAAAGCAGCCAACAATAAACCAGCCAAAGGGTGCAATTTGAACCAAGTAGAAGAAATAACTATAAAAGCTATCGCCAAGAATACAACGAGGATTATCATAGGGTTGATGTTAGAATGTATAAATAAGTTGATTTTTAGTTTCTAACTTTCATACATTTAGATATTAATTTCCAATTTTTGTTTGTGTGTAATATTCGATGATTGAATATGCTCTTCGGTGGTTGAGCGTATCCGAAACCATCGAATTTTTCTTGGTGGGTAGCTTCGACTTCACTAAGCTACCAATATGATTCTACATGCATTTAACAATTAGTTTTATTTCTTTGATAAATGCTCTTAGTCAACTATTTTCATGTTCTATTTTTGAGTTTATATAATCTCAAAATATCGCTTTAGCTCAAAATCGGTTACCACTTTGGCGTATTGCCTCCATTCCCATTCACGGGTTTGCGTAAAGTGATGCACAAAAGCATCGCCAAATAATTCTTTTGCAACTGCCGAATTTTTCATAGCTTGTGTAGCTTCATACAAATTGCTTGGTAATACGCCATTACTCAAATCTTTGTAACCATTACCAACAGTAGCAGGTTGCTCAAGCTTGAGATTATTCCGAATTCCGTAAAGGCCAGCTGCCAAACAAGCGGCCAAAGCCAAATATGGATTAGTGTCTGAGCCAACCACGCGGGTTTCTAATCGGCATGATTTCTTACCTAATGGAAGGGCACGCAATGCGACAGTCCGATTATCAACTGCCCATGTAAGCGTTGTTGGAGCCCAAGCACCTTCTACCAAACGCTTATAACTATTAATTGTTGGAGCAACCATAGGTAAAATATGGGGTAAACAATACAATTGTCCAGCCATATAACTTTGCATCAACGAACTAATATGATTTGGAGCACTTTCATCATAAAAAAGGTTCGTTTTCTCACTCGAATCCCATAAACTTTGGTGTACGTGACCACTACAACCAGGCAGATTTTCGTTGATTTTTGCCATAAATGTGGCCATAATGCCCAATTTGTTGGCAATTTCTTTAACTGAAGTTTTGAATAAAATCGCTCGGTCGGCTGCTGAAAGAATATCTGAATAAGTGATAGCTGCTTCATAAACACCAGGGCCTGTTTCGGTATGAAGGCCTTCGAGTGGCACATTAAATTGTGTCAATTGTTCAAAAATATTGGTCATAAAATCATTACGAAGACTACTTCTCAGCAATGAATAACCAAACATTCCCGGTGTAATGGGTTGAAGATTCTGAAATCCTTTTTCATGAACAGACGCAGGTGTTTCTTCAAAATTAAACCATTCAAATTCTTGCGAAAAGAAAGGTCTATAACCCGCAGCTTCGGTATCTTGAATAACCTTTTTCAAGATATTTCTAGGGCATACCTCGGCCGCGTCCTCAATAAAATCAGCCAAGAAAAAAGGAATATCATTTTCCCAAGGGATTTTTCGAAATGTACTTAAATCTAGCTTAGCTTTAGCATCTGGATAACCTGAATGCCACCCCGTAAACGAGGCATTATCGTAGCAAACATCGGCCATATCCCAGCCAAAAACAACATCACAAAAACCTAAATCGCCTTCCAACAACGACATGAATTTTTGCTTACTAATGTATTTTCCACGTAAAACTCCATCAATATCAGCGATAGCTAATTTAACTTTCCCCGAAGGATGATTATTTACGTAATCTATGATTTCTTGTTGAGTCATTTTGATTGAAGATTTACGAAATACAAATCACGATTGATAGGATAAAACTTAAATTTATAAATCCAAAATCGTCATTCATAAATCAAATTAATGCACGGGTTTATCAGGAGCGGGAGCCGAGGCATGGTAACCCAAATCTCGAATCATGATGGCGTACTTTTCCATCAATTCAAGCACTTTTGCTCTACTTTCTGAGCGAACGATAAGTCCAATATGGTATTCCTCATTCATTTTCCAGACAATTTCTGGGTCATTAAATGGCGTGTAATCTGGGTGTTCATACGAAGAAAGAGAAATGATAATACCAGAATAATAATCTTCAACTTTAGGTAGTTCATAAGTGTCCCCCGTAGCTATCATGGTTTCTATTTTAGCCCACTCTTTCCAGAGATTTATACCCGATGAATATTCTACCATTTCGGCCAAATTGGCTCCCCCCACGCGTGAAGCAGTTTCTAGGAAATAAAACTGCCCATCTTCGTAGCATTTTATCATTTCGGTATGTGATGCACTTGACCTCATACCAAACGCACGCATAACATCTTCGTTTACCTTTTTAAGAAGCTTGGCATCTTCAGAACCATGTTCAACAGTCACTGAACGAAAAATACCACCCCCATGAGCTACCTCAAATGGGGTATTCAGATATTGGTTACATCTCGTAAAAATCACTTTTCCATTAATTGTGAGAGAATCTACGTGATAAACATCGCCCGGTTTGAATTGTTCAATAAGAAAATTATGACGCTCTTCACCCAAAGCATGAATGGTATCCCATGCTTCTTGAAAACTATGAACTTTCTTTATACCCGCTGCCGAAGCTTCTGAACGAGGTTTGATAACCCACGGTGCAGGAGTACGTTGTAGGTACTCGGTAATATCAATATCGTGGAAAAGTGGACTGAATGGGGGCACTGCAATACCTAAATCTTGAGCCTGTACACGCATAGCGAGTTTATCTCTAAAATAACGGGCAGTAGTTTGCCCCATCCCCGGAATACGGAAATGCTCACGAACTAAGGCGGCTTTTTCGACATCAAAATCATCTAGAGCTACTACTCTATCAATTTTTACAGTACGCATCAGGTTAGCTAATCCTGTTAATATTTTGTGATAAGTATCAAAGTTGTTATCGACATTATCTAGGTAAAACACTTCATCTATCGACTCCCATGGCCAAGGTTTATCTTTCAATTTTTGGTTAGTTAGCAAAAAAACTTTATTTCCTTCTGCTTTACATGATTTCAAAAATTCGACACCTTTAAAATAAGTACATATACAAAGAAAATTCATAGGATAGAGTCTTACTTGATGGTTAAATATGGTTTGATACTCAAATATAGAAATTTGGCTTTTATAATCAATATTTCTTCAAACAAAAAGCCCTACTCTCTTTTCAGCAGAATAGGGCTTTTGTGTCAAAAATTAAACTCTACAATAAAATAAACTCAAAACAAATTTTAGGCTATAAAGTATGTGCTTTTATACTTTCTCTAAGACAATGTAGATACGAAAATACTTGGAGTTAGGTTGCGGAAGAGCAGAAATTAAACAAAAAGCCTCCTGACGTTTGTCAAGAGGCTTTTAGATTCAAATAATCTTTATAGAAAATTAAGATTTTTTCTTTGCTTTTGGAGCTGAAGCTGGTGCTGAAGCAGGTGCCGAAGCAGGAGCCGAAGTAACCTCACCTTTAATTGTAAGAATTACTGATGAATTTTCAGCATTGCTTGATACAGTAATTGTTTTTGTAAATGCACCTGGACGACCAGAAGTGTTATAACCAACTTTTATTACACTTTTTCCACCTGGCATAATTGGGTCTTTAGAGTACTCAGGAGTTGTACATCCACAAGATGCTTGTGCGTTTGAGATAACTACTGGAGCAGTACCAGTATTTGTTACTTCAAAATTGTAAGTTGCTAATGGACCTTCAGTAATTTTACCGAAATCATGTACTTCTTTATTAAATTTTAAAACACCTTGAGCATTTGATGCTGCTACAAAAGCAAATACTACTGCAATCGTTAAAAATAATTTTTTCATTGATTTAATTGATTTTAAGTTTTGAAATACAATTTTTATTTTAGTCAAGCATATTTATTAATACAAATAAACAATATTAGATTATACAAGACAAATTTTTAACAATCCATTAACAATTGCTAAATCGTAAAGAAAGCCTAGGTATTAAAAAACAAAGAGCAGTCAACTGACTGCCCTTGTAAACTAAATTAAATTTATTTGTTCGTATGTCACTTTAATTTTCAATGCAAATACCACAACTAACTCCTTAAGATTACAAAAGGTTTAAATTTTTAAAGTGATATCGCTTTATTAAATCGTACAATTCACGATTTTTTGCACTATTGTCCAATAACTGAAAATGTTTATCATGGTATAAGTTTGTTCCTAAAAAATCTACAAATTTTTCATCTATCAACTTTAAAGCAACTTTTTTAGTGGTTCGACCATAGTAACCCAATAATGAAAGTATATTTACTTGCATTAAACATCCAATATGATTGAGACGTCTATAGATTCTTGGTGAATTATGCCAAAAATGGTATCTTTCAGGTTGAGATAAAATGGGTTGATACCCCTTCATGTGTAGATTAAAAATTACTTCTTCAAAATTATTAGGAGGGGCAACTGCGTGTGACATTGATATTAAAACATATCTTTTATCCCCAAAGCTTAGAATATCATTTGAATTTAATAATTTTTCAAATTCGGTATCTAAATAATATTCCGCTGTTGCCTCAATACTTATTGAAATATTTCTTGCATATAATTCTTTTTGCAATTCCAACAATCCTCTCTTTATAGCATCACTACTATTAATATAGGATTCATTTATGTAATTTGGTGTGGTAATAATTTTCTGATATCCTAACGATTTAAGATTCTTTATGTATTTAATACTTGTTTCTAAATCAGTATTTCTATTGGCAACTCTTGGTATGAGATGAGCATGCACATCCACTTTCAACATTTCTCCAAATGTTGTTTTTGCCTTTTTTTCAAAAAAAGAGAACATTATAATTTTTAGTTATTAGGTAAGCAAATAAGCCGCGAATCCGAATAGACAACTCAGCTCTATAAGATAATATTAGTACAATAGCACTAACCTATATTTTGTGACATTTCCCATCAAAATTTAAAATATTCAAATAGCAGTATTACCCATATATTTTATAAGAATATATGAACTGTGATACTAAAAACAACTTTTAATGTATTGGAATATTCTATATAGATTTGGTAAAAACTAAATCTATTACATGCTTTCTTAAGTTTTTTTTATTTAAAACTTAATTTCCGTAAGAGGTTCTCTCTATTCTACCCTGTATTTTAGTAGTAATATCTTGTATGATATTATCTAACTCTTTAGCAGTTGATTGAATATCTTGAAAAAAGGATTCTTTCTCAGAATCTGATAACGAATTGTC